>NZ_JBEOPN010000005.1:0-162975 GCF_040310085.1 Shewanella sp. S1-58-MNA-CIBAN-0166 | reverse complement strand
TAATTCACTTGCTGTAACTTACCGCTCCCTGTTTATTTGTAAATTAATTGAGGCGACAACTATCCTGACACAGGGGGAAACAAGACTTAGAAGATCTTCAGTCTGTAGGTGGTATAGCATTTTTATTTGGCATTTCTAATCAGAAAAAAAGATATGTTTATTTAGATAAATTTATCGACAATGGTGCCTCCGTTAATACTAAAAGTAAGATTGATGGACTACCGCCTCTTCATGCCGCAATCTTACTCAATGATAAAAAATTAGTTGAATACTTACTGAGCAAAGGCAGTGACCCTCAACTGCTAGATAGTCAATTACGGTTAAATGCTTATGATTTTGTACTGCTTTTGAAAAGAAAGAATGACTCAATAAATCGAATTGAAGTCATAAGAATGTTGTCTACAATCAATTTATAAATTGAATAATTTGCGAGATGATTTAGCTTTTTTCAGAATAATATTTTATTGCGTTTTAGGATGGCTTGAAGCTAGCTTTTGACATTTAAAAATATCTTGAGTCACATTTATTCATTATATTAATAATAAGCAACGATTGAATACTGTTTATATATACAGTACCATCATGGTAATTGAGTTAATGATAATGGCTATAGAATGCGTAAAATCATTCACATTGATATGGATTGTTATTTTGCTGCGGTAGAAATGCGTGATTTTCCTGAGTTAAGAGGAAAGCCCATTGCTGTTGGCGGTAGAAGTGATCGCCGTGGTGTGATAAGTACTTGCAGTTATGAGGCCCGCAAATTTGGGGTGCGAAGTGCTATGTCCAGTTATCATGCGTTACAGTTGTGTCCGCAGTTAATTTTAGTGCCTGGACGCATGGAGGTGTATAAATCTGTGTCACTCCAAATACGTGAGATTTTTCATCGATACACTGATCTTGTCGAACCATTGTCTTTAGACGAAGCTTATCTTGATGTCACAGATTGCGATGCTCATCAAGGCAGTGCGACATTAATTGCCAAAGCGATACGTGATGACATTTATGAGGTCACTGGATTAACGGCTTCAGCAGGTATTGCACCCATTAAGTTTTTAGCCAAAATTGCATCCGATTTAAATAAGCCTAATGGACAATATGTTATCACCCCAAATCAAATTGCTGATTTTGTAAAAGACCTACCTCTGAGTAAAATTCCTGGCGTCGGTAAAGTCACTTCAAAAAAGTTAGCCGATATTGGCTTAACCACTTGTTATGACGTGCAACAATACCCTAAAGTGCAATTAATTGAGGCCTTTGGTAAGTTTGGCCATGTGTTGGCTGAGCGTGCACAAGGTATCGATTCAAGGCAAATTAGCCCGCACCGAGTGCGTAAGTCCGTAGGGGTTGAAACCACGTTAGCCAAAGACATTTTTACGTTAGAGCAATGTCATCAAGTATTACCACAGCTTATTCAAGAGCTGAGTGCTCGGGTTCATCGGAGTGCGAAAGATAGACAGATCCATAAGCAGGTTGTAAAACTGAAATTTAATGATTTTAAGCAGACCACCATCGAGCATCGCAGTGATGAGATTTCAATTAACCTGTTTCATGAATTATTACTGCAAGCATTACAACGAAGCCAAGGGCGAGGGATTCGGTTACTCGGTGTGAGCGTTGGCCTAGCGGATGTGACGTTGGTTTCTTCCGAGAATAGTGCCGATCAAATTACTCAACTCGATTTACAATTTTAGGCGCCCATTTTATAACGGAAATCATAGAGAGCAAAAAGGCGACATTGCTGTCGCCTTTGATTTATAGCTTATCCGCCAATTATAATCTTGGCCATAATCACTTGATTGATTACGCCTCTTTAGCAGGAATACGCTCTAATACAGCTAGCAGTAATTCCCAATATTGACCAACCGTGGTGATGTTAACCATTTCATCTGGGCTGTGCGGATAGCGAATCGTCGGACCAATCGATACCATGTCCATATGTGGATAAGGTTCTTTAAATAAACCACATTCAAGACCCGCATGAATAACCATCACAGTAGGATCTTTTTTATAAATATCGTTATAGGTGTCACGCACAATTGCCATAACAGATGAGCTAGTGTCTGGTTTCCAACCTGGATAAGCACCGCTTAAATCAATGCTAGCACCCGATAGATTTGATAGTGCGGTTAGCATACCGGTGACTTCTTCACGCCCCGAATCGATTAATGAACGAATAAGGCATAATATTTCTACGCTTTCATCTTCAGTACTGATCACGCCTATATTTAGTGATGTTTCAGTCACCCCCTCCACTTCATCACTCATGCGCATTACGCCGTTAGGGCAAGCATGTAATAAGTCGATTAAGGTATTTTGCGCTTCTTCGCCCATGACTTTTGTTGGTGCATCAATAGCGGCTAATGTGAGTAACATCGATGGGTCAGCTACGGCTAACTCTTCACGCACTAACGCTTGGAATGACTCAATAGCTTGTTTTAATGCTTCAACATTTTCAGCTGGCAACATCAATTGAACGTTAGCTTCACGTGGAATCGCATTACGCAGCGAACCACCACTAAAGCTGACTAGCTCTAAGGCTAATTCGTCACTGTATTTAAACAAAAATCGCGCTAATAACTTGTTAGCGTTACCACGACCAAGATGAATATTGACACCAGAATGGCCGCCTTTTAAACCCGACATAGTCAGTGAAAAGCTGGCGTTGCTTTGTTCTGGTGCTTGCCAAGACATTGGTATACTTATCTGTGCATCAACACCGCCGGCGCAACCCATGTAGATTTCACCTTCTTGCTCTGAATCAGTATTAATTAAAATTTCAGCATCAAGGTAACCGGCTTCTAAACCAAAAGCGCCCGTCATGCCGGCTTCTTCATCAATGGTGAGCAGCACTTCGAGTGGCCCGTGCTTAATGTCTTTACTGCCTAAAACGGCCAGCGCCGAAGACATACCAATTCCGTTATCTGAACCTAAGGTAGTGCCTTTTGCTTTAACCCAATCACCGTCTACATAGGCTTCTATCGGATCGGTTTCAAAGTTATGTACTTTGTCGGCATTTTTTTGCGGCACCATATCAATGTGCGCTTGTAACACCACTATTTTGCAGTTTTCCATTCCTGCAGTAGCAGGCTTACGGATGATTAAATTACCCACTTTGTCTTCAACAACCGCAAGGCCTTGAGCTTTTGCCCATTGTTGAATATGTTGTGATAACGCATGTTCATGTTTTGATGGATGTGGAATAGCACAAATTTGTTCAAACCATTGCCATAGAGGCTGAGGATATAATTGAGTTAATGCAGTCACGAAACGCCCTCTAAGATGAAATCAAGTCGATATACGACACAAAATATTACTGCCACTATTTTAACATATTCTGCGCAGTTACTTGATATTGCGATAGCGATTTGCCAAGGTTTAGTCCACAAATCTGTAAATAATTATGAACCCACTAATTTATCTATATTCCTAAAGAGTAAGGATCTTGTATGACCCAAGTGAATAAAGCGGTTACCGCGTTCCAAGTGCCAATTATTGATGTCACAAGTGATGAGGCTATTTTTGAAGGCGAAGGTTGGGACGCTGTTGTTGTGATAGCGACGAGTTTAGCTGAGATCAAACAAGATGAAGTGAGTTTGCTTGCTGCACACGCTAGTCAAATAGATTTCCGTGTCGGTAAAAGTGCCACGCTCCTTTTTGCGCCAGGGTTAGCCGGTGGTCGTTTGATTATCTCCCCAGTGACAGATAGCGACAATGAGTATAGCGATGTCAGGATTTTTGCCAAAGCCGCTCGAGAAGGTATTGCCATTGCTAAAGCCGCAGGTGCCACTAAACCTTTACTTGTTGTTCCAAGGGTAACTGACAATCGCTTTGCCAATGCAGAACAAGTTGCCGCACTGGCGTGTGGACAAGAGCTTTGGCAACCGTTAGAGGCGCGAGAAGCAAAGTCTTTGCAACCGAGTTTAGAGGCTATTGGATTATTGAATACCGCCGCGCACAGTAGGTTAATTAATGCGGCAGAATCTGGACGAGTATTGGCGCGCGATCTTTGTGGTACAGAACCTGAGCGTATGTCGGCTATTGGGTTTGCACAATATTGTGTTGATGCTTTTGCTGATAGCGGTTTGGCTGTATCTGTGGTTGATCAAGTCGAGCAGTTAAAAGCGCAATACCCATTACTCAGCGCAGTGGGTAGAAGCTCTTTTGATGTTGCACGTCATCATCCTCGAGTGGTAAAGCTTGAATATGTTGGTGAAGGCCCTATTACAAAAACCTTATTCTTTGCTGGCAAAGGTGTGGTTTACGACACTGGTGGCGCTGATATTAAAGTTGCAGGTTCTATGGCTGGAATGAGCCGTGATAAAGGTGGCGCGGCAGCAGTTGCCGGTTTAATGAAAGCACTATCAATACTGAAACCTAAAGGTATTAAAGTCATTGCTGAACTCGGATTAGTAAGAAACAGTATTGGCAGTGATGCATTTGTCACCGATGAGATCATTACTAGCCACGCAGGTGTGCGAGTCCGTATTGGTAATACTGATGCAGAAGGTCGCTTAGTATTGGCTGACTTATTATCGCATTTGCGAATACAGGCTCAAACCGCAGTGAATCCACAATTATTTTCGGTGGCGACGTTAACCGGTCATGTTGTGCGAGCCTACGGTGGTTACCCTGCATTAGTTGAAAATAGCGCGGCTAAAAAACAAGGGGTTGCAGCAACTCTCGCTGAAGTGGGTCAGTTATGGGGTGAACCATTTGAGGTTTCACGATTACGTCCAGAAGACTTTGATAAAGTTGCCGATAAAAATGGCGCTGCAGATGTGGTGTCATCGAATAATGGTCCGTCTTCAATTACGGCTCGTGGGCATCAATATCCTGCCGCTTTCTTGATAAAAGCCTCTGGATTAGCTCAAACAGAGCTGGCATTTACCCATATTGATATTGCAGGCAGTGCGGTGGAGGGCGATCCTCTGTATGGAAAGCCAACTGCAAGCCCTTTGGTTGCTTTATTACAGTTTTCAAAGCTGTAGTGATATTGTATCTAATTATTTGTTTTATAATGGTTTTATTTATAGCTCACATGTTGATAACAATAGTTATACATAGTTTTAATACGAAGTAATTGTAATTAAATCACTTTTAATGATGTTTTTGTGAATTAAAGCAAATAATACTTGTAATTAAATTACAGTTTTGTATAATTCACTTCGTCGACAAGCAATGTGTTTGTCGACTCTAGTTAATCCAGGATGGATATAACCTCCAAGGATCTGAGTGACAAGTTGTCTCAATGGATTTGAGAAATGTACGTTCCAGGGAACCGAGCCAAGCTTTACTAGGTTTATACAACTTTACTTTAATCAGGAGCATGACTATGTCTTATACAGGTAACAGCAAATTTTATTGGCAAAACACTTGGTTTGCCGACGTAACAGTTTTACGTGGCGGTATATTCGCCATGAAACGTTAAGAATTGACCCTCTTTACGTAGTGTTAATATCCATCAACCTTTTGTTCGTCTCGTTTGACGGTTTTAGACAGGGTGGTAAATTAATTAATTTATCGCCACATCACGTTAAGTGGTGCTAGCTTTCCTTTCCCCATATGGGATGCTTGTAACATGTCTGCCTACTCTATTGAGTAGGCTTTTTTTTGTCTTAAATTCAGCAAGCTTTTAGTTAGATTCAAGCTAATTGGTTAGTAGCTAATTGGTTAGTGCGCTATTTAAAAAACTGAAATCTTTCAACAAAAAGGCTATTGATAGCTATCAAGGTCGTAAGTATTTATAATTCCCCGCAATAAAGTAAGCCCTCTGTAATGATGTCGACTCAGCGAGTATGGTCAGTAGCACAAGGCTTACCGCATCCTCATCTGTAGCAATTTAACCATTAATCCAATGTTAACCTTTGCCCAAGGAACCCCGTTCCATGTTAGAAAAACTATTTAAACTTAAACAGAACAACACCAGTCTTAAGCAAGAGGCTGTGGCCGGTCTGACTACTTTTTTAACGATGGCCTACATCATTTTTGTTAACCCTATGATGCTTGCTGATGCAGGGATGGATCATGGTGCAGTATTTGTTGCCACATGTTTAGCTGCTGCCATCGGTTGCTTAGTTATGGGGTTATTAGCTAATTACCCGATTGCATTGGCTCCGGGTATGGGACTGAATGCTTTTTTTACTTACACCGTTGTTGGTGAAATGGGTTATAGCTGGGAAACAGCACTTGGCGCGGTCTTTATGTCAGGAGTGTGTTTCTTAATTTTATCCTTAGTTAGGATCCGAGAGTGGATAGTCAACAGTATTCCAATGTCGTTACGTTTTGGTATCGCAGCTGGTATTGGATTATTTTTAGCCTTAATTGGCTTAAAAAATGCCGGTATTGTAGTGGCTAGCCCTGCAACATTAGTGACTATGGGCGATATCACCTCATTTCCTGCATTGATGGCTGCGTTAGGTTTCTTCTTAATTATTGCTATGGTTCAACGTGGCTTAAAGGGTGCTGTTATTTTCAGTATCCTAATTGTGACTGTTCTGGGAATGATATTTGGCGATGTGCAATACCAAGGCTTAATTTCAATGCCACCGTCTATTGCACCGACATTTATGAAGATGGACTTGTCTAGTGTATTAGAAGTGAGCATGTTATCGGTGGTTTTTGCCTTCTTGTTTGTCGATTTATTTGATACATCAGGTACCTTAGTCGCTGTTGCTCAACGTGGCGGACTGCTTGATGAAAAAGGCCGTTTACCTCGAGTAAAACGTGCCTTAACCGCAGACAGCGTCGCCACTATTACTGGTGCTGCATTGGGTACATCAACTACCACTAGCTATATTGAAAGTATTGCTGGGGTGAGTGCGGGCGGTCGTACTGGTTTAACAGCAGTTGTGGTTGGATTACTGTTTTTAGCGGCATTATTTGTGTCGCCATTAGCGGGTATGGTGCCAGCCTATGCCACAACTGGAACCTTGTTTTATGTTGCTATTTTAATGATGTCTGGCCTAGTCAATGTTGATTGGGAAGACTTAACTGAAGCCGCTCCTGTTGTCGTGACTTGCTTATTAATGCCGTTAACCTTTTCTATTGCCAATGCTATTGGGCTTGGGTTTATTTCTTATGCTGCGATCAAATTGATGACAGGGCGTTTTAAAGATTTAAATCCAGGTATTTTAGTGGTGGCCGCATTGTTTATTGCCAAGTTTATTTACGGTTAATTAGCTGTCCATGAGTACAGTGAGTTAATAAATTGGCTAAAGCCAATATAAAAAAGGGCTATTAGCCCTTTTTTTGTTTTTCTAATAAGGCGCCAATAACTACCCTATTGCAGCTCAATGCAACTGAGTTAGCAGAATTAAGGACTGTTTGATAACTATTTATTAACCTGAAAATGGTTAATCTAGACAAATATTCCAGTATTAGCGGCTTTCACTATGAATTATCGAGTGAATTGGGTATAAAAATGAACTGAATATTTTTTGTAAGCTGAGTAATACAAATGGGTTATCGCCGCGTAGTAGTTAAGTTAGGCACCAGCGTGCTGACATCGGGCAGTAAAAAGCTTGATAAAGCACATATGGTTGAATTAGCCAGGCAAATGGCCTCGCTTATGCGTTCAGGCGTTGAAGTCGTATTGTGTACATCAGGCGCTATAGCTGCTGGGCGAGAGCATTTACAATATCCAGTGTTGCCAGACACTATGGCCAATAAACAGTTACTTGCAGCTGTGGGTCAAAGTCAGTTAATTTTGGCTTGGTCACAATTGTTCAGTATTTACGGGTTACATGTTGGCCAGTTATTGTTAACTCGTGCTGATTTACAAGATCGTGAACGTTACCTTAATGCGCGCGACACCTTAAATGCATTATTAGCTCATAATATTATCCCGATAATTAATGAAAATGATGCAGTTGCAACCAATGAGATTAAAGTGGGTGATAATGATAATTTATCAGCCCGTGCAGCCTTACTTTGCGATGCTGATTTACTTATCTTACTGACCGACCAAAAAGGCTTATTTGATGCCGACCCACGCACCCATCCCGACGCACAGTTAATTAAACAAGTTGTCAATATTGACGACAGTTTACGTTTATTGGCTGGCGGTTCAGTGTCAGGACTTGGAACGGGCGGAATGGCGACTAAACTTGAAGCGGCGGATGTGGCTCGACGAGCGGGCATAGAAGTTGTCATCGCTTCCGGTCATCACCCTGATGTTATTGCCAAAGTGGCGGCGAGGGAGTCTGTCGGCACTCATTTTAGTGCAATCGAAAATCCATTAGAAAGTCGCAAACAATGGATCTTGGCTGGTCCTGCTTCACAAGGTAAATTAGTTGTAGATGCTGGAGCATCGGTTGCCGTTGTTGCTAATGGTCGTAGTTTATTATCTAAAGGCATTGTCGATGTTGAAGGCAATTTTGAGCGCGGGGCGACCTTACTGATTGTGAATCAAACCGGTAAGATTTTGGCTAAAGGCATTAGCCGATATTGCGCCAATGATTTAACCAAAATTAGCGGTAAACATTCTGATGATATAGAAAGTCTACTAGGCTATAACTACGGCGATGCCGTGGTTCATCGCAATGATATGGTCGTACTTGATAATTAAGGATAAACATATGTCAGCCACAGAAACAGAATATTTAACTCAATTAGGGCAACGTGCTAAGGCTGCAAGTTTTATTTTAGCGAGTTTAACAGCGAAACAAAAAAACGTGTTATTAGCTACGATTGCAGACCACTTAGCGCAGCGGAAAAATGATATTTTACAAGCGAATGCACAAGATATCATTGCAGCGAAGCAAAGTGGTTTAACCGAAGCCATGATCGATAGGTTGATGCTGGACGAAGGGCGGCTAGGCGGAATTATAGCTGACATTGATAATGTCATCGCACTAGCCGACCCTGTCGGCAAAGAAGCTGACAGTCGGGTATTGGATAACGGCTTACGCTTAACTCGTCGCAGTGTCCCATTAGGTGTGGTGGGGGTTATTTATGAGGCTCGGCCAAATGTCACCGTTGATATTGCCGTGTTGGCGTTAAAGACCGGTAATGCAGTGATTTTGCGTGGCGGTAAAGAAACCCTAACCTCAAATAAAGTGCTAAGTGAAGTTATCCGTGATGCACTGGTGAGTTTAGATTTACCTAAAGATGCCGTGCAGCTGATTGATTCACCAGAGCGGAGTCTTGTCAGTGGCTTACTAAGACTCGACAAATATGTTGATATGATTATCCCTCGTGGTGGACAAAACCTGCAGCGATTGTGTGCTGAGCAATCGAGTATTCCTGTCATTTTAGGCGGCATTGGCATCTGTCATTTATTTGTCGATAAACAAGCTGATTTAGTGCGTGCAATCGATGTGATTGCCAACGCTAAAGTTCAACGCCCGACTGTGTGTAATGCCTTAGATACATTATTAATACATCAACAGGTTGCTGCAGAATTTATTCCTAATATTGCCTCACATTTACACTCACTTGGGGTTCATTTCCATGCTTGTGCAATGACTTTACCTTATCTTGATGGGTTAGGTTTTGATGTTACACCTGCACATGATGAATCGTTTTCAACAGAGTGGTTATCGCTCACGTTAGGGATCAAAGTGGTTAACGATATTGACGAAGCCGTGGAGCATATCCGTCATTATTCTACAGGGCATTCTGAAGCCATTTTAACGGATAACATTCACACAGCGAGTGACTTTATGAATCAAGTTGATTCCGCCGCAGTGTATGTGAATGCCAGTACTCGTTTCACCGATGGTTCACAATTTGGTCTTGGCGCTGAAGTGGCCGTGAGCACCCAGAAATTACATGCCCGTGGTCCAATGGCGTTAGATGCACTGACCACATACAAGTGGCTAGCTTGGGGGGATTACACCTGTAGGCAATAATGCATTTTGTTGTACTTATAATAATAAAGGGCGCAAATAAGCGCCCTTTATTGTTTGTGCTGAGAGACGCTATAACAGAGCGCTATAAATTATAAATAAGATGACTGGGCGTTACTGGCTCAACCAAACGTTCATAGGTGGTTAATAACCAAATTGCAAAAAAGGCACAAGTCATTAATATCGCCACAATTCTAAATGCTTGCGCGTATTCCATCACATAAGTGAAATATCGACGTTGTACTGCATTGGTCATAAAAGTGGCGATAAGTGAAAATACACACAAATACATAGCTGGATATTGTGTGGTACTTACGCCATAAAACTTTTCATAAACTAGAATTACCATAACAATTGCTAAGGTAACAATGCGTATCTTACGTTCGGTATTATCACTGAAATTCCATCTTGGCAGTCCCATTGCCTTACTTCCTCTACAATCATTTGAATTTTTAGTACTTTTTTAAACATCTATATATACTTTTATAACGCTAGTTGTATTTTTTATCAAATGATTAGCGTTATTTAATGCTTTTGTTTGCAGTGTGACAGCAAAATACGACTAACACCGCTGAAATGCCAAGCAGGTTAATATGATATAAACCAATGTCGATTGAAAATGAACGATGTGCTTAATAAGCTCAATACTGGTATGAGTAACGATTATATCGCTATTACAATCTAACTCATCATTAGAGTGGGTGGCTTTCGGTAAAGTATTAACGTGTCTACGCTTTGTTACTTCACTATTCCGGCTGGTTTTACTGTTTTTTTCACTATTTCGCTTATTTTGGCAGTGGTTGTGATTTATTGTTCACCCACCTTACCTTATTGGTATGGCCCGCATAAAAAAATCCATAAAACAGGATAAATATTTACTTATCCCCTTGTAATTCACTTTGTTGTCCCAATATAGGTATCAAGGCTGATATGAGTGGTTAATTTTGAATCTCAAGTTAAGCAACAAAATGCTTGAAATACTTGTTGTTCATCCCCATATCAACATCAAATAACATATTTGTGACGACTAACGTCAATTTCGGAGGACCCCATGGGCAAAATTATTGGTATCGATTTAGGCACAACAAACTCGTGTGTAGCAGTCCTTGATGGCGGCAAAGCACGCGTAATTGAAAACGCAGAGGGTGATCGCACAACCCCATCAATTATCGCTTATACCGATGATGAAATTATTGTAGGCCAGCCAGCAAAGCGTCAGGCTGTAACCAACCCAACAAACACATTCTTTGCCATCAAGCGTTTAATCGGTCGTCGTTTTAAAGATGACGAAGTTCAACGTGATGTGAACATCATGCCATTCAAAATTATCGCAGCTGATAATGGCGATGCATGGGTTGAGTCACGTGGTAACAAAATGGCACCACCACAAGTTTCAGCTGAAATCTTGAAAAAGATGAAAAAGACTGCTGAAGACTTTTTAGGTGAAGAAGTGACTGAAGCGGTTATTACCGTTCCTGCTTACTTTAACGATTCACAACGTCAAGCCACTAAAGATGCTGGTCGTATCGCAGGTCTTGATGTTAAGCGTATTATCAACGAACCTACTGCTGCTGCACTTGCATACGGTATCGACAAGAAACAAGGCGACAACATTGTTGCTGTATACGATTTAGGTGGTGGTACATTCGATATCTCTATCATCGAAATTGACAGCAACGATGGCGACCAAACATTTGAAGTACTAGCAACCAATGGTGATACTCACTTAGGTGGTGAAGACTTTGATAACCGTATGATTAACTATTTAGCTGATGAATTCAAAAAAGACCAAGGCTTAGATCTTCGTAGAGATCCTTTAGCAATGCAACGTTTGAAAGAAGCAGCTGAAAAAGCAAAAATCGAGCTTTCAAGCACTAACCACACTGAAGTTAACTTGCCTTACATCACTGCTGATGCATCAGGTCCTAAGCATTTAGTGGTTAAAATTACTCGTGCTAAGTTAGAGTCATTAGTTGAAGATTTAATTCAACGTACTCTAGAGCCGCTTAAAGTTGCACTAGCTGATGCTGATTTATCAATATCAGATATCAATGAAGTGATTCTTGTTGGTGGCCAGACTCGTATGCCTAAAGTACAAGAAGCAGTCACTAACTTCTTTGGCAAAGAGCCTCGTAAAGATGTTAACCCTGATGAAGCGGTTGCTGTTGGCGCGGCGATTCAGGCTGGCGTACTTTCTGGTGAAGTGAAAGACGTACTTCTACTTGACGTTACCCCACTATCTCTTGGTATTGAAACCATGGGCAGTGTGATGACAAAGCTTATCGAGAAGAACACCACTATCCCAACTAAAGCTCAGCAAGTATTCTCAACAGCTGACGACAACCAAAGTGCCGTGACTATTCACGTACTTCAGGGTGAGCGTAAGCAAGCGAGTGCTAACAAGTCATTAGGTCAATTTAACCTTGAAGGTATTGAGCCAGCACCACGTGGCCAACCACAGGTTGAAGTGATGTTCGACATTGATGCTGATGGTATCTTACATGTGTCTGCAACAGACAAGAAAACAGGTAAGAAACAAAACATTACTATCAAAGCCTCTTCAGGTTTATCTGATGAAGAAGTTGAACAAATGGTACGTGATGCTGAAGCTCATGCTGATGAAGATGCTAAATTTGAAGAGTTAGTTAAAGCGCGTAATCAAGCAGATGGTTTAGCTCATTCAACTAAAAAACAAGTTGAAGAAGCTGGCGATGCACTAGCTAGTGACGAAAAAGAAAAGATTGAAGCAGCAATCGCAACTTTAGAAACTGCCATAAAAGGCAAAGATAAAGAAGCCATTGATACAGCAACTCAAGCGCTAATCGAAGCGTCTGCTAAGTTAATGGAAATTGCTCAAGCTAAAGCTCAAGGTGAAGCAGAAGGTCAAGCGCACGATGCTGGCCAAGAAAAGCCTGCTGATGATGTTGTTGATGCTGAGTTCGAAGAAGTTAAAGACGACAAAAAGTAATTAGCAATTTCAGCTAGTTACCGTTAAAGCGGGCGTTGGGGTTATCCTCAAACGCCCGTTTGTATAATTTAAGTTTAACAATTTACTCACACCTTCGAGAAACAGAACACTATGTCAAAGCGTGATTATTACGAAGTTCTCGGTGTTGGACGTGACACCAGTGAACGCGAAATTAAAAAAGCGTACAAACGCTTAGCGATGAAGTTTCACCCAGACCGTAATCCGGGTGACAAAGCCGCAGAAGCTAGCTTTAAAGAAATTAAAGAAGCGTACGAAATTTTAACCGACAGCGACAAAAAAGCGGCTTACGATCAATTTGGTCATGCTGGCGTCGACCCTAATCGTGGTGGGCACGGTGGTGGCCAAGGTGATTTTGGCGATATCTTTGGTGATGTATTCGGTGATATTTTTGGTGGTGGTCGCCGTGGTGGTGGTCAACGTCAAGCTGCGCGCGGTAGTGACTTACGATACAACCTTGAATTGTCTTTAGAAGAAGCCGTACGCGGCTTAACCAAAGAACTGCGAATTCCTACTTTAGCAGCCTGTGATTTATGTGACGGGAGTGGCGCTAAAAAAGGCACATCTGCAACCACATGTGGTACGTGTCATGGCCAAGGCCAAGTGCAAATGCGCCAAGGTTTCTTTGCTGTTCAGCAAGCGTGTCCTACTTGTCATGGTCGCGGTAAAATCATTAAAGATCCTTGCGGCAAGTGCCATGGTGAAGGTCGAGTTGAGAAAAGCAAAACCTTATCAGTTAAAATTCCTGCTGGTGTCGATACAGGCGATCGTATTCGTCTTACTGGTGAAGGTGAAGCGGGCGAGTTTGGTGCTCCACCAGGTGATTTATACGTTCAAGTTAGTGTGCGAGAACACGCTATCTTTACCCGTGACGCCAATAACCTTTACTGTGAAGTACCTATTTCATTCAGTAAAGCAGCATTAGGCGGCGAGATTGAAGTACCGACATTAGACGGTAAAGTTAGCCTTAAAATCCCAACAGAAACCCAAACAGGGCGCATGTTCCGCCTACGCGGCAAAGGGGTTAAGTCGGTCCGTAGCCATGCAGTAGGTGACTTACTGTGTAAAGTGGTAATGGAAACACCGGTTAACTTGAATGAAAAACAAAAAGAGTTATTGCGTGAGTTTGAAGCAACGTTAACTGGCGAATCAAAAAAGCACAGCCCTAAAGCTGAAGGCTTCTTTGATGGCGTTAAAAAGTTCTTTCAGGATTTAAACAGTTAATCGCGATGATCTAGCGACCTCGTTAAAGGCTGTTTACTTTGGGTAAGCAGCCTTTTTTATTGGCGAATATCGTCAATTTATCCTATTAACATTAGGCGTTAACATGTCATTTTCAGCGTTATCACTCGATTCAAGTTTATTAGCCGCATTACCGCCGACAGTGAATCAGCCGAGTCGTATTCAGCAACTGGCTATTCCAACTATATTGGCGGGGCAAGATGTGTTGGCATTAGCCCAAACCGGCAGCGGTAAAACCTATGCTTATGGTTTGCCTGTATTGCAACGCATTAGTCTGCTTCCAACGGCTCATTTGTCTGCCGTGATCATCGTACCGACCAGAGAGTTAGCATCACAAGTATCGCAAAACTTAGTGCCGCTGGCACAATCGCTTAATTTGCGCGTAGAGGTACTGTGTGGCGGTGAAGCAATAGAGCTTCAAATTGAGCGCTTAGCTCAACCGGTTAACATCGTCGTTGCTACACCGGGCCGCTTACTCGCATTAGCACAACAAGGTGTTATTGATTTTGAACATCTGCAGAGTTTGGTCCTTGATGAAGCAGACCGATTACTGGACATGGGATTTATCGCCGATATTAATGCGTTGATTACATTAATGCCAGGTGGCCAACGGTTATTATTTTCGGCGACGTTACCCGAATCTTTGGTCGCATTAGCTCAAAAAGTACAGTCTGCATCTTGCGTACGAATTGAAGCGCATGCTTTAAATAGTACCGTGGCTGATATTGATCAAACTCTCTATCACGTCAATAAAGGCAGCAAAGCCAAAGCGCTGATTCATTTAATTGCTTTACATCAATGGTCGCAAGTATTGGTGTTTGTGAATGCTAAAGATGATGCTGATGCATTGTGTAAAAAGTTAATTAAAGCGGGTATTAACGCTGCGGCGCTTCATGGCGATAAAGAACAAGCGCTGCGAAGTAAGACCTTAGAGCAATTCAAAACGGCACAACTTACTGTATTAGTCGCAACCGATGTATTAGCGCGCGGTATTCATGTCGACGCATTGCCAGTAGTCATTAATGTTGATTTGCCTGCCCAAGCAGCAGTATATGTTCATCGTATTGGACGTACTGCACGGGCGGGATTAAGCGGCGTGGCATTATCATTAGTCGGTCATTCTGAATTACTCAGTTTAGAGGCTATTCGAGAATTAACCGGACAGGCATTACCATTAGATGAATTAGCTGGTTTTGCGGTAACAGACAAACCGATTAGCGAAAACAGTAAGCGAGCGCCGCGTGATAAGCAAGCCAATCGTCGTACCGCCAATAAACGCAGTATTAGTGATTTCGCTAAACGTAAATCAACACGTTAATCAACACATGAATGCTGGCTGATGTTTAATATCGCAAATGGTGCATTGGTCCAGTTGATTGGTATAAAATAAATGAATGATCGATTAGCTTTTTGGCTAAATGAATTTTAAGGGATGACAACATGAAACCTCTCGCGCTAACCCTACTCGTTTCTGCTTTATTAGTTGGCTGTGTTAATAGTCAATCGCCAACAGGGCGAGGGCAAACCTTGTTGTTTTCTGATACCCAGATGCAGCAAATGGGTGCTCAGTCGTTTGAGACCATGAAGCAAAGTGAAAAAATAAGTCAAAACCAAGCGCAAACTCAATATGTGAACTGTGTTGCCAAACGTATCACTGCGGTGTTACCCGACCAATCGCAGCAATGGGATGTCGTGTTGTTTGAATCAGATCAAGTCAATGCGTTTGCGCTACCTGGTGGCCATATTGGTGTTTATACCGGTTTACTAAATGTGGCGACGAATCAAGATCAGTTGGCTACAGTTATGGGACATGAAGTGGCGCACGTTTTAGCACAACATGGAAACGAGCAAGTATCTCGAGCGCAGATAACGGGTCTTGGCATGCAAGCTGCGGATGCCGCATTAGGAGCATCGGGTATTGCCAATAAAGATTTGTACATGGCCGGACTGGGGCTAGGGGCGAATGTGGGCATTATTTTACCTTTTGGCCGCAGTCAGGAATCTGAAGCTGATATTGTTGGTCTTGAGCTAATGGCCAAAGCAGGTTTTAATCCAGCTCAAAGTGTTAATTTGTGGCAAAACATGGCTAAAGCGGGCGGAGCCCAAGGCCCTGAACTGCTATCGACTCACCCGTCACACAGTCACCGAATTGAAGACTTGCAAGCGGCACAGAATCAAGTGATGCCGCTTTATACACAGGCAAGAAAACAGTCTTTGGCTGAGTGTAAAATTGCTCAAGTTAAATAGCGTTTTTTGCCAACATTTACGGGGTTTATTGTGATAAACTCTTGTGCGAATTTTTTATGTTTATTGAGAGAAAATTATTATGTCAGATTTGTTCAGCACTATGGAACAGCATGCTAGCTACGGTGTAGGTCGTCAAATGGGCGAGCAACTAGCAGCAAACTCTTTTGAAGGTATTGATATCCCTGCTGTTCAAGCTGGTCTTGCTGATGCATTTGCCGGTAAAGAAAGCGCAGTATCAATGGAAGAGCTTCAAGTTGCATTTACTGAAATTAGTCGTCGTTTACAAGAAGCACAAGAAGCTGCTGCAGAAGCTGCTGCCGCTGAAGGTGATACATTCCTAGCTGAAAACGCTAAGCGTGACGGTATTACGATAACTGAGTCTGGTCTTCAATACGAAGTGCTTGTACAAGGCGACGGTGAAACACCAACGTATGATTCAACTGTACGTACTCATTACCATGGTACTTTCATCAGTGGTGATGTGTTCGACAGCTCTGTTGCTCGTGGCCAACCTGCTGAATTCCCAGTATCTGGTGTTATCGCCGGTTGGACTGAAGCATTACAGTTAATGCCAGTTGGCACTAAGCTAAAATTATATGTCCCGCATCACTTGGCTTACGGTGAGCGTGGCGCGGGTGCTTCAATCCCGCCTTATTCAGCTTTGGTCTTCGAAGTTGAATTGTTAGAAATTATCTAGTTGTTAAAAACGCCTAAGTTAACTTAGGCGTTTTTGTATATGCTGTTTGTGTGTTTACCTTTAGTTAACACTGGGAGAAATAAATGACTGCAAAAGTGAGAATTGCTGTAGTTGGTGCCAGTGGCCGTATGGGCCGTACACTGATTGAATCTGCTAAACAGCAACAAGTCATAATACTTGGCGCAGCTATTGAACGTACAGGTTCAAGTTTAATCGGTATTGATGCTGGTGTACTTGCTGGTGTTGGGGCGATGAATGTTGCCATTACCGATTCACTGGATAAAGTGGTTGACGACTTTGACGTATTAATTGATTTTACGTCACCTGAATCTTCCATTATTCATCTCGATTGGTGCGCAAAAAATCACAAAGCTATTGTCATTGGTACCACAGGTTTTAATCATGCTCAAAAAGAGCAAATTGGTGCCTATTCGGAACAAGTGCCAGTGGTATTAGCGCCTAATATGTCTGTCGGTGTCAACGTGATGTGGAAGTTGCTCGCACTGGCTACAGAGGTGATGGGTGATTATACCGATATCGAAATAATCGAAGCGCATCATCGGCATAAAAAGGATGCACCGTCAGGTACTGCACTTAAAATGGGTGAAATTATTGCCCAAACATTAGGTCGTGATTTAGACCAATGTGCGGTATTTGGGCGTGAAGGTATTACCGGTGAACGTGATCCTAATACCATAGGTTTTGCAACGGTTCGTGCTGGTGACATTGTCGGTGAACACACCGCAATGTTCGCTGACATAGGCGAACGGCTGGAAATAACCCATAAAGCATCGAGTAGAATGACCTTTGCTAATGGGGCTATGAGGGCGGCTTTTTGGCTCTCCGATCAAAATGCAGGTCTGTATGACATGCAACAAGTATTAGGATTGAACTAGATAATAAAAACACCATTCGTTGGTGTTTTTTTTTGAAAACAATCCTACAAAATATAGACGTAAAAACGGATTTATTATACAATCGCTAGAATTTGTCAAAATTTCGTAATTTATCGAAAATTGGTATTTTAGTGCAAAATAAAAACACATAATTTTAAGTGGCTTGGCTCTTTTCTGGAGGTCGCGTTGACACAGTCTGCCTTACTCGTACTCGAAGATGGATCAGTATTCTCTGGCACCGCAATTGGTGCTACCGGTATCTCTGTTGGTGAAGTGGTATTTAATACTTCAATGACAGGTTATCAAGAGATCCTTACAGATCCTTCATATTCACGCCAAATAGTAACATTAACCTATCCTCACATCGGTAACACAGGTACTAATGATGAAGACACAGAATCGGATTCGGTTCATGCATGTGGCTTAATTATTCGTGACTTACCGCTTATGGCGAGTAATTTCCGCAACCAACAATCATTAAGCGATTATTTAAAAGCGAATAATGTGGTTGGTATTGCTGATATTGATACCCGCAAACTAACTCGAATTTTGCGTGAAAAAGGCGCCCAAGCCGGTTGTATTATGGTCGGCGACCTAGATGAAGCGAAAGCTCTGGCAGCTGCGAAAGCGTTCCCAGGTCTAAAAGGCATGGATTTAGCCAAAGAAGTGACCACCGATAAAGCTTATACATGGCGTAACGGTAGCTGGAAATTAGTCGGTGGTTTACCGTCTGAAACACCAGCAGCGGAACTCAAATATAAAATTGTCGCGTACGATTACGGTGTGAAACGTAATATTTTACGTATGTTGGTTGACCGTGGTTGTGATGTGACGGTAGTGCCTGCTCAAACATCTGCTGCAGATGTCCTTGCCATGAACCCTGATGGGGTCTTCCTATCAAATGGTCCTGGCGACCCTGAGCCATGTGATTATGCTATTACTGCTATTCAGCAAATATTAACAACTGATATTCCAGTGTTTGGTATTTGTTTAGGTCACCAGTTACTTGCATTAGCCTCTGGTGCGAAAACCTTAAAAATGAAGTTTGGTCACCATGGTGCAAACCATCCAGTGAGCAATGTTGAAAATGGTCGCGTGATGATCACCAGTCAAAACCACGGTTTTGCTGCTGATGAAACCACATTGCCAGCAAACATCAAGGTGACGCATAAGTCGTTATTTGATGGTTCGTTACAAGGTATTCACCTAACGGATAAGCCAGCATTTAGCTTCCAGGGACACCCTGAAGCGAGTCCTGGGCCAACCGATGCAGCACCGCTGTTCGATCATTTCATCGAGCTAATTGAACAATACCGTCAGCACGCCAAGTAGTTATCTGGGAGAAGACAGAAGCAATGCCAAAACGTACAGATATAAAAAGTATTCTTATCCTAGGTGCCGGTCCAATTGTTATTGGTCAGGCGTGTGAGTTTGATTATTCAGGTGCGCAAGCTTGTAAAGCACTTCGTGAAGAAGGCTATCGCGTTATTCTGGTCAACTCTAATCCAGCAACGATTATGACCGACCCTGAAATGGCCGATGCAACCTATATCGAGCCTATTCATTGGGAAGTGGTTCGCAACATCATCGCCAAAGAACGTCCTGATGCAATTCTACCGACGATGGGTGGACAAACTGCACTAAACTGCGCGCTTCAGCTTGAAGCACAAGGCGTACTAAAAGAGTTTAATGTTGAAATGATTGGTGCGACAGCGGATGCGATTGATAAAGCTGAAGACCGTAGTCGTTTCGACAAAGCGATGAAATCCATTGGTTTAGACTGCCCGCGTGCGGGTATTGCTCATAACATGGATGAAGCGTATGGCGTATTAGATATGGTGGGCTTTCCCTGTATCATTCGTCCGTCTTTCACCATGGGTGGCAGCGGCGGTGGTATTGCCTACAACAAAGAAGAGTTTGAAGAGATTTGTTCTCAAGGCTTGGACTTGTCGCCAACTAACGAATTATTGATCGATGAATCATTAATTGGTTGGAAAGAATATGAAATGGAAGTGGTTCGTGATCGCAACGATAACTGTATTATCGTGTGTACTATCGAAAACTTCGATGCGATGGGTGTTCACACCGGTGACTCAATTACCGTTGCACCGGCACAAACGCTAACCGATAAAGAATATCAATTAATGCGTAACGCTTCTTTAGCGGTACTGCGTGAAATTGGCGTTGAAACCGGTGGCTCAAACGTACAATTTGGTATTTGTCCTAATACTGGCCGTATGGTTATTATTGAGATGAACCCACGTGTATCACGTTCATCTGCTTTAGCCTCTAAAGCAACCGGTTTCCCGATAGCTAAAATTGCTGCTAAGTTAGCGGTTGGTTTTACCCTTGATGAGCTTAGCAACGACATTACTGGCGGTAAAACACCAGCGTCGTTCGAGCCTGCAATCGATTACGTTGTGACTAAAATCCCCCGTTTTAACTTTGAAAAGTTTGCCGGTGCAAATGACCGTCTAACAACCCAAATGAAATCTGTGGGTGAAGTAATGGCCATTGGCCGTACTTTCCAAGAGTCATTACAAAAAGCGTTACGTGGCCTTGAAGTGGGTCGTAACGGTTTTGATTCTCTGGTTGATTTACAATCACCAGAAGCGATGCAACGTATCCGTCATGAATTAAAAGAGCCAGGTTGTGACCGTATTTGGTATATAGCCGATGCATTCCGTGCTGGTTTAAGTCGTGATGATATCTTCACTCTGACTAACGTTGATCACTGGTTCCTCGTTCAAATCGAAGATTTGGTTACCCAAGAAGCGAAAGTCGCTGAGCTTGGTATGTCAGGTTTAGAGCAAAACTACTTACGTCAATTAAAGCGTAAAGGTTTCTCTGATTTACGTTTAGCTGATGTGTTAGGTGTGAGTGAAGGCGAAATTCGTAAACTACGTCATCGCCATGAAATTCATCCGGTATACAAGCGTGTAGATACATGTGCTGCTGAATTCTCAACTGACACGGCTTACATGTACTCAACGTACGAAGAAGAATGTGAATCTAACCCATCGAACCGTGACAAAATCATGATTTTGGGTGGCGGCCCTAACCGAATTGGCCAAGGTATTGAGTTCGATTATTGCTGTGTCCATGCTGCATTAGCATTACGTGAAGACGGTTATGAAACCATCATGGTTAACTGTAACCCTGAAACGGTATCAACCGACTACGATACATCTGACCGCTTATACTTTGAACCTGTAACGCTAGAAGACGTACTCGAGATTGTGCGTATCGAAAAGCCAAAAGGTGTAATCGTCCAATACGGTGGCCAAACTCCGCTTAAACTCGCGCGCGAATTAGAAGCCGCAGGCGTACCGATTATTGGTACCAGCCCAGATGCGATTGACCGTGCAGAAGACCGCGAACGTTTCCAACAAGCCATTCAACGTTTGAACATGAAGCAGCCAGAAAATGCGACAGTGACAACAGTTGAAAGTGCTGTGATAGAAGCGGAAAAAATAGGTTATCCGTTGGTTGTACGTCCGTCTTATGTGTTGGGTGGACGTGCGATGGAAATCGTATACGACAAGCAAGATTTACTACGCTACTTCAATGAAGCGGTTAAAGTATCTAATGCATCACCAGTATTACTTGATCACTTCTTAGATGATGCGATTGAAGTGGATATCGATGCAGTGTGTGACGGTGAAACTGTGGTGGTTGGCGCCATTATGGAGCATATTGAACAAGCAGGAGTTCACTCTGGTGACTCAGGTTGTTCATTACCACCTTACACCTTGAGTGCTGATATTCAGGCCAGAATGCGTGACCAAGTGTCTAAACTGGCTTTTGAATTAGGCGTGATCGGTTTAATGAACGTGCAGTTTGCGGTAAAAGATAACGAAATCTATATGATTGAAGTTAACCCGCGTGCCGCTCGTACAGTACCATTTGTGTCTAAAGCGACAGGCGTGCCGTTAGCTAAAATTGCAGCTCGAGTGATGGCTGGCCAAAGCTTAATTTCGCAAAACTTTACTAAAGAAGTGATTCCACCATATTTCTCGGTAAAAGAAGTGGTATTACCGTTTAATAAGTTCCCAGGTGTTGACCCGCTATTAGGCCCAGAAATGCGCTCAACCGGTGAAGTCATGGGCGTGGGTGATACTTTTGCTGAAGCTTATGCCAAAGCACAGCTTGGTGCTACATCTGAAGTGCCTAAATCGGGCCGTGCGTTATTATCTGTGCGTAACAGTGATAAAAAACGCGTTGCCGATTTAGCTTCTAAGCTGATTGAGCTAGGTTATGAAATTGATGCCACTCATGGTACCGCGATTATTTTAGGTGAAGCAGGGATTAATCCTCGCTTAGTTAACAAAGTGCATGAAGGTCGTCCACACATTCTTGATCGTATTAAAAATGGTGAATATACCTACATTGTTAACACCACTGAAGGTCGTCAAGCAATTGAAGACTCACGTCAGATCCGTCGTGGAGCATTGCGCTATAAAGTGAATTACACTACGACATTAAATGCTGCCTTTGCGACGTGTTTAGCGCATTCTGCAGATGATCGTATCAAGGTGACGTCTTTACAAGAGTTACACAAACGCATCAAAAGCTAATTTTATGGTGCGTTAACGATTAAGGTCGCCTTTTGGCGACCTTTTTTATGACATTTTGATGATGGATGACTAGCAAGTCTGTAAAAGCTTAGGTAAGCTGTCTGCCATCATCGAAAAGATGCATCCTAGATACGCACGCTAAGTCGATTGCGTACTTCCAACTGAATTTTTACTGTGTTGACTTATCGTCAGCACGGGATGCTTTTGTTTTTAAAGGAGACAAAGACATTATGAGTAAGGTCCCAATGACTGTAGTTGGCGCTGATCAATTACGTAAAGAACTTGAATTGTTAAAGTTCGATCGCCGTCCAAAAATTACTGAAGCAATTGCTTCAGCACGCGAATTAGGCGATTTAAAAGAAAATGCTGAATATCATGCAGCCCGTGAAGATCAAGGAATTTGTGAAGCACGTATTCGTGACATCGAAGGCAAGTTATCTAACGCTCAAATTATTGACGTCACAAAGTTAGAAAATACTGGCCGAGTCATTTTTGGTACAACAGTAACTATTTTGAACATAGATACTGATGCTGAAGTGACGTATCGCATAGTCGGTGATGACGAGGCGGATATTAAGCAAAATTTAATTTCTGTTAATTCACCTATTGCACGTGGATTAATTGGTAAAAGTGAAGGCGATGAAGTATCGATTACCACTCCAGGTGGATTGACTGATTATGAAATCATAACGGTTAAATATCTTTAAGTATTGTGAATAATCGAGTGTGTCTTTTTCTTAACCATTTGTTTTAGTTATTGTATTAAACTAACTGCTTAAGCATTTATCATACTTTTATGCACAACCCAATACCGATATAATGGCCACTAGCCAGACATAGCACTAAATAGAATACTGTTTAGTGCTTTTTTATATCCATCGTAGAGTTAATGCATGTGCTAGATATGATAGAACATGTAAAAAAATTCATTTGCAGATTAAAGGTGCAATAGATATTATCGTTTAAGTTTACATTGTTGTTACATTTTACCGTATGAGCAACAATATTCTTTGAACAATCTGTTAGAAAATCGTTTAAAAACTAATTTGTTAGATGATTTTATTAGACAGTGTTGTTAGATGATTTTATTAGATAGTGTTTTTGACATGTTAATTTTAGAATTTTGAATTTTAGAAATTGTGTAGCTTGATTAAATAAGGTCATTATGACGTTTCCATGGGCTCGTATACTACTAATGCTGGTAATTGTGGGGTTGTGTTCAATCTTCCTCCTCAATAGCCGTGTGTTAGTTTTAGCATCGATGCCATTTGCTTCGTCTACTTCTTATTCTTGTTCATATAATGTGGATTCGCTGACAGATGATCGAATTTGTGAACAACCAATAAGTTCAACCCCTATTGATATCACCTTGGCGTCAGTTAAATCAGTAGACAGCTCAAAAGACACATTAGTTAACAGTCCAGTAGATTCAAATCAACTAACTGCGTTAACCAATACGCTTATTGATGTTAATAGCACATTGTTGGGCTACGTTGGCGAACCTTCATCAACCAACCCAGTCTCTGAAAAATCTGTCTCTGAACGTTCGGTTTCTGAGAATTCTAGTTCAAACGATATTCATTTTGTTCCTACCTATTCAGCGCGTTACCTCAGTATTGTTCAATATCAATCGGATGAATCAAAACCTAATTATCTATTGGCCTATGAATTTATTTCTCCGCCAATACCGAGTTTAACCATAGGTTATCAAATTAACTTTAGTCCGCAATTGGACTGGGTATTATCAACAGCTTCAGCCCCTTCAAGACTTTCCGCTTGGAAAGAGTCTAATTTACTTTTCGTTCACGCTCACACCTGTTAACTACATTATATTGATTAAAAATGTCATTAGCCTTGCTAATGAGTTTTGCTGTGGGTAGATGAATTAGGTCAATGCCTATCATCACTCACATACATTTTTATCGAGGTTTTACCCCGATGTAGTGAGATCAAGTGTTATGAAATCAAAATCGAATACCAAACCGTTAAATCAATATGCTCAGTGGAAATACTGGCTATTAATTTGCACACTCATCATCTTATTTATGAGTGCATTGCCATCTTGGTATGGTGAAGATCCTGCCGTACAACTTGCCGTTAAACCGACCCAATCATTAACAGTGGAACAAATCCACCATGTGTTACAACAAGCGGGCATAAACAGTAAGCGTATCGAGCAGCAACAAGATAATTTACTTGTGGTGTTAGATGATCCCGATATGCAAACCCAAGCTAAAAAGACCTTAGCACAACAGTTTGAACATCAGGCTCAAGTGACCTTAGCGTTAGCTCCAGCGGCCCCAGATTGGTTATTAAATTTAGGCGTTATACCGATTAAACTTGGTTTAGATTTACGCGGTGGAGTGCAGTTTCTACTGGATGTGGATCTTGATTTAGTGTTTCAAAACCAAGCAGTATTAGTGAGTGATGCTGTAAAGCAATTTGTCAGAGAGCAGCATATCAGCGGTGTAATGGTGCGTTTTGGCACTGGAGCGGAACTGACGGTTAACAGCGCCAGTGATGATGCTCGTGGTCAAATAAGACAATTTATTGGTCAGCAGTACCCTCAATGGCAAGTCACAGGCCATCAACAAACTTTGAGTATCAATCTTTCCCAAAGTGAACAGCTCAAATTAACCAACTTAACTGTACAGCAAAACTTGCAAATTATGCGCAGCCGTATTGAAGAACTTGGTATTACCGAAGCGCTAGTTCAACGTCAAGGAGAGAACCGGATTAGGATTGAGTTACCAGGAGTGCAAGATCCTGCCACCGCTAAAAATGTTATCGGTGCAACCGCTAGTTTGGCATTTTATCCAGTGGTGCAAGCTGACTCTCTTTATGCTGTTGTGATGAATGATGAGCAGAATAAGCCTGTCTATGTGTCAAAAAAACCAGTACTTGGTGGTGATCACATTATTGATGCTCGAGCCACTACTGGCGATTTTGGTATGGCGAAAGTCAATATCAGTCTTGATGCGGCAGGTGGCAAGTTAATGTCAGATTTTTCGCGAGATAATATCGGTAAACCTATGGCAACAGCTTATAGCGAATACAGCCGTGATGAACAAGGTAAAGCCAAACAAACCACTAAAATTATCAGTGTTGCAACCATTCAGAGTCAACTCGGTAACCGCTTTGAAATCACTGGAGCAGGTAGCCATCAAGAGGCGCAGCAATTAGCTTTGTTATTAAGAGCTGGCTCTATGACTGCACCTGTAACCATAGTGGAAGAACGTACTATTGGGCCTAGTTTAGGGGCCGAGAATATTGTTAATGGTTTTGCTGCTCTAGCCTTAGGTTTATCGGCTACATTACTGTTTATGGCTTGTTGGTATCGCCGTTTAGGTTGGGTTGCAAATGTAGCGTTAATCGCCAATTTGGTGATGTTATTTGGATTGTTAGCGCTCATTCCTGGAGCGGTATTGACCTTACCAGGTATTGCCGGGTTAGTGCTTACTGTCGGTATGGCAGTCGATACTAACGTACTTATTTTTGAGCGAATAAAAGAAAAGCTTGCGGAAGGTCGTAGCTTTGCCAATGCGATTGATGTGGGATTTGATAGTGCGTTTTCAACCATTTTTGATGCTAACTTCACCACGATGATCACCGCAGTGGTGTTATTTTCGATTGGTAATGGCCCTATTCAAGGCTTTGCGTTGACCTTAGGTTTGGGGTTATTAACCAGTATGTTTACCGGTATTTTTGCTTCACGCGCATTAATCAACTTAGTTTATGGTCGTGACACTCGTCGCGCTATTAAGGTGTAATTTTATGAACTCAACTCAAACAAATTATTCAACAGACAAGCTCAAATACTTAACTAAGTGGCGTTATGCATCGAGTCTGATTTCGATTGTATTAATGCTGTTATCGTTAACCGCGATAGGAATAAAAGGGTTTAATTGGGGCTTAGATTTTACCGGCGGTGTGGTCACAGAGATTCAAGTGGAGCATCACATCACTGCCAGTGAAATACAGCCATTAATGACTGCAGCATATCAACAAGAGGTCAGTGTTATTTCAGCCAGTGAACCAGGCCGTTGGGTATTACGATATGCCAATATACCTGATGAGAATCAACGCCCAGAACTGGCTGAAGTATTGGCGCCATTAAATACTGACATCAACGTGTTAAATAGCAGTATTGTCGGACCACAAGTAGGCCAAGAGTTGGTTGAACAAGGCAGTTTAGCTTTATTAGTCGCCATGCTATGTATTATGGGGTATCTAAGTTTTCGCTTTGAATGGCGTTTAGCGTCAGGTGCACTGTTTGCTTTGGTACATGATGTGGTATTTGTGTTGGCTTTTTTTGCGTTAAGCCAAATGGAATTTAATTTAACTGTATTAGCTGCAATAATGGCGATTTTGGGGTATTCACTCAATGATTCAATTATTATTGCGGACAGGATCCGGGAGCAGTTAGTGGCTAAACCACAGTGGAATATAACTGACATTAACAACTTAGCAATTAAATCAACCTTTTCCAGAACTATGGTCACTTCAGGAACTACATTGATAACGGTAGTGGCTTTATGGATTCTGGGTGGGGCACCGCTTGAAGGTTTTTCTATCGCGATGTTTATTGGTATTTTAACCGGTACTTGGTCATCGATTTCAATTGGTGCTACCTTGCCTGAGTTTCTAGGCTTAAAGGCAGAGCATTATCAAGTTATCCCAATACCTGATCATCCCTGATTAACGATAATTCATCTCCAATAAAAAAGCCGCTGTATTCAGCGGCTTTTTATAAAAGGGTGCGAAATTATTTGGCTTTAGGCAAAGCAATTTTCATTTCAGCCGAATGACGGAAAATAACTAACACATGACCGATAAGTTGCACTTTCGTAGACTGGGTTTCACGTACAATGGCGTCAACGATGGCATTTTTTAGCTCTCTGTCTGCAGAGGCTACTTTCACTTTAATCAATTCATGATGTGTAAGAGCGCTATCAATTTCAGCCAGAACACCTTCAGTTAGTCCATTGCCACCAAGCAGCACCACTGGTTTTAGACTGTGCGCCAGACCTTTTAAATGCTGTTTTTGTTTGGTTGTTAAGTTCATTTGTACCAACTTTTGCTGAGTTACTGTTGAAAAACGGGTATTCTACCCTTATATAGAGCTTATGTAACTCTGAATCGTTGCGGAATTTAAATGACAACCAAAAAACGTACGGCGAGCTCAACTCGCTGGATGCAAGAACACTTTGATGATCACTATGTGAAATTAGCCCAAAAACGAGGCTTACGTTCACGAGCAGCATTCAAGTTAGAAGAGATCCAACAAAAAGATCACTTAATAAAACAGGGTATGACAGTAGTTGACTTAGGTGCTGCTCCTGGTGGTTGGTCACAAGTGGCTGTTAAACTTACTGGCGACAAAGGTAAAGTGATTGCTTGTGACATTTTACCGATGGATCCTATTGTTGGCGTTGATTTTCTTCAAGGTGATTTTAGAGAGGATAAAGTGCTGCAGGCATTGCTTGAGCGAGTAGGTCAAGATAAAGTGGATGTGGTACTATCAGATATGGCTCCGAACATGAGTGGTTCGGGTGCTGTAGATCAGCCAAGAGCTATGTATTTAGTTGAATTGGCGCTAGATATGTGTCATCAAGTGTTGACGCCTAACGGCTGTTTTGCTGTTAAAGTCTTTCAGGGGGAGGGCTTTGACGACTACATAAAAACAGTCAAACAGGCATTCAAAGTAGTAAAAACCCGTAAACCAGACTCCTCTAGAGCGCGCTCTCGAGAAGTCTATCTAGTGGCGACTGGTTACAAGTTGTAGTAGTCTAAAGTTAATAATCGCAGGACTGTTAAGAGGTCGAGTAATTTGAGTGACATGGCTAAAAATTTAATACTCTGGGTTGTCATCGCTGTTGTGCTGATGTCAGTTTTCCAGGGTTATTCCCCCTCTTCTTCGAATTCGCAGAAGATGGATTATTCCGCCTTTTTGGACAATGTTCGAAATGGTCAAGTTAACAAGGTCGAAATAAAAAGCGATCAACGAACTATTGAAGGGACTAAACGTACCGGCGAGAAGTTCACCACAATTATGCCTATATATGATCAAGATTTAATCAATGATCTTCAAACTAAAGGTATTGACTATAAAGGCCAAGAAGCTGAAGAATCTGGTTTCTTAACTCAAATCTTTATTTCATGGTTCCCAATGTTACTGCTAATTGGAGTATGGATATTCTTCATGCGTCAAATGCAAGGTGGTGGCGGTAAGGGCGCAATGTCATTTGGTAAGAGTAAAGCCAAATTGATGAGCGAAGATCAAATTAAAACCACTTTTGCAGACGTCGCTGGTTGTGATGAAGCAAAAGAAGAAGTGAAAGAACTGGTTGATTATTTGCGTGACCCAACTAAGTTCCAAAAATTAGGCGGCCGTATTCCTACGGGCGTGTTAATGGTTGGGCAACCAGGTACAGGTAAAACCTTGCTAGCGAAGGCTATTGCTGGTGAATCTAAGGTGCCATTCTTTACTATTTCAGGTTCTGATTTTGTGGAAATGTTTGTCGGTGTTGGTGCATCTCGTGTGCGTGACATGTTTGAACAAGCTAAAAAATCTTCTCCTTGTATCATCTTTATCGATGAAATTGATGCTGTAGGCCGCCAACGTGGCGCAGGTGTTGGTGGTGGTCACGATGAGCGTGAGCAAACATTAAACCAGTTACTGGTTGAGATGGATGGTTTCGAAGGTAATGAAGGCGTTATTGTCATTGCGGCAACTAACCGTCCAGACGTACTCGATTCTGCATTACTTCGTCCAGGTCGATTTGACCGCCAAGTCGTCGTCGGTTTACCAGACGTGCGTGGTCGTGAACAAATCCTTAAAGTACACATGCGTAAAGTACCTTTGTCAGACGATGTTAAAGCAAGTGTTATTGCCCGTGGTACCCCAGGATTTTCTGGTGCAGACTTAGCAAACCTTGTTAACGAAGCTGCGTTGTTTGCTGCTCGTGGTAATCGTCGTGTAGTCGGTATGGAAGAGTTCGAGCGTGCTAAAGATAAAATCATGATGGGTGCTGAGCGCCGTTCTATGGTGATGTCTGAATCGGATAAAGAGATGACGGCTTATCATGAAGCCGGACATGCTATTGTTGGTTGCTTAGTGCCAGAGCACGATCCTGTACATAAAGTAACCATTATTCCGCGCGGTCGTGCATTAGGTGTGACGTTCTTCTTACCTGAAGCTGATGCTGTTAGTCAAAGCCGTCGCAAATTGGAATCACAGATTTCAGTTGCTTACGGTGGACGTTTAGCCGAAGAGCTTATTTACGGAAGCGAACAAGTCTCTACAGGCGCTTCGCAAGACATTAAATACGCGACATCAATTGCACGTAACATGGTTACGCAATGGGGTTTCTCTGACAAGTTGGGTCCTTTACTCTATGCAGAAGAAGAAAACGAAGTTTTCTTAGGTCGCAGTATGGGTAAATCAAAGGCTATGTCAGGTGATACTGCGTCATTAATTGATTCAGAAATCAAAATGTTTATCGATAAAAACTATCAACGTGCACAAACCATGTTGACAGAAAATATGGATATCTTACATGCGATGAAAGACGCACTGATGAAGTACGAAACGATTGATTCGTTGCAAATTGACGATTTAATGCATCGCCGTGAAGTGCGTATGCCAGCTGAATGGCAAAAAGATGAATCATCTGACGATAAAGATAATGGCAATACCACGCCTAAATCTGAAATTGAAACGCCAGTGGATGACGCTAAAACCGACGCTAAAGTCGATAATAAAGCTGATACTAATGATGCGGATGAATCACCAGCTAAATAAATAATTTAGTGAATAAAGAAAACCCCGCAAGGGGTTTTCTTGTTTTTAATCTACTGTAGGAAAATACCATTGTTTCAATTAACTCATGCCAATAAAACGCTCGACTTGTCAGCCCCTGTAGTAATGGGAATTGTAAACGTGACACCAGATTCGTTTTCTGATGGTGGCGAATACATCGATTTCGAACAAGCTTGTCGACATGTTGATTATATGGTTGAACAAGGTGCATTAATTATAGACGTCGGCGGTGAGTCTACTCGCCCTGGAGCAGCAGAGGTTTCTGTTGAGCAAGAGCTTGCACGGGTTATTCCTATTATTGAATATACTGCAAAAACACACGACGTATGGATTTCCATAGACACTAGCAAACCTGAAGTGATGGAACTGGCGGTAAATGCCGGTGCTAATTTGATTAATGATGTGCGCGCATTACAAATGCCTGGGGCTTTAGCAATGGCTGCCACGTTAGATGTGCCAATTTGCTTGATGCACATGCAGGGCGAGCCAAAAACAATGCAAGATAAACCTGAGTATCAGGATGTGATTGATGAGGTTGCCGCTTTTTTTGAATTGCGTATAGCTTACTGCGAAGCAGCCGGAATTGAGCGCGAACGCTTAATTCTTGATCCAGGTTTTGGCTTTGGCAAAACTTTAGCGCATAATTACCGCCTGTTAGCTGCGTTGCCAAAATTGCATGAGTTTCACTTACCTTTACTGGTGGGCTTATCACGTAAAAGCATGATGGGTGACCTGTTAGCGCGTGATACCGATCAACGTCTTGCGGGGAGTCTCGCAGGGGCATTGATTGCTGCTCAGCAAGGTGCGCATATTATACGTGTCCATGATGTACCCGAAACTGTCGATGTACTTAAAGTGATGTCAGAAACAATGGCCTACTTGTAGTGGCAGCGGCACAATAACGTTATAAGTACAGTGAAATCACTTAAGTAGGGATCTGTGAAACAAAGAAAATTTTTTGGAACCGATGGTATTCGCGGCAGAGTCGGGGCGGGTAAAATGACCCCTGAACTGGCATTGAAGCTCGGTTGGGCTGCTGGACGAGTATTGTCTCGAAATGGCACTCAAAAAGTGATTATTGGTAAGGATACCCGTATTTCAGGTTACCTATTTGAATCGGCGTTAGAAGCTGGATTATCAGCTGCTGGATTAAACGTGTTATTACTTGGCCCAATGCCGACCCCTGCAGTGGCTTATTTAACTCGTACTTTTCGTGCAGAAGCTGGTGTGGTAATTAGTGCTTCGCATAATCCTTACTATGACAACGGTATCAAGTTCTTCTCTACCGATGGCAGTAAGCTTGATGATGCAATTGAATTAGAAATTGAGGCTGAACTTGAAAAGCCGTTAGTGTGTGTAGAGTCCCACTTATTAGGCAAAGCTCGTCGAATTGAAGATGCTGCAGGGCGTTACATCGAATATTGTAAAGGGAACTTTCCTGCCGACCAAACTCTTGAGGGCTTAAAAATTGTCGTCGATTGTGCTCATGGTGCAACGTATCATATTGCCCCTAATGTATTCCGTGAATTAGGTGCTGACGTGATTGCTATTGGCGATAAACCCGATGGACTCAATATCAATGATAAAGTTGGCGCAACGTCAATGGCTAAGATTTGTGAGACTGTATTGGCTGAAAAAGCTGATTTAGGGATTGCATTAGATGGTGACGGTGATCGTATTATGATGGTTAATCGTCATGGTGAAGTAGTCGATGGCGATCAGATCCTGTATATTTTAGCGGTAGATGCTCAAAAACGTGGTATTTTAAAAGGTGGAGTGGTCGGCACCTTAATGTCTAATTTAGGTTTAGATTTAGCGTTGCAAGCACTTGATATTCCTTTTGTTCGCTCTAAAGTCGGTGACAGATATGTCATGGAAATGCTGAGGGAGAATGAATGGCGTATAGGTGGTGAAAACTCTGGTCATATTCTCAACCTAGATCATGGTACTACCGGTGATGGTATTGTTGCTGGTATTTTAGTGTTAGCAGCGATGCGCCGTCAAAATGCGTCGCTTGAACAATTAACAGAGCCGATGAAGATGTTGCCTCAAGTATTGGTTAATGTCCGCTTTGAAGGGGACTCTAATCCGTTAGATACCGATGCGGTGAAATCTGCGCAAGCCGATGTTGAGTTGCAATTAGGTGCTCGCGGACGGGTTTTATTACGAAAGTCGGGTACCGAACCGTTAATCAGAGTGATGGTTGAAGGTGATGATCATCCGCAAGTGCTTGCACATGCAAATCGTATTGCTGACGCGGTAAAGGCAGCATGTTAATCATTTGAATATTCAGATATGTTGTTGCTCGCTTAAAAAGTAGACGCTTCGACACTTTATGTGAAATATTCCCCTTTTAGCTCTTGTAACTTGATAAGTGGTTCGCTATTATTCACGCCGCTTTCAGAGGAGACAGTGAATGGCACTCAGACGTCCTATGGTCGCTGGCAACTGGAAAATGAATGGTAATTCAGCACTAGCTGAAGAACTATTTAAGAAGTTTGCTACAAAGCTCCAAAATGATTCCGCTGAAGTGGTTTTATGCCCGCCTTCAATTTATCTTGAAAGTGTTAGGCAGCTGCTTGAAGCCAATAAGCAAACCTTAGATGGTGCGCTTGTTAGAATGGGTGCACAAAATCTTAGTCAACATGATTTTGGTGCATATACCGGCGAAATATCCGGGCAGATGCTAAAAGATTCTGGATGTCGATATGTTATTATCGGCCATTCCGAACGTCGCCGTATGTACGGAGAGACGAGTAATATCGTGGCAGAGAAGTTTGCCGCAGCACAAAAATATGGTCTGACACCGATTTTATGCGTAGGTGAATCAGGGCCAGCTCGTGAAGCAAGACGTACCTTTGAGGTGATTGCGGAAGAGCTTGATATAGTAATTGAAAAAAACGGTACCATGGCTTTTGATAACGCAATTATCGCCTACGAACCTTTATGGGCTGTAGGGACAGGTAAAAGCGCAACACCAGAACAGGCACAAGAAGTACATGCGTTTATTCGCAGTCGCCTCTCTGAAGTATCTCCCTTTATTGGTGAGAATATCAGAATTCTATACGGTGGTAGCGTCACCCCAAGCAATGCGGCAGATATATTTGCCCAGCCTGATGTTGATGGTGGTCTGATTGGCGGTGCAAGTTTGAACTCAAGTGAGTTTTTAAGTTTATGTACCATAGCAATGAGCGCGTAATTATATGTACGAAGTTCTGATAGTTGTATACTTGGTGGTAGCTTTAGGTCTTATTGGCTTAATTTTAATTCAACAAGGAAAGGGTGCCGATATGGGCGCATCTTTCGGAGCCGGTGCCTCAGGCACTTTATTTGGCTCAAGTGGTTCAGGTAATTTCCTGACTCGCAGTACTGCAGTATTAGCCATTGGCTTTTTTGCATTAAGTTTAGTGATTGGTAATTTAAGTGCTAATCACACTGAGCAAAATGATCAGTGGAAAGATTTAGGTCCAGCAGCAGAGCAAATCATTGATGATGCGCCTGTTCAGACCGAACAGTCAGAAACGAAAATTCCTGACTAGTATACCAGGTGTCGCCGAGGTGGTGGAATTGGTAGACGCGCAGCCTTGAGGTGGCTGTGTCTTAACGGACGTGCGGGTTCAAGTCCCGCTCTCGGCACCAGATTTAAACTAACAAATCATGGATTGAGTTTGATTAGTTATTGCAAGATATAGTGTAAATCAATATACTTGCATCAGTTGACGCGGGGTGGAGCAGTTGGTAGCTCGTCGGGCTCATAACCCGAAGGTCGTCGGTTCAAATCCGGCCCCCGCAACCAGCTCCTTGTGATTTAATTTCGTAAGAAAATAAATCACAATTTACAGGTTTTATAATAAAATAACCTCGTGATTACGGGGTTTTTTGTTATATGAACTTTTAAATATCCGTGTTAGATGCGGGTTGCAATGGGGCTATTAGCCCTTTTTTTGTTTTTTTGGGGGTCATTTTTGGCAACAATAGAATCCAAGCTAGTTGAAATGTTAACAGTACCTGTTGAAGCTCTAGGCTTTAAACTATGGGGCATTGAGTATATTCAAGCTGGTCGTCACTCAATTCTTCGTGTGTTTATTGATCACGAGAATGGCATCAATATTGAAGATTGTGCAGAAGCCAGTCGTCAAGTTAGCGCAGTTATGGATGTTGAAGACCCTATTTCTACAGAATACACATTAGAAGTATCTTCACCTGGCGTAGATAGACCGTTATTTACCGCCGAGCAATATAGAGCTTATATAGGTGAAGAAACAAAAGTACAATTGACTATGCCTGTTGCCGGTAGTCGTAATTTAAAAGGCGTCATCAGTAGTGTTGATGGGCAAATGCTCACTATCACCGTTGATGGTAAAGACTTGATTGTTGCTTTGGATAATATCCGTAAAGGCAACGTTATAGCTAAGTTTTGATAGTTTCAGGTGAAGAACGAGGCAAGACCAAATGAATAAAGAGATCCTGCTAGTCGCAGAAGCGGTTTCCAATGAGAAAGGCCTTCCGCGCGAGAAAATTTTCGAAGCGCTAGAAATTGCACTGGCTACCGCAACAAAGAAAAAATATGAAGGCGATATCGAAGTTCGCGTTGCTATTGATCGTAAAACAGGCCATTACGACACTTTCCGTCGTTGGATGGTAGTTGACGATAAAGGCGAAGCTCTGGAAAATCCATACAGCGAAATTACGTTTGAAGCCGCTCGTTATGAAGAACCAGAGATTCAAGTGGGTGAGTTTATTGAAGATCAAATCGACTCAGTTGCATTTGACCGTATCACCACACAAACCGCGAAACAAGTTATCGTACAAAAAGTACGTGAAGCTGAACGTGCACAAATTGTTGAACAATTTATTGAACGTGAAGGTGAGATTGTTACTGGTGTTGTTAAGAAAAGCACCCGTGAAAGTGTAGTTGTTGATTTAGGTAACAATGCTGATGGCGTGTTATTTAAAGAAGATTTAATCAGCCGTGAATCTTTCCGTCCTGGTGACCGTGTGCGTGCATTATTGTACTCAGTACGTCCAGAGGCACGTGGTGCGCAGTTATTTTTAACCCGCAGTAAATCTGAAATGTTAATTGAACTGTTTCGGGTTGAAGTACCAGAAATTTACGACGAATTAATCGAAGTAATGGGTGCCGCTCGTGATCCAGGCGCTCGTGCTAAAATCGCTGTGAAATCAAATGATCGTCGCATTGACCCTATTGGTGCTTGTGTTGGTATGCGTGGCGCACGTGTACAAGCCGTATCAAACGAATTAGGTGGCGAGCGAGTAGATATCGTGTTGTGGGATGATAATCCTGCACAATATGTGATCAATGCCATGGCGCCAGCTGATGTTGCATCTATCATTGTGGATGAAGACAACCACTCGATGGATATTGCTGTAGAAGCTGACAGTTTGGCACAGGCTATTGGTCGTAATGGCCAAAACGTACGTTTAGCCACTCAACTTACTGGTTGGGAACTAAACGTAATGACAGTTGAAGACATGAACAAAAAACACCAAGCCGAAAGTGCAAAAGTGATTGATTTGTTTGTAGCTTATCTGGATGTAGATAAAGATTTTGCAGCCGTATTGGCTGATGAGGGATTCACTTCGCTAGAAGAGATTGCTTATGTCCCAGAATCTGAACTATTAGCAGTAGAAGGTTTCGACGAAGGAATCGTTGAAGCATTACGTGAACGTGCAAAGGCGGCAATCTCTACAAGAGCATTAGCGTCGGAAGAAGCGTTAGATGGTGCAGAGCCAAGTGATGATTTACTAGCATTGGAAGGATTAGAAAGACATTTAGCTTATGTTCTTGCGAGCAAAGGCGTAGTGACTTTAGAAGACTTGGCCGAGCAAGGTATTGACGATTTAATTGATATTGAAGAATTAACAGAAGAAAAAGCAGGCGAGCTCATCATGGCTGCCCGCAATATCTGTTGGTTTGGCGAAGAAGCATAAGTCGATCAACAGGGGGATCTAATTGATGGCAGATACAAGCGTAGAAAAATTAGCAGCGGAAGTGGGAAAATCGGTTGACCGATTAATCGAGCAATTCTCACAAGCTGGTATGAACAAAAAACAACTCGATACTGTTTCAGAAAAAGAGAAGCAACAACTTCTTGATTATCTAAAAAAACAGCATGGTGCAGATTCAGTTCCGACTAAAATGACATTGCAACGTAAAACGGTGTCTACGTTAAGTGTTGCAAGCACTGGCGGTCAGTCGAAAGACGTGAAGGTAGAAGTACGTAAAAAACGTACTTTTGTTAAGCGCGATGATGCAGAATTAGCAAAACAAGCTGAATTAGAAACTCAAGCAAAAGCCAAAGCAGAAGCTGAAGCCCAAGCAAAAGTGGAAGCTGAAGCAAAAGCAGCTGCAGAAGCGAAAGCTAATGCAGAAGCGAAGAAAAAAGCGGAAGCAGAAGCCAAATTGAAATCAGAAAAAGTAAAGTCTGAACCTAAAGTAACTAAAGTTGCTGACCCAGAAACTGCAGCAGCAAAAGTTGAAGCAGATCGTTTAAAAGCGACTCAAGAAGCAGTGCTTACTCAAAAGCAAAAAGATGAAGCCGCTAAAGCAGCTGAAACTGCACGCCTCCTTGCTGAAGTAAACTCAAAGCGTTGGGCTGAAGAAGAACGCCAACGTTTAGATGCTGAAAAGAATGGCGATCACCACATCACAACCTCTAAAGTTGCTCGTGCAGCAGAAGACAGTTCAGATGCTGATGATGAAAAACGTGGTCGTCGTGCGCGCAACAAAAACGCCAACAAAAAACGTGGCGGAAAAGATGCTCGTGACGGTCGTGAAAAACACATGCGTAACCGCAGTACAGCACCTGAATCTATGGCACACGGTTTTAATAAACCTGCTGCAGCTGTTAGTCGTGATGTGCGTATCGGTGAAACCGTAACCGTATCAGAATTAGCGCATTTAATGGCAATTAAAGCCACTGTTATCATCAAGCAAATGATGAAAATGGGCACTATGGTAACGATTAACCAAGTACTTGACCAAGAAACAGCCCAAATGGTTGCTGAAGAATTAGGTCATAAAGTGGTGCTTATTCGTGAAAACGAACTTGAGCATCAAGTACTGAAAGATCGCGATGACAATATCCAACTAGAGTCTCGTGCTCCAGTTGTGACTATCATGGGTCACGTTGACCATGGTAAAACGTCATTACTTGATTATATCCGTCGTGCGAAAGTTGCTGCTGGCGAAGCCGGTGGTATTACTCAGCATATTGGTGCATACCACGTTGAAACTGAAAACGGCATGATCACTTTCCTTGATACTCCTGGTCACGCGGCGTTTACGTCAATGCGTGCTCGTGGTGCTAAGGCGACTGATATTGTTATTTTGGTTGTTGCTGCCGATGATGGCGTAATGCCACAAACGATTGAAGCGATTCAACATGCTAAAGCGGGTAACGTACCGTTAATCGTAGCTGTTAACAAAATGGATAAGCCAGATGCTGATCCAGAGCGCGTTAAGAGCGAACTGTCTCAACATGGCATCATGTCAGATGATTGGGGCGGAGATAACATGTTCGTTCACGTTTCAGCCAAAACGGGTATGGGCGTTGACGAATTGTTAGAAGGTATCTTACTTCAATCTGAAGTATTAGAACTTAAAGCAATACGTGATGGTATGGCAGCGGGTGTTGTTATCGAATCAAAACTTGATAAAGGTCGTGGCCCAGTGGCTACTGTCTTGGTTCAAGAAGGTACGTTACGCCAAGGTGATATCGTTTTATGTGGTTTAGAGTACGGTAAAATCCGTGCGATGAAAGACGAAAACGGTCACGCTATTACCGAAGCTGGTCCATCTATTCCAGTAGAGATTTTAGGTCTTTCTGGTGTGCCTTTAGCTGGTGATGAAGCGACAGTTGTACGTGATGAACGTAAAGCTCGTGAAGTTGCATTGTATCGCCAAGGTAAATTCCGTGACATTAAGTTAGCGCGTCAGCAGAAGTCTAAGCTAGAAAACATGTTTGCGAACATGGAAGAAGGCGAAGTACAAGAGCTGAATATCGTACTTAAAGCTGATGTTCAAGGTTCTCTTGAAGCGATTTGTGAATCTTTAGCTAAACTGTCTACAGATGAAGTTAAAGTGAATATTATTGCTCGTGGTGTAGGTGCATTAACCGAAACCGACGCAACATTAGCAGCAGCTTCAAATGCGATTCTTGTTGGTTTCAACGTCCGTGCTGATGCACAGGCTCGTAAGACCATTGATTCAGAAAGTGTTGATTTACGTTATTACAGCATCATCTACAATCTAATTGATGAAGTTCGTGCTGCAATGACAGGTATGTTAGCGCCTGAATTTAGACAAGAAATTATCGGCCTTGCAGAAGTTCGTGATGTGTTTAAGTCACCTAAAATCGGCGCTATCGCTGGTTGTATGGTTACCGAAGGTATTGTTAAACGTAGCGCACCAATTCGTGTACTACGTGATAACGTGGTTATCTTCGAAGGTGAACTTGAGTCATTACGCCGCTTTAAAGACGATGCACAAGAAGTCCGCAATGGCATGGAATGTGGTATCGGTGTGAAGAATTACAATGACGTCCGAGTGGGCGATCAAATTGAAGTCTTCGAAATAGTCGAAATTGCTCGCAGCTTATAAGTACCAATGGAAGGGCGGCTTTAGCCGCCCTTTTTGATTGTAGACCTAACGATATGGCATATCATCATGGCAAAAGAATTTAGTCGTACCCGCCGTATTGCACAACAACTCCAGCAAGAACTGGCAATGGTGTTGCAACGCGATATGAAAGATCCTCGCATTGGTTTTGTCACAGTAAATGACGTCGACGTCTCTCGTGATTTAAGTTATGCAAAAGTTTATGTGACTTTTTTTGAAGAAGACACTGAACTTGTTCAACAAAAAATTGATGCGCTGACTGTAGCCGCGCCTTATGTACGTACTTTAGTTGCTGGACGTATGAAATTACGTGTTATGCCTGAATTACGTTTTATTTATGATAGTTCGCTAGTAGAAGGCATGCGTATGTCTAACCTAGTCACACAAGTCATAAATAAAGATAAAGCCAAACAGCAGCAATTTACGCCTGACGCACCTGATAACAGCGAGTCTGTTGATGGTGAAAAGGAGCAAGATTAATGGCTCGTCGCCCTAAAGGTCGCTTCATCGACGGAATCGTATTACTCGATAAAGATACTGGCATGAGCTCTAATTTTGCCCTGCAAAGAGTGAAGCGTTTTTTTAATGCCAATAAAGCTGGCCATACAGGTGCTTTAGACCCGTTAGCAACAGGTATGTTGCCTATTTGCCTCGGAGAAGCGACTAAGTTCTCTCAGCATCTATTAGATTCGGATAAGCGCTACCTGGTGACCGCTAAATTGGGTCAACGTACTGATACGAGTGACTCTGATGGGGAAGTCGTGCAAACGCGCCCTGTGAATGTGACTCAAGCATTACTAGATGAAAAGCTCGCGTTTTTTCGAGGAACCACTCAGCAAATACCGTCAATGTATTCGGCATTAAAATACCAAGGTCAACCTTTGTATAAATATGCCCGTGAGGGGATTGAAGTTCCACGTGAGTCACGGCCAATTACCGTATTTGAGCTAAATTTTATTAAGCTTGAAGGTGATGAACTAACCCTAGACATTCATTGTTCTAAAGGGACTTACATACGTACCATTATTGATGATTTAGGTGAAATGCTTGGATGTGGAGCACATGTTATTATGTTGCGTCGTACTCAAGTTGCCGAATATCCTTATGAAAAAATGGTTACCTTAGCGCAATTAGAAGCACTACTTGAACAAGCTCATAGACAAGATGTTGCTCCTCAGACCCTAATGGATCCGTTATTGTTACCAATGGACACTGCAGTGGCTAAATTTGCTGAAATTAACTTGCCTGAGGCGATGTTATATTACGTCATGCAAGGACAAGCAATTCAAGCTGCGGGACTTAAGCCTGATGAGTTAGTTCGTATCACTATTGGCGATGAACGTCGATTTGTTGGTATGGGTATCATGAATGATGATGGTTTATTAGCGCCAAAACGTTTGATTGTAATCCACGATAATGATACTGCTGAGTAGTCGAGTCGGTTTCGTCGTTGGCTTTTTCAGATAAATAATCGAATTTTATTGCGGTTAACTAACAATCTGGTTAGAATATCGCGCTCACTCTGGCTGAGTTAGTGATCGGCTAGAGATACATTTACTTTTTTTGGAGATACACATGTCACTAAGTGCTGAAACAAAAGCAAAAATTTTGGCTGATTTTGGTCGCTGCGAAAACGATACTGGTTCAACTGAAGTTCAAGTAGCTTTGTTAACTGCTCAAATTAATCACCTTCAAGGTCACTTTAAAGAGCACATCCATGATCACCACTCTCGTCGTGGTTTATTACGTATGGTTAGTGCACGCCGTAAGCTTTCTGCTTACTTAAAGCGTACTGACGTAGCTCGTTATACTGCTATGATCCAGAAGTTAGGTTTACGTCGTTAATTCGACATCTGCTTACTTTTGTAAGTAGTTTAACCGTAAAGAGGGAGGCCATAAGCCTCCTTTTTTTATTGCCTAAAATAATGAACTCGCCTCAAAATATTGCCAATCTTGTATCTATCAGTTGTCTTTGTAGTGGCATAGTTATTTTGGCCACCTAAGTAGAGGTGATATTATTACCTCGTAGATGACTTCAGGTGAACACATAAGATCGACAACCAGAAAAACATTTAGTGCTGAATTCAAACTTGAAACAGCCCAATTAGTCCTCGATAAAAACATAGCATCATCGAAGCTGCAAAGGCGATGATCGTGGGTAAATCCACCATGGATAATTGGCCAGACAGTTAACACTAGAACGCCAGGGTGGCACTCCAAAAGCCTCTCCCATAACCCCTGAACAAATTGAAATTCGTCAGCTTAAAAAACAAATAGCTCGTCTTGAGGAGCATAATCTTATCCTAAAAAAGGCTACAGCTCTCTTGATGTCAGACTCGATGAACAATTTTCGCTAATCAGCGCACTCAAGCAGAGCCACTCTATTCTCACAATTTGTAATGCATTCAAAGTGCATTCAAAGTGCATCTAAGTAGCTATAAATATAGGCTAAAAAGGAAAGAACATATTAATGCGGACTTTGCCATTTTTTACAGTGAGGTGAAGGCCGCGCATCGTATTAGTAATGGCTCTGCCGGTGCTCGAACGATAGCGCAATTAGTGACTAATAAAGGGATTGGTCTCAGTCGTTATCGAGTGCGTAATCTAACGGAAAAGCTAGACTTATTTTATCGTGAACCTGTGGGATGGGCGTTGTCATTATCGCCAAATAGCGAGCTGACGTGCAAAGCCTTGAATTTGGCGTTTGAGTTAAGGGGTAAACCTGATAATGTGATCTATCACAGCGACTAAGGTTCACATTACACAAGCTTGAAATTCAGACAATTATTATGGCGTCTTCAAATTGAGTAAAGTATGAGCCGTCGCGGGCATTGCTGGGATAACGCATCAATGGAGCGTTTCTTTTTGAAGTTTGAAATATGAATGGCTACCCGCCAGTGGTTATGGGGATTTTACCGAAGCAGACAAAACGATCACAAATTACATCACTGGATATTACAGTGAAACTAGACTCCTTTGTAATGATGGGTTAACGCCAAATGAGTCAAAATGTTTATATCGGAATGGCTCTAAAACCGTGGCTAATTTAACTTGACCACGACACATCAAATAAAAAGATATTACCAATGTAAGTCTTTTTACTAACTGCAAGTAACGGTGGTGCTAACTTTAGACATTCTGCCTGACGAATTTATATTTACGGCCTCAGATGAACTACTGTCCGCGCTGCCAGGGCAATATCGAAAAATGCCATTGAGACCATTAGCCATCATTCCATCAGGATTAAAAGTATACCGCGTTAGATCTGACTTTATAATATCGTTACTATTAAATGCATCCACTTTACGTAAGATCACATCAGCAATTCCATTGGTTGTATCCATTGTTCCAGTAACGCCATTATCGATGAATATACTAAAACCCTGGGCCCAATTACTGCCACAAGTTGTAGATGTCATAGGGCAAATAGAAACTCTGCTACCGTAACTAACCGCTTGGCTGCGGGCAAAGACAAACGATGAATCAATAGTGCTTATCACACTTCTCGCTCTAATGCCTTCATAAAGCGACTTAAATGCGGGAACTGCAACGGTCATGAGTATTGCTGCTATCACAACAGTGACCATCACCTCTATTAAAGTAAACCCAAACGTTAATTTTTTCATGCATAAATCCTCTGCTATATAAAGCAGAGTATAACTAAGCGCAGCATGAATTACAGTGTTTTATTGACCATTTTGACCGAACTACTGATTTGATATTTATTCAAATACCCTATTTAATTCCTACTTTGTTAAAGCTTACATTTAATATTTTTCTTTTTCGACATTCTTACCCTTCCTGCTTGATTTACAATGACGGCTTTTGAGTATTTACTGTCAAATTTTCCTGGGCAGTACGTTAATGTGCCATTAGTACCAGAAGCTAATCCATCGGGTTGGAATCTAATCGCTGCACGATTGTAATCAATATAGTCATTTTCATGAAAAGGAGCCGTTTGTTGAAGTAAGCGATCGTTGGCATCAAGTTGATTTTTTTGCCCATGATCAATAAATACGCTTAATCCAATACTCCAATCTGCTGAACACAGATTATCGATTAAAGGGCAAACCGTTACCCTAGAGCCATAACTTATGGCCATGTTTCGACCTAACTGTATCGTCTGTTGGATAACTTGAATATTACTCTTTGCTCGTACTTGTTCAATTACTCCAGAAAAAGAGGGGATTGCGATGAGTGACATTATTGCGGCAATCAATGTGGTGACTATAACTTCAATCAGGCTAAAGCCTTTTGCTTGGATAGGAAATTTCACTGTTGTTCATCCTTAAACGTCGTTAGCTGCGTCCTGCAGTAAGATTAAATTAGTATAGAAAATAACCAGCAGCTTTGCTGAGAAATATCTTTTCATAAATACGTAAAATAGCCGCGACAATTAGCTTCGCTTTCAAGTAAGATATTTGGACGATGTTAGCGAGTATATAAATTGCAATGAGGACATGTGCTTAATCAACTTCAGTATGGGGTTATCAATGGTTATTAAATTGCTTTTGTCCTGTTTATTGTCGTGGATTGACTTGCAATAGGCACCATATTGACGTGCAAATGTGACTTGTTAGTAAAACAAATGGCAAATTCGATATTGCAGATTTGAAATAAACCATTTTCTTATCGATTTATCCCATCTCTTATCCCGAGTTGAGGTTAATCAAAAACTTAGCCGATGACAGGAGTATTTAATGAAAAAAGTCGAAGCGATTATTAAACCGTTTAAACTTGATGACGTGCGTGAGGCACTTGCTGAAATTGGCATTACGGGTATGACGGTATCAGAGGTTAAAGGCTTTGGGCGTCAGAAAGGCCACACAGAGCTTTATCGTGGTGCAGAATATATGGTTGATTTTTTACCTAAGGTAAAAATTGAATTAGTGATCCAAGATGACATTCTGGAACGTGCGATTGATGTTATCGTTGATATAGCCAGAACAGGTAAAATTGGTGACGGTAAAATATTTGTAACTGATATCGAACGCGTGATTCGTATTCGCACTGGCGAAGAAAATGAAGAAGCAGTATAAGGCCCATAAGGGCCTTTTTTTATAACTGTAAATATTGTGTGATTATGTTGTTGGTATAAGGTAATTCCGAGGTAGTGTATGGTGCAACGAATTGTTATCGTGGGTGGTGGGGCTGCAGGGCTAGCATTGGCTTCAAAATTGGGCCGGAAATTTGGTAAAAATCCGTTAATCGATATTAGTTTGATTGATAAAAATACCGTCCACATATGGAAACCTAAATTACATGAAGTCGCTGTTGGTGTAATTGATCAATCAATCGAAGGCCTACAATATCGAGATCACGGATTAAAGAATGGTTACCGTTATATTCGAGGTGCCATTGAGCAATGCGATCCGACTACTAAGAAAATTCAACTTGCTCCTGTGTATAACGATGAAGGCGAGATGATCATTGCCGCGCGTAATATTGAATACGATACTCTTGTTCTAGCTTTAGGGGGCGTATCAAATAGCTTTAATACACCAGGAGCCGAAAAACACTGTATTTTTTTAGACAGTCTAGACAGTGCTAATCTGTTTCATCATAAGCTGATGGATGCACTGTTACAGCTTAATGAAACCCAAGATCAATTAGGTATCGGCATTGTTGGTGCGGGTGCTACAGGTGTCGAGCTTGCCGCTGAGCTCCATCATGTTATTGAATCAGTAAGAGAGTACGGTTATCAAAACATCTCCAAAGATCATTTAGATATAAATTTAATAGAAGCATCCCCAAAAATACTCCCTCAATTGCCAGAGCAAGTCAGTACCAGAGCGCAAACTGTACTGTCAAAATTAGGGGTTAAATTGCATTTAGGTGTGCAGGTTAAAGAAGTAACCAAAGAAGGCTTTGTTACTGCGACAGGGGAGACGATAAAAGCCAATATCAAAGTGTGGGCGGCAGGTGTAAAAGGTCCCAAAGTATTTGAAAATTTCACTCAACTTCCCGTCACTCCACGTAATCAAATTGATGTAGATGATTGCATGCGTGTAAAAGGCATTGATGATATTTATGCTTTAGGCGACTGTGCTCAATTAATCTTACCATCAGGTAAGCCGGTACCACCAAGAGCCCAAGCAGCGGCTCAAATGGCAGATCGTCTCTATGCCAATATTTGTTTGAAGATGAAACAGCAGCCAGAAAAGCCTTTCGTTTATAAAGACTATGGATCACTAGTATCACTGAGTCGTTTTTCGGCGGTTGGGAACTTAATGGGAAGCCTCCGCTCAGGAGATTTTTTTGTTGAAGGACACATTGCTCGTTTGATGTACATCTCTCTGTATCAGCGTCATTTAGCCAGCTTGTATGGCTGGTTCTCGGCTTCTGTATATCGTATTGCCCAAAAGCTACTGCGCTGGCAACGTCCTAAGCTCAAGTTACACTAGGCGAGTAATCACATAGAGAGTTGAGCTACTATCAATATAAACGAATAGGCTTTGTTAAACACAAAGCCTATTTTGCACAAGAATTGGCCATTTGACGTTTATTGACGCAATTTAACTTAAATCTACTTGAATTTAAGATTTAACTTGGTAGTTTCAGTTATTAATTATTTGTTAACACAACGTATGACAATGATGTTGTACTTATACCATAAAAGATAATCAGTGCTTCAAGGAGCCAAGATGCCTAACCAGATTACATTATTAGAACAAACCAAGCATGGTGATTTAAAACTGACTCCAAGTGATTTTTCTCACGTGGCGGAGCAGCACATCGTGCCGGTTACCTTGCATGAAATTAACCGTGCTGCCACTGAGTATCCAATCGTATTTGTTAAAAACAGTGACACTAACGAATTTCAGTCAGTTGCGATGTTAGGCCTAAAACCAGGTCAAAATCTAAGTGTGAAAGATGGTAAGTGGCAAGGTTTGTATATTCCAGCTGTTGTTCGTGACTATCCCCTTGGTTTAGTGGTTAATCCAGACGTTAAAGATAAAGTATGGATTGGTATACGTGAAGATGCCAAAGAAGTGACTAAAACAGACGGCCAAGCATTATTTGAAGATGGTAAAGAAACTCCATTTTTAGAAGCGCGTAAGCAAGCTTTGATTAGCCACTATGAACAAGATCAAGCTACTCGCGGTATTTTAGGGTTTCTAGATGAAAAAGGGCTGTTGATTAATCAGACTCTCACTGTTGATGTAGCGGGTGAGAAGCGTAATATCAATGGTTTATACCTTATTGATGAAGCTAAATTAAATGCACTAAGCGACGAAGAGTTTATCGAGCTTAAAAAGCGCGGTCTACTAGGCCCAATTTATGGTCATTTGGGTTCTTTAAACCAAGTTAATCGTTTAGCCCGTGTTGAAGTACTCGGTAGATAATCTTCGGGCCTCCCCAAACAAAACAGGCACTCAATTGAGTGCCTGTTTTGTTTGGGGGAAGTTAAATACAATATCTGAATTAAGATGTTTAGATTTGACTAAATAGCAGATGCAAAAAAGCCACTCATTGAGTGGCTTTTTTGTTTTTATGGTGCCGGCACCAAGAGTCGAACTCGGGACCTACTGATTACAAGTCAGTTGCTCTACCAACTGAGCTATGCCGGCTAAATATGGTGCCCGAACCCGGAATCGAACCAGGGACACGAGGATTTTCAATCCTCTGCTCTACCGACTGAGCTATTCGGGCAACTAACTAAGCGTTAGTTAATCACTGCAGACTAGGTATTAACTTGGTAATCAATGCCCGTCTCGTCTGGAGTGCGCACATAGTATAGTGATGGTTTTTATCGTGCAAGTGGTTTTTCAAATGTTTTTACTCGTTCGGCTAGTTAATGTGCAAACTGGTGGTTTTTTATCGATTTTTAACGCTAAAAGTAGTTTGTAAGTGTTAATCGGTAAGAATAAAGTCGTAGAAGTTTGCTGACGATTAAATAAAATAACGAAAGAGAAACCAGAAAATTGAATTCGTCATTTGTTTTTTGCTCAGCACTAGACCCGTTTGATTTTTAACTTATGGTTAGTGTCCTCGCTTTAATTGCAAGTTCAAGAACGGTAAGTTTGAGTTGTTAGGCTGATGAATAACTTATTTACATGTAAATGAGTGAACTTTTTGTAGCGTCGTTTATCTTAATTTATGTGAGCTGAAATGCTAGGGCATTTACTCAACGGGATAGAGGTGCTTCGGATATGGTTATTTAAGGCCATACGATCTTTCAAGCTCAATTTTACCGTTAACTGTGGTGACTATTGATACCAGACAGAGCTATGGTATGTCGTTATTCGTTATTCGTTATTCAGTAAGCAGTAAGCATTAAGCAGTAAACAGTAAGCGATAACGCAGTAGAAAGAAGCCACAAACGCTGCCCGAAGAGTTCAGTTTAATCTTTATAGAATATGTTTGTTACAGTGCATAAGCGTAGTTAGAGACTTAATGTCTAACACTGCGCTGTCTTTTAATATAAAAAACTAAGCCGTTTATCTTGAAAATATTTAGCCAAGAAAGATCAATACATCCTAGATGCTATTTGATAATTAGTGACTACAATTGAGACATGTTTAATAAGTAGTTGCTTAATTATTTGGTTGTTCGCTATTTTAATACCTGTTACTTCTATTTTATAGAACGATTTCGGCTATTTTTACTGATTTTCTTTCCTAAAATTAACGTTAAAATGTTGTGACTTTTTTAGAGGAAAGTAAGATATGTTAAAAAACACTTCAGCTGGCTATGGCTTAGTAACCATTTTTTTCCATTGGTTGTCCGCCATCGCAGTTATTGGTCTATTTAGTGCTGGTTATTGGATGGTAGATCTTACCTACTACAGTAGTTGGTACCAAACTGCGCCGCATCTGCATAAAAGTGTCGGTTTGCTTTTACTTGGGTTAACGCTATTAAGGTTAGTTTGGCGAGGGATATCACACACTCCGAGCCCATTATCGAATCATCAGCCTTGGGAAAAACGCTTGGCAAAGTGGGCTCATACTGTTCTTTATACGCTAATGTTACTCATTATGAGTTCAGGAATTATGATTTCGACAGCCGATGGTCGAGATATTTGGATTTTTGACTGGTTTGCCGTGCCATTTCCTAATGCTTTTATTGATGATCAAGCTGATATAGCGGGGTTAATACATCAATACCTTGCCTATAGCTTAATTGGCTTGGTTGTGTTGCATGCAGCTGGTGCGATTAAGCATCATTTTATTGATAAAGATAACACCCTTAAAAGAATGCTGATGCCAAATCGTATTAGCAAATAATCGAATTGTTTAACCGTTGAATTGTTTAACCGTTGAATATATTAACCGTTATGTTTGATGAATATATCAATACCTCTTTATATATCTACTTGTTATTAACTTAAAGGAATAAAAAACCATGAAAAAACACCTTATAGCAGCACTTATCAGTGCAACGTTTATGTTACCTGTTGCTGTTAATGCTGCCGACTATGTTATCGACACTCAAGGTGCGCATGCATCAATTCAATTTAGTGTAAGCCATTTGGGTTATAGCTTTGTGGTTGGGCGCTTTAATGAGTTTTCTGGCGACTTCAGTTTCGATGCTGACAAAGTCGCAGATGGCAAAGTGAATGTTAAAATTAATACTAACAGTGTTGATTCTAATCATGCCGAGCGTGACAAGCATTTACGCAGCGAAGACTTTTTAAATACCAGTAAATTCCCTGAAGCCTCTTTTTCATCAACCTCGATTGTTGATAAAGGCAATAACCAGTTTGTGATTAATGGTGACTTTACCTTAAATGGTGTGACAAAGCCGTTAACCATTGATGCCGTTGCTATTGGTGAAGGTAAAGATCCATGGGGTGGATATCGTGCTGGTTTTAGCGGCACAACCACTTTTGCGATGAAAGATTTTGGGGTCAAAATGGATTTAGGTCCAGCTTCTGCTAACGTTGAATTAGCATTGGTAGTGGAAGGCGTTAAACAATAATCTATCGGATTTAGTCATTGATAACCAAAAACAAAGCCGCTAAGTTAAGCGGCTTTGTTGTTTAATATAGTTATCTATTATATTACTAGGTTATTCATCTTCAGCAGGTGGAACATAGCCTTCAATTTCAACGTCTTTACCTTCAAATAAAAAGTGAGTCATTTGCTCTTCAAGAAATTTGCGGTCATCAACATTCATCATATTGAGCTTTTTCTCATTAATGAGCATGGTTTGTTTCTTTTGCCATAAGCCCCAAGCTTCTTTACTGATATTGTCAAAAATACGCTTACCTAATTCGCCTGGGTAAAGCTGAAAATCTAAGCCGTCAGCTGATTTGTTTAGGTGTTGACAGTGAACTGTGCGAGCCATGATGATTCCTTACTAACTTTAATTACACTAAAAACTAATATGTCGCGAAAAGTACGGCTAAATTAGCCAAAATACGTTCTGTGGCGGCTGCCAACCCGACTTTCGCAGGTTGCTCTATGTTATACCAGAGAGCCGAGGTTTGTTCCATGATGCCTGTTGCTTGATCGACAGATAGTTCAACTAATACTGGTTGAATATCAAGATGGAAATGACTGAATGTATGCCTAAACCCAGCAAGCCCTTGTTCTGACTCTGTCAAATTATGCAGCGTTAAATAATCTTCTAATTCTGCTTGCTGTTCAAATTGCGGAAAACACCATAACCCCCCCCAAATACCTGCAGGTGGGCGTTGGATAAGCTGAACTTTTACAGAATCTCCGCTGTTGTCGACTAATACCAGCATAAAAGCTGATTTTTCTGGCGTCACTTTTTTAGGTTTTTTACCGGGATATAGACTTTGATGACCCGTCTGTTGAGCCACACAATCAATTGCTACAGGGCAGGCTGCACAATTAGGTTTACTGCGAGTACAAACACTTGAACCAATATCCATCATTGCCTGGTTAAACTTTTCAACGTTTTTGGCAGGTGTGAACGTATCGGTTAATTGCCACAATTGTTGTTCAACGTTTTTTTGCCCTGGCCAACCTTCAATAGCACCATGTCGGGCCAATACTCGTTTTACATTACCGTCTAAAATAGGGTGGTGTTGACCGAGCGACAAGGATAATACTGCGCCAGCAGTTGATTTACCGATTCCAGATAACGCGAGCACATCATCAAACTGAGTAGGAAACTCGCCATTAAAAGCATCACGAATATGTTGGGCTGCTTTATGTAAATTGCGTGCTCTGGCGTAATAACCTAGGCCAGTCCACAAATGCAGCACCTCATCTTGATGAGCATTAGCAAGATCTACCACGCTGGGGAAACGCGCCATAAATTTTTCATAATAGGGAATAACCGTCGCGACTTGGGTTTGCTGGAGCATGATCTCCGACACCCAAACACGGTAAGGCGTTTTATTGATCTGCCAAGGCAGTGATTTACGACCATGTAGGTCATACCAAGCGATGATACGCTCAGAAAATGGAGTCAGATTTTTCATGGGCGCAGTGTAGCCATAGCCATTTTATTACACAAGTGGCACTGCTATTTTAAATCACACGTTTGCACTAAATTAGCGTAAACATGTGCAATGAGTTTAGGTATAATGCCCAACTGATTTTAAAATTGATCTATCACAGATAGCAAATGCGTAATGTGTTGATAAAGAGTGGCTGCTTAACGGTTAGACATTTAGTAACACAGCACAACAAAGTACGCAGACAATGAGGCAAAGATGAGCGACGTTACCACAGCTGAATTTAACGAAGACGGTAAGTATATTCGTAAAATCAGAAGTTTTGTTTTACGCGAAGGCCGTTTAACCAAAGGCCAATCTCAAGCAATTGAAGCACATTGGCCAGCAATGGGACTTGATTATACTCCACACGCATTGGAGTTAACTCAAGTGTTTGGTCGCGATGCTGATACCGTGTTAGAAATCGGTTTTGGTATGGGGGCATCATTAGTCCAAATGGCAAAAGCTGCCCCAGAGCAAAACTTTATTGGCATAGAAGTTCATAAACCTGGTATTGGTACGTGTCTTTCTGATGCCGGTGCAGCTGAAGTGACTAACTTACGTGTATATCATCATGATGCAATGGAAGTGCTAGAGCACAGCATTGTTGATGGTTCACTCGAGCGCGTACAATTGTTTTTCCCTGACCCATGGCATAAAAAACGTCATCATAAGCGCCGGATTGTACAAGCTGAATTTGTACAACTTATCCGCCGTAAGCTTAAAATCGGTGGTGTATTTCATATGGCAACCGATTGGGAAAATTACAGCGAGCATATGTTAGAAATAATGAATGCAGCAGAAGGTTATAAAAATCAATCAACAACTGGTACAGTTGTCGAACGTCCAGAGCATCGTCCGCTTACCAAGTTTGAAGCAAGAGGCCACAGACTCGGTCACGGCGTATGGGATATCATGTTTGAGCGTACTGCTTAATCACAACTACACTTTCAGCAATCGGAGAATACACCATGGCGCAAAATCGTAGTCGTCGTTTACGTAAAAAATTACGAGTTGATGAGTTTCAAGAATTAGGCTTTGAAATCAACTGGACTTTTGATGAGTCGGTATCTGAAGAAGATATTGATAACTTAGTTGATCAGTTTCTTGTTGAAGTCATTGAACCTCGTCAATTAGGTTTCCACGGTGGTGGACACAAGCAATGGGAAGGTATTATTGCTACCCAAGCTATCGGTAAATGTACTGATGAAGATACCGCAGCAGTGAATGCGTTCTGGAAAGACAAGCCAGTTTCTAACCTCGAAGTGAGTGATTTATACGATATCTGGTGGGGTTAAGCTAAATTGCCTGAGCAATTATTACTTCAACAAGCCGTCGATAAAGTAAGATCGCTATTGGGTAAAGGCAAGGTTGCAGGATATATTCCTGCGCTTGCCTGCGTTGACCCTAACAAAATAGGGATTGCCGTTACTACCCTTGATGGCCAAACAATTGGTGCCGGTGATTACCTTGAGCCTTTTTCAATTCAAAGTATTTCTAAAGTCTTTAGCCTTACTCAGGCACTTAATTTATATACTGAAGATGAAATTTGGAGTCGTGTGGGTAAAGAACCCTCAGGGCATTCATTTAACTCGCTGGTACAGGTCGAATTAGAACGCGGTAAACCTCGCAACCCTTTTATTAATGCCGGTGCGCTAGTTATTGCTGACTTGTTGCAAGCCCGTTTAGGGGCGCCTAAGCATCGTATGCTTGAGGTTGTGCGTCAATTGAGCCAGAACCCGACGTTAGCCTACGATAAAGTTGTGGCGGATTCTGAGTTCCAGTTTAGTGCACGTAATGCATCTATTGCCTATTTAATGAAGTCATTTGGTAATTTTGAAGGCGACGTCAATACCGTACTTAAAAGCTATTTTCATTATTGTGCATTAAGAATGAATTGCGCTGATTTGTCCCGCGCGATGTTCTATTTGGCCAATCGCGGTAAGACACTCGATGGTGACAGCTTAGTTTCGCCGGTGCAAACTCGGCAACTCAATGCATTACTGGCGACATCTGGATTATACGATGGCGCAGGAGAGTTTGCTTATCGAGTAGGTATGCCCGGTAAAAGTGGCGTGGGGGGCGGCATTATTGCGGTTATTCCTGGTGATATGTCTATTTGTGTGTGGTCACCTGAGCTAGACAATAATGGTAACTCGCTTGCGGGCACAGCCATGTTAGAACATTTAAGCCAACAGTTAGGCCGTTCAATTTTTTAGTTTATACAAGGGCTAATCTTTCGCGGTTAACGTTGTTCGACCTTAACGTACTCACTCTTTGTATATCAAATCTGAATCTATAATATTGACTCAAAACTTTTAAAAGTCATTTTACTGCCCACTTGGGCAGTTTTAGTGGCTTCTTTTCGCCTAGGTTATTGCTTACTTATCTAGAACAACCACACGTCGCATACGCTTACTTGTCTAGCAAAATACAAACTGCAGTAAAATTCATCCTGAAGCTCAGCAGGCCCTAGATAGATTAATTATTATTGAGATTGGTAAAATAGACTATTTATTGGTTTATTTTACGAATACACTTCCGCTATTGTTTATTCATTAGCTTATATATTGCCTTATTTTATCATTAACCTATTAAAAGTCATGTAGTTATAGTTGTTGGCATAGCTTGTGCTTTATAAAGCTCATATACGAGCTAATTATTGATATATGTATAGCAAAAGGATTTTTATCATGACCAAACAGAAGTTGATTTGTAGTGTAGCGTTAACCAGCATGTTATTCACAGTAGGGGCGCTAACTCCCGCCATGGCAAAAATGTCCATTAATGATGAAAAGTGCAATGTGACATTAAACTATGACGTTACTGTTGAACCAAAAAAATTGCAGATTAGTGATAATGGATCCGAGAAATATCGCGTTGAACTCGATCAACTATATGTAGACGGTAAAAAAGTCACCTTAACCGCTAAACAACAAACGTTACTCACTCAATATTCTGATGAGCTATCTCGTCAAGTACCTGAGGTAATTGATTTGGTTGGTGATGTTGTCGTAATGGCATCTCAAGCAGTCAATATGGCATTAACCCCAATATTTGGCGACGCCACTGGTAGCCAAATTGATAAGCTAATGACAGGGATTCAAACACGCATTGACACCATGGCGTATCAGCAAGGCGATAAATTTTATTTAGGTTCAACAGAGTCTTCAATTGAACATGCATTTAATGAAGAGTTTGAACAAGAGATAGAACAAATGGTCACCAACTCAATGGGATCATTAATGATGACATTAGGTAGCCAGATCATGTCTTCTGAAGGCGGTTCATTTGAAGAAAAAATGAATACCTTTTCACAAAAAATGGACAATGTCGGTAAAGACATCGAGCAACAACTTGAGTCGCAATCACAAGGCCTTGAACAACGAGCCGATAAAATTTGTGATAATTTTGAAGGATTATTAGTGTTAGAAAGCCAAGTGCGTAAATCCATACCAGAACTTGCACCTTATACATTGGCCAAGCTAGGCGAGCTAAAAGAGTAAATTTATTTTGTTCAACCTGTCTTCCCGGACACCTGACCTTCCCCTGTGCTCTTTTTGAAGACACAGGGGCTTTTTTTTGGGGCCAATTCTAGCTGTTTTACCGCTATAGCTCGTGTTGCTTTGTTCTGATAAAAAAATTGTCAATTATAAATATAGAGCCATAGAGGCTTTTTTTGTTATACTCTTGAGAATTATTACAAAATTACACTCTACTTTAGATGTGGTTATATTTCAGAATCTTCATTTGTTAGTGTTGATTAAAGATATTAGTTTGTTTTGATGCTCATTTGGCAGCAACAATCATAATATCTGAGTGTCGATATTGATGCTAAGCAAGGTTTAGTTACCAGCAATGGCTAACAGATATCTGAAATTTTTATTAATGTCGTAACCAGCTTAAGGCGACTTTCATGTTAGAACTGTTAGAACCTATCGCAATTTTTACTCATGTTGCACGTGCAGGAAGTTTTAGTGCTGCAGCCAGACGTCTTGGCATTTCTAAATCTAAAGTAAGTACTCAAGTTGCAGATCTTGAACATAAACTTGGTGTGCAACTTATTCAGCGTACAACCCGCAGTTTAAGCCTTACTGAAGCCGGCAATTTATTGTATCTACAAGGCGAAGAACTTCTTCGTGATGCAGAGCAGGCCGTTTCAAGTGTTCACAACTTAAATGATGCAACTCGTGGTGTATTAAAAGTTGGGATATCACAATCATTTGGCACCATGCACATTATTCCAGCTTTACCAGCATTTATGGCAAGGCATCCAGAGCTTGAACTGCAAGTGAGCTTACTTGATCATAAAGTCGATGTTGTTAGTGAAGGCTTAGACCTATTGTTAACCATGTCTGAGCAATTGCCGCTGGGTATGGTGGCAAGACCGTTAATGAAATGTCAGTTCTTGTTAGTCGCATCACCGGGTTATATTGCTCAACATGGTAACATTAGCCGCCCAGAACAATTGGTTGAACACAATTGTTTGGTGTATCAAGGCGAGTGGCATGAGCACAGCATGTGGCAATTTAAAAAGGGTGAAGATTATTGCGAAATAGGTGTATCAGGCAATTTTCGTGTCGATAATGCGCCAGCATTGAAATCGGCCGCAGTAAGTGGTTTAGGCATTGTCTATTTAGCCAGTTACTTAATGGAAGATGAAATCGCTCAAGGAACATTGATTCCTTTGTTACCTGATTGGCAGTTGACTCACAATCTTCCATTACAAGCTGTGTATCCTCGTCGTAAACATCTAGCTCCAAAAGTCAGTGCGTTCATTGATTTTATTAAAACGCACATCAGCAGCCCACCTTATTGGGATGCTAAGTTCGATCATTTGTATAAACTTCGTAAGTAAAAGTGGAAACATTATTTCAAATTTAGAACAAAGCCGCAACTCACCTTGCGGCTTTGTATTAAGTGGATGATTTTAAAGTGCTTAAGGTGTTGATTGATTAGTTTATTAGTAAGTTGCTAATCAAGGGTTTAGCAATTTACATTTGTTAACTAGTTGAACTCTGTTCTGATATCAATACAATAGTACTCAGTTGATTCGAAATGATTTGAACCCTACGTTTTTCTGAGAAATGACCCCTTTTCAGTGAGATGTACAAATCGGCAAGGTAGCAAATTTTGAGTCAGTGTTGGCAATGGTTTTCGAACTAAAATAATGCCAACCTTAAAACCATCATCCTAATTTATTTGGTTTACCCCAGACTTTGTTCTGGGGTTATTTTTTTGTGGAAATTGATAAAGCAAAACGGCAACCTCAGGTTGCCGTTTTATGTTTCGAGTGGATTAATGATTAAAAATTACAGCGATTGAACCTGCTTAATCCACTTATTTACTTGCTCTTCAAGTATGTCTAATGGCAATGGTCCATTTTTAAGGATTACAGTATGAAATTCGCGAATATCAAACTTGGCTCCTAGCGCCTTTTTAGCCTGCTCACGTAGTTGTAATATTTTAATCATACCTACTTTATACGCAGTAGCTTGTGATGGCATAACAATATGGCGTTCGACCATTTTTATCGCATCAGACTCAGCGTTTGGAGTATTCTCAACGTAATAGGCAATAGCCTGCTCACGAGTCCACTTTTTAGCGTGTATCCCAGTATCAACCACTAAACGGCATGCGCGCCATAGCTCCATCGATAAACGACCAAAGTCAGAGTATGGGTCGGCATATAAGCCCATTTCCTTCGGGAAATATTCTGAGTAAAGTCCCCAACCTTCAATATAAGCAGTGTAACCGCCAAATTTACGGAATTTTGGAATGCCTTGCAGTTCTTGGGCAATAGCAATTTGCATGTGATGTCCTGGGATCCCTTCATGGTAAGCAAGCGCTTCCATCTGATACTTTGGCATCGCTTCCATTTTGTATAAATTAGCGTAATAGCTTCCAGGGCGAGAGCCATCTGGTGCAGGTTGATCGTAAAATGCTTTACCTGCTGATTTTTCTCTAAACGCTTCTACCTTTCGTACCACTAATTCGGCTTTAGGCTTAATCGTGAACACTTCGTCTAAACGAGACTCCATAGTATCGATCAGCGATTTTGCTTGGGCGAGATATGCCGTTTTGCCTTCATCAGTTTCTGGGTAATAAAATTGCTTATCATCGCGCATGAACACAAAAAACTCTTGTAAGCTGCCGGCAAAGTGTACCTTTTTCATAATGACCCGCATTTCATCATGAATACGCTTAACTTCAGATAAGCCAAGATCATGGATAGTGTCTGCGGTCATATCGGTTGTAGTGGTGCGGGCGAGGGCGTTATTGTAAAACGCTTCTCCGTCAGGCAGTTTCCAGGCTCCATCTTGAGTATCGGCTCGAGCTTCAAGTGACTTGGTATAGGTGATTAACTGCTCATATGCAGGTTTTACCTTAGTCAGTAGAGCTTGTTTTACTTCGACTAATAAGGCTTGTTTATTGCCATCGGTTATATCGAGTTTATTTATCTTACGGTTCGCGTCAGCCCATAACGCGCTGTCTTTTCCCGTCTCTGTAAATGGGGCGCCAGTGATAATGTTTTTACTATCGGAAATTACATATGGGAAAACAAATTTTGGCGCGATAATATGCTTTTTAGCGCGAATTTCTAATGAGGTCTCTAATTGTGCCAGTAGTGTTGGTATGCCGTTCAAACGGCTAATATAAGCTTTAGCATCACTTTCATCGGTTATTTGATGTTGGTTAATCAATAATGAAGCCACCACAGAATGGACGCCATACATTTGGTTAATCGGATAGGTGTGATAACGCCATTTATCGTCGCTAATACTGTGCTCTAAGCTGGCCTTCAACAGTTCATAACTGAGCGCAGCTTGTTCATTTAGTTTATTGGCATCAAGGCGAGTTAATCTTATTAGTTGCTGTTTACTGCGGGCTAAATCAGCATCTGCAGCAGCATCAGACAAGTCATTCCACTTGCCGTAATCTTGTTTGATGCCCAGGTAAGTTTGGTTAACCGGATTTGCCATTACATTTTCCATAAAAATGGCTTCAAACAATACGTTGGCTTTTTCTGATTCAGTTTGTTGGCTTGATGTCGCTGTACTTTCTTGTTGGCTCAATTGCGGCATGTTGTGCAAGTTCGCAATGGCTGATGCGCTTAATAAGCTTGATAACGCGACAGCAACGAGAGTTGTTTTAGTTTTAATAGACATTGATATCTTCCCAAAGTACCTAAGTTATAAGCGCATATCCTAATCAAGCTTTGCCTAAATGTGTGAATAGAAATGTTAGAAAGTGTGTATTTAAGGTAAGTAAATTGTGGCGCTAGAAGCAGATTTTTGATTATTGACTCACAGTTAACGGTTTAAAAAGAAAACCGCGAGTCATATTATTTTATTCAATCGACTGGTAAATTAAATAAACTGAGACAGCAAATCATTTACAAACATGTGGCCTTTGGACGTCAATTGCCAATGCGTTGTGGTTTCTGTCAATAATCCCCGTTCAATTGATTTTTGCATTCCTTGTTTTACTACCTCAGCTGATTGGCCTGTACGCTGCTCAAATTCGGTTTTAGGGATTGGAGTCATCAACCTTAGACGGTTCATTAAGTATTCTAATGGGCGGTCTTCTTCAACGACATCTGTGGTTTCAAAGGTATATTTATCCGCAGCGAGGTAGCCTTTAGGGTGCTTTATTTTTACCGTACGTACAATCCGATTTGAGCCGGGCAGGGTGATTTTACCGTGGGCGCCGCAACCGATGCCAAGGTAATCGCCAAATTGCCAATAATTAAGATTATGGCGACATTGGAATCCAGGTTTTGCATAGGCTGATATTTCGTATTGCTCATAACCTAATGCCGCTAAGCGCTGCTGACCTTGCTCGTATATTTGCCACAGGTTTTCATCGTCTGGTAATTGTGGCGGTTTTGAATGAAACAAGGTGTTGGGTTCAATGGTGAGTTGATACCAAGAAAGATGCGGTGGAGCTAAAGCCGTTGCTGTGTCGATATCATGCATGGCCTCGTCAAAGCTTTGGTTTGGTAAACCGTGCATTAAGTCGAGATTAAAACTTAAATAATCTGCTTGCTTGGCTTTTTCTGCCGCCACTTTGGCTTCATCCTCATTATGGATGCGTCCCAACAGATTAAGTTTTTCTTTTGAAAAACTTTGCACCCCAATAGATAAGCGCGTGACACCCGCTGCGCGGTAAGCACTAAAGTCGTCGTGCTCTAATGTGCCAGGATTGGCTTCCATGGTGATTTCAATATTATCTTCAAAAGGGATTAACGCTTGCGCGCCTTCAAGTATGCGTTGAATTTGACTAGCATCAAATAACGATGGCGTGCCACCGCCGATAAAAATGGTATGCACCTTTCGACCTTGAACATACGCCAAGTCTTGTTTTAAATCTTCTAATAATGCGTCGACATATTGTTGCTGTGGTAACTCACCGTTTTGGCCATGAGAGTTAAAATCGCAATAAGGGCATTTTTGCACGCACCAAGGAATATGGATATACAAGCTAAGGGGGGGTAATTGCAATATCATTTATTGGTGGCCGCCAGAAGTATTGTTCGATGTACTGTTCGATAAAATGATACCTTGAGCTTTCATGGCACTCACTAATAACTCAAGTGCTTTGCCTCGATGGCTATGGGCATTTTTCTGTTCACGAGTTAGCTCTGCTGCCGAGCACTCAAAACCTTGCGGAATAAATACGGGATCATAACCATGACCTTGCTCGCCTTGTGGAGCATGGTTGATTGTCCCTTCCCATGAAGCCTGGCAAATAATAGGCGTAGGATCTTTTGTATGACGCATATAAACCAGTACACATTGGAAACGGGCACTTCGAAGAGTTTCACCTTGCAATGCATCAAGTAGCTTGAGGTAATTGCTGGTTTCAGTTGCATTGGCGCCAGAATAACGGGCAGAGTAAATCCCTGGTTGACCTTGTAGCGCATCAACTTCAATACCTGAGTCATCTGCAATTGCAGCTTTACCTGTTATTTCAGCGGCATGACGAGCTTTAATAATGGCGTTCTCTACAAATGTAGTGCCTGTCTCTGCAACCTCTGTCACGTTAAATTGATTCTGTGGTAATACTTCAATATTAAATGCTGTCAGCATTTGATCAAATTCGGCAAGTTTGCCTTTGTTGCCACTGGCAAGAACAATTTGTTGTTTAACTAAGGTATGCATAAGTTTTTAGATGAGGGTAAATTTGCCGTCATTATACTCTAACTACCCCCTAGGCCGCTACGCGGATAGTGCGCTTCGCTTCTAGGACGTGACTTCGTCACTGCTAAGGATAGCTTCGCTGCTAAGATCCTAGGCCGCTACGCGGATAGTGCGCTTCGCTTCTAGAGCATGACTTCGTCACTGCTAAGGACAGCTTCGCTGCTAAGATCCTAGGCCGCTACGCGGATAGTGCGCTGCGCTTCTAGTACGTGACTTCGTCACTGCTAAGGACAGCTTTGGTGCTAAGATCCTAGGCCGCTACGCGGATAGTGCGCTTCGCTTCTAGGACGTGACTTCGTCACTGCTAAGATTGAGTCGCTGGGCGACTAGGCTGTTGATTTTATAGGATCTCGCCGCGAAGCGTCCTAGCAGCGCAGCGCTCTAGGCTTTTTATCGATGATTTAATCTACATAGAATTTTTGTTTGAATTTCAATGAGGTGTTTAGCTGGTTGCCGTGCTTAATGGCAATGGTAAAATTAACATCTTGATCATCACGATAAGGCACTTCTGCGATGTAATAGATGGATTTCCCTTCGCGAATTTCTTTAAAATCCAGAGTTACGCGGGCATCAATTAAGTTATTGGCGATTCCTGAAATTTCAACTGGGACAGCTGGGTGTCCTTCTAGATTCGTATTGAGCACGGTAATGTTCACCAATCCATTGTAACTACTCCGTTCTATTCCGTAGGTTTTTGCTATTTCTGGGGTAATAAAGGTGCTACTAAGCGCCATGTAATGAATATCAAAATTACCAACTTGTTGTTTTTGTTCTGCTTGAGCGTAGCCGATACTGGTCATCGTTATCAGTGACAACAATAATATTTGTAATAATGGGCGACATAAACGCAATGATTGGAACATAATTTAGTCCTTAGCGGGCATGAGCTATAACGTTATTATAGGAGAAACAGTCACAAAAGGGCGGCTATTTCAGGCGGAATAATCTGCGGTTGGCATATTTTAATTTGCTTATGACGACCTTGTTCACCCTTAAGGATATGAACCTGACTTTTAGCCACTTTACAGGCTTTTGCAAGGTATTTAGACAGATAAGCATTTGCTTTACCGTCAATCGGTGGCGCTGTGATAGCTATTTTTAATTCGTTACCGTGCAAACCGACAATTTGATCGCGGCTGGCTTTGGGTTGTACATACACAAAAAGCAGCAAGTCACCTTGCTGCTCATCGTTAATATAGCTGACTGGATTCATTAGTTAGATTTGTTCGACATCTAAATAATTGACCAAAACGGGATATATTGCGCGCACAACATATTAATGAAATTCATCGCAATAAATACCACTAATACAGATAGATCTAAGCCACCAATAGCGGGTAGCACTTTGCGTACTGGCGCTAAAATAGGTTCTGTTAATTGGGTCATCACCATCACAATTGGGTTATAACCTTGGTTGAACCAACTCAATACTGCGCGGATAAGTAACATCCAAAAAAGTAACACGCCAGCTTGTTTTACGACAGAGATCACTGAGAATAATAACAAGGTAACAATATCTACAGTTGCCCCTGCAATGAAAGTAAGCACTAACATTTTGACCAACACGACAATCAGTGCCAGTACCATTGATGAAGTATCAAAACGTCCTACAGACGGTAATAGTCGACGCATTGGTGCGATAATCGGTTGTGTCGCTTTAACCACAAATTGGCTAAATGGATTATAAAAATCCGCTCTTGCAAGCTGTAGCCAAAAACGAAGAATGACGATCATTAGGTATAAGTCAAACAGAGTGTTGACTAAAAAACTCATTGCATTCATGTATGTTGCCTTACGTTGATGTGATTTAGTGCTTAATCTTGTAATTACATTAGATCGCAGATTAGAGTGTGAATTAGCACTGAAATTAACTGCGTCAATATTTAACTGTACGACTAACTGAGTTAACAATATAACGGATTATCACTCAGATTTGGTGTTTATAAGCTTAGTTTTACGCAACTATTTTACACCAAAGAGGTTAACCGTAAGTTAAATAATCGTTCATCTCATAACGTTAGAATGTTTTAGCCATTTCTTGGGCTCTAGCAACGCAGTTTGTCATGGCTTTATCGACCAATTCGACTAAACCGCCTTGTTGGAATGTTTCTACAGCTCTAGCCGTAGTACCGCCTTTTGACATAACATTTTGACGCAGTTCGGTTACCGATAACTGTTGGTTTTGTATCACCATCTGCGCGGCCCCCAAAGCGGCTTGCTCGGCAAGGAGTCTTGCTTTGTCTTCAGCCATGCCCATGTTGACGCCAGAGGCGATCATTGACTCGATAAACAAGAAGAAATAAGCCGGAGAGCTGCCTGCAAGGGCTATCACTTGATCTAATTCCGCTTCTTTATCAACCCAAACCACTTTACCGCCGCTTTGCATTAAAGTTTCACAAATCCCTTTGTGCTCGGCAGAAATACTGTCATCGGCATAAATACCTGTCATACCATAGCCAATTTGAGTCGGAGTATTAGGCATGGTGCGAATAAGTTTAATAGGTTGTTTAAAGTAGACTTGATAACGAGACGCTGGAATACCTGCAGCGATAGTGATGATTAACTTATTGGTTAAATCCAGTGAACTTAAGTCTTCACAAACCGTTGCCATTAATTGAGGTTTTACGCTTAACACGATGACATCGGCAGTTTGTGCCGCTGCATGATTATCGTGGGAAACTTGAATCGCAAAATCGTGCTGCAACGCATCCAATTTACCCTTGCTTGGATTGGTTGCATGAATAAGGTCACTAGGATAGCCATGCTTAACTAAGCCACTAATAATGCTACGAGTCATATTGCCCGCACCGATAAAACATACTTTTGCTTGAGTCATTAAGTCTGTATCCAATTAAAGAGTGAATTTATGTCCAACTGCAGTGTATGTTACCTAATTCAGCCCTAGGACGCTACGGTCGGTAAAACAGACGACAAGCGATAACAAGCGGTGAAGAGGGATAAAGATGATAACAAGCGATGACCAACGATATAGGGCGATAACGAGATAACGCTGCGCTTTTTGCTTGTCACCGCTTGCTATCGCTTGCTACCGCTTGCTATCGCTTGCTACCGCTTGCTATCGCTTGCTACCGCTTGCTATCGCTTGCTACCGCTTGCTACCGCTTGTCACCGATCATCATCGTTCTTTTGATTATCTTTCACCAAAGATCGCACTGCCAATGCGTACCATGGTTGATCCGTTGGCGATGGCGATGTCCATGTCGCCGCTCATACCCATTGATAAGGTGTCGACGCTAGGATATTGCTGCTTAAGTTGGTCAAAAAGTTGTTTTAATTGGCTAAATTCTTGTTGTTGAAGTTGTACGTCATCAGTCGCGGTTGGGATAGCCATTAATCCGCGCAGCTTAAGATTGCTTAAGGAGGCGATAGTAAGTGCTAACGTGGCGACATCCTCAGGATTAACGCCCGACTTTGATTGTTCCTGGCTTATATTGACTTGAATGCACACGTTTAATGGCGGCTTGTTATTTGGACGTTGCTCATGCAAACGTTGAGCAATTTTGGCGCGACTTAAGGTATGCATCCAATCAAAATTTTCGGCAACAATTTTGCTTTTATTCGATTGCAACGGGCCAATAAAATGCCACTCGATATCAGGGTAATCAGCCTGCAAGGCAGTAATTTTAGTTTCGCCTTCTTGGACATAGTTTTCACCAAATAGACGTTGCCCCGCTTGATAAGCGGCAATGATGTCGCTGATCGGTTTGGTTTTACTCACTGCTAATAGGCTTATTTCGGCCGATGAACGTGAACACTTTTGCGCCGCTTGACTAATTCTACTCTGGGCGATTGATATTCTGTCTGCTATTGTTGTCATAATGTTGGTTAAATGGATGTCTCTACAATGGAAATCACTGAATTACTCGCCTTTAGTGTAAAACACAAAGCATCAGATCTACATCTTTCAGCAGGCGTTTCTCCTATGATCCGCGTTGACGGTGAGGTAAGAAAAATTAATTTACCTGCGTTAGATCATCAAGGCGTTCATAGTCTTGTCTATGACATCATGAATGATAAACAACGTAAAGACTATGAAGAACATCTAGAAATCGATTTTTCATTCGAAGTGCCTAATCTAGCGCGTTTTCGTGTGAACGCATTTAATCAGTCGCGTGGCGCTGGCGCGGTATTCCGTACCATTCCGTCTGACATTTTGTCGCTTGAGCAATTGGGCGCGCCAGAAATTTTTAAGAAAATCGCCAGTTTCCCACGTGGCTTAGTATTAGTAACCGGGCCTACTGGTTCGGGTAAATCAACCACATTGGCTGCGATGGTCGATTATGTAAATGAAAACCGACATGACCATATTTTAACCATTGAAGACCCGATAGAATTCGTACACCAAAACAAGCAATGCCTAATCAACCAGCGTGAAGTACACAAACACACACATAGCTTTAATGCAGCCCTAAGAAGTGCATTACGTGAAGATCCGGATGTTATTCTTGTGGGAGAAATGCGCGACCTCGAAACCATTCGCTTAGCTATGACCGCCGCTGAAACGGGTCACTTAGTATTTGGTACTTTGCATACCACTTCAGCTGCCAAAACTATTGACCGTATAGTCGATGTATTCCCTGAAGGTGAAAAGAGCATGGTTCGTACCATGTTGTCAGAGTCACTTCAGGCGGTTATTTCACAAACATTGATCAAGAAAATTGGTGGTGGGCGAGTGGCGGCTCATGAAATCATGATGGGCACCCCAGCGATTCGAAATCTTATTCGTGAAGATAAAGTCGCACAAATGTATTCAGCTATTCAAACGGGTATGTCTCACGGTATGCAAACCCTTGATCAATGTCTGCAAAACTTAGTTAATCGTGGGTTAATTACCCGTGAAGATGCGATGCAGAAGAGTTCGAATAAACAAGCTAATTTCTAAGGAACTGGGATCATGGATGTTCGTCCGTTTTTAAATATGATGGTGGAAAAAAAGGCGTCTGATTTATTTATCACTGCTGGTTTTCCACCCAGTGCCAAAATCGACGGTGAGCTACGTCAACTATCCGATAATCGATTAACACCAGAGCAATCATTAGTGTTTGTTGAGTCGTTGATGAGTGACGTTCAAAAGAAAGAATTTCACGACACTAGTGAGTGTAACTTTGCATTTGCAGCCAAAGATTTAGGTCGTTTTCGTGTCAGTGCCTTTTGGCAACGCGAATCAGCCGGTTGTGTTATGCGCCGTATCGAAACCCAAATACCTGAAGTTGATGACCTAAAACTCCCTCCTATTTTGAAAGACTTGGTCATGAGTAAGCGTGGTCTTATCATTATGGTGGGTGGTACCGGTACTGGTAAGTCGACTTCGTTGGCTGCGCTAGTGGGATATCGAAATGCTCATGCTCGCGGACATATTCTGACCATTGAAGACCCAGTTGAGTTTGTGCATAACCATCGTAAAAGTATTATTACTCAGCGTGAAGTGGGTATTGATACCGACTCATTTGATGCCGCGCTTAAAAGCTCTTTGCGTCAAGCGCCAGATGTCATTCTGATTGGTGAAATCCGTACTCAAGAAACCATGGAGTTTGCGTTGTCATTTGCTGAAACGGGTCATTTATGCATGGCAACCTTGCATGCAAACAACGCTAACCAAGCACTCGATCGCATTATGCATTTAGTACCGGAAAGTAAGCACAATCAACTGTTGTTTGATTTGTCGTTAAATTTACGTGGCATCGTAGCGCAACAGCTTATTCCTAAATCAGACGGCACCGGGCGCCGCGCCGCCATTGAGGTGTTAATTAATACCCCTCGAGTGGCCAGTTTGATTGCTAAAAATGAGTTGCATTTACTGAAAGAAACCATGGGTAAGTCACGCGAACAAGGCATGCAGACTTTTGACCAGGCATTGCTAGATTTATATGTAGAGGGTGAGATTAGTTACGCCGATGCATTACATCATGCCGACTCGCCAAACGATTTACGTTTAATGATTAAATTGCGAAATAATGAAGCGGCTTCTTCAGGATCAATGGAAGGCATTACTCTCGACATGGATTAGTGATGTTTTGAGCCAATAAATGAGTGAATTAGTGATGTTTTGAGCCAATAAATGAGTGGATTATCAATCGAACCATTGGTTATGAGAGGTCGTAAGTAACATCTTACGGCCTTTTTTTGTTATCATGGTCGTTATCATTGTTATAATTACTCCTGTTGTCGTGGACATTTCGATGACAAAAGTACATTAAAACCTTTATTTAGTAACCTTATCCGTATAAACACATTATACGTTACTCATTTTTATCACGCTTTATAACATTGTTCTTTCAAGGATGTTTCATGCAGTTATGGCAAAAAATCACCGTCTTTTCTTCGTTAATCTTACTCCCGCTTTCGGCATCGGCTGTACCTGTCACCGATGAAGTTGATATTGGCGGTGCAGTTCGGGTGAACTACGGTTGGAAAGATTACGACGACAACGCCAAGCTTGAGTTTGAATTGTTCCGTGCTGACGTTAATTACAAGAGCAAAGATGGCTTATTCGCCTCAGCTCAGTATCGTTGGTATGAAAACATGGACGTAGTGCATCATGCCTACATGGGTTATCAATTTGATGACGCCCAATCAGTACAAGTGGGTGTAACCCAAGTCCCATTTGGTTTATTGCCTTATGCTGCTCATTCATTTTGGTTCGGCGCAACCTATTATCTTGGTTTTGAAGATGATTACGATGCTGGTATCCATTACAAAAATGAACAAGATGGTTGGCGCTATGATTTAGCTTATTTTGTTAATGACGAAATTGGCGACGGTTCTAATTATGATCGTTACTCATTTGATGCGGCCACAACAGCCGATTCACCATATGAAGAGGCAGGACAAATCAACGCTCGAGTTGAACGTGAATTTACTTCTGGTGAAGTCACTCATAAGTTAGGTGGTTCATTACAATACAGCCAATTAGATTTTATGGCTGATGCAGCTACCGTAGTGGGTGAAGACACCAATGGCCTTGCCGCTGCAGCGCATTGGCAACTTGACTGGAAAAAATGGCAATTACAATTACAATATATTCATTATGACTATGATATAGACAACAGTGAACGTATTGCGTTGAGTGCATTTCAATATCCATTTGAAATTGCTGCTGAAGCCGATGTTGCTACCGTTAACATTGCTAAATCGTTTGACGTTGATTGGGGACCAATCACTAATTTAAATTTTTACAACGATTACAGCCAGGTAATGGCATCGGGTCAAGGACTTGATGATTCTATCCAGAATGTGACTGGTGTTGCCATCACTGCAGGTAAATTTTATTCTTATGTAGATTGGATTGCCGGTAAAAATATGTGGTTTGTTGATGGTGCAGGTGTTGGTATCGATAACGGTGATACATCATGGCATTCACGTTTAAATATTAATATTGGTTTTTATTTCTAATCATTTATGATCTGAAAAAAGCAGTACTTCGTACAGTCCTGTGATACCTAATAGGCATCGATAAATTCGTTTATCGGTGCCTATTTCTATCTATTCTTATAAACTTTGAGTAAAGGACAAACTAACAATGATTAAATACCTAACGGCAATTGGCTTATTGGGATTAAGTTTTGGCTCCGTGGCTGCAAATTGTCCTGATTATCTCAATGTTGACGCTCGTAAATTACACTCAACAGAAAACGTCAATTTATGTGAACTCACCCAAGGCAAAGCCGTATTAATCGTTAATACTGCATCCCATTGTGGATTTACCCCTCAGTTTGAAGCACTTGAAGCATTACACAAACAATATGCCGACAAAGGTTTAGTGGTGATTGGCTTTCCATCAGATGATTTTTTCCAAGAAGAAAAAGACGAAGCTAAAACTGCCGATGTTTGTTTCATTAATTATGGTGTTACGTTTACCATGGTGGCAACATCACCTGTTAGAGGTGGTGAGGCTAACTCAGTATTTAAATACTTAGGCGACAAAACTGGCGAACCTAAATGGAATTTCTATAAATACGTAGTTTCCGCTGATGGCCAAACCGTACAACAATTCAGTTCTCGTGTGAAACCTGACAGCGAAGAATTGAAAAAAGCGATTGAATCAGTTTTGTAATCGTTAGCTAAACAGAACCGTTTAGCTTAGCGGCTAAATAAAGCGACTAAATACAGTGACTAAATACAGTGACTAAATAGAGCGGCTTAATAGAATGACCTAAGCGAGTTAACTAGCGTAAATAAATATTTGCCGAGTGCGGGTTAATTTGATGATAAAATCGATACCTAGCGCTCTTTTTGTTTTAAATGAATGCGATACAATTTTGATTTAAGCTCATGAGATATCCAAAGTGAGCTGTATTTATAAAACCATATCAATAACGGAGAAGATACTTTGGCTAGATTTTCAGGGTTAGATAAAGACACCGGCCACAAAGCTCGTGGCAAAACTGGTGTATTATTATTGAATCTAGGTACACCAGATGCACCTACTGCATCAGCTGTTCGCATCTATTTAGCTGAGTTTTTGGCGGATCCTCGAGTAGTCGAAATTCCAAAGCTGATATGGATGATTATTCTTCATGGGATTATTTTACGTATTCGTCCTGCTAAATCAGCAGCCTTATACAAACAAGTCTGGACCGACGAGGGCTCTCCTTTACTGGCTATCAGCCAACGTCAACAAGCCAAACTAGCCAAACATCTACACGCGCAAGGGTACGATGCAAGTGTACATTTAGCGATGCGTTATGGTTCGCCATCAACGTCGAGCACCTTACAAGCTATGCATAAACAAGGCGTAGATAACCTAGTTGTTCTGCCTTTATATCCGCAGTATGCTGCGCCAACAACAGGTTCAGCATTTGATGCTTTAGCTAAAGAATTAATGAAATGGCGATATATCCCGGCACTGCATTTTATAAACACCTACCATGACAACCCTGATCTTATTGATGCGCTTGCAGCATCTATCCAAAAAGATTTTGATCAGCACGGTAAACCGCAAAAACTAGTGATGTCTTACCATGGTATGCCTGAGCGTAATTTGCATTTAGGCGATCCCTATTACTGTTTCTGCTTGAAAACGACTCGTTTAGTGGTCGAAAAATTAGGCTTAAGTGAAGACGATTACGTTGCAACATTCCAGTCTCGCTTTGGCAAGGCTAAATGGTTACAACCTTATACCGACGCAACAATAGCCAGCCTACCAGCCAAAGGCATCACCGACATCGCCGTCATCTGCCCAGCATTTAGCGCCGATTGCCTAGAAACCCTAGAAGAAATTAAAGGCGAAAATCGTCATGTATTTGAAGATGCCGGCGGCAAAAACTTCAGATACATTGAATGTTTAAATGACAACGACGACCACATCAATATGATGGCAAATCTGGTAAAACCTTTCTTATAATTTCATCGAAAAGAAACTACGATGAAATGAGGGTAACAAGCGGTAACAAGCGATAAAGGCGATAACAAGCGAACAGACGATGACAAGCTTCGCTGTTAAGATCTTTAGAATCTAGCAGCGATGTTATTTCTCGAATGTTAATGTGCGCTCTTCACCGCTTGTTATCCTTCGACCTCGCTATATCGCTCGTTATCGTTTTCCACCGCTCTTCACCGCCAGTTATCATTCTTTTAATCGCCTTTCACTGCTCGCCTCTGCTTTTATGATTTGTTAAACTCAAATAATGTTTTACTGCTAAAGAAATAATATGAGAATAGATCCCAATATCGCATTAGTTTATAGCACTGATAAAGGTCGTATTGATCAGCCAAAGCCACAAGCTGAAGTACCCACTGGCGACGGTATAGTGCGGATCCATAAAGACAGTAAAGGGCGTAAAGGTAAGGGTGTAAGTGTGATCAAAGGGCTCGAATTAGATGAAAAAGCCTTAAAAGACCTTGCGCAAAAATTGAAGAAACAATGTGGCTGCGGTGGTACAGTGAAAGACTTCTGCATTGAAGTACAAACTGACAATCGCGAACAAATAAAATCCATATTAGAAAAGTTAAATTTCACTGTGAAATTAGCGGGTGGATAATACAAAACGCTAAAACACTATTGGGGATAGCATATGGATAATTTCAAAGACCACTTTTTAATTGCAATGCCATCGTTAGATGACACATTTTTCGAGCGCTCGGTGATATACATTTGTGAGCATGATAAAAAAGGTGCCATGGGCTTAATGGTTAACCGTCCAATCGGTGTTGAGGTTGAAGATCTGCTTGAACAAATGGAACTCTATCTATCGCCAGAGTTTTTATTCTCCTTAGACAGTCAAGTGCTCATTGGCGGCCCTGTCGCCCCCGAACGTGGTTTTGTGTTACACACGCCTCAAAAGCACTGGGTTAACAGCACTGAAATTAGCGAAGAGACTATGTTAACCTCCTCGCGAGATATATTAGCCTCGATTGGTTCTGATAAATCACCCGAAAATTTTATTGTTGCGCTAGGTTATGCCGGTTGGAGTAAAGACCAGCTTGAACAAGAAATTGCCGACAACACCTGGTTAACGATTAAAGCGACACCAGAGTTATTATTTAACGTTGAGCCTGAACAAATGTGGCTAATGGCAACCCAACAGCTCGGATTTGATATTTGGCAAATGTCGAGCCAAGTCGGTCATGCTTAAAGCAAGGTAACAAGCGGGTAGAGAGATAACAAGCGGTTAAAAGATCACAGACGATGACAAGCGGTTATTAGATCATAGACGGTGACAAGTGATAATAAGCGGTTATTAGATCACAGACGGTGACAAGCGATAACAAGCGGTTATTAGATCACAGACGGTGACAAGCGATAACAAGCGGTTATTAGATCATAGACGGTGACAAGTGATAATAAGCGGTTATTAGATCACAGATGATGACAAGCGATAACAAGCGGTTATTAGATCACAGACGATGATAAGTGATAATCAGCAGGAACAGCGATTAAAACGATGAAATCCGAACGAGATGAAAAGCGCATGCTTGCTTACGAACACAATGACTCTAGAACTTAGGCTTTTCGCTCGTAATCGCTCGTAATCGCTTGATATCGCTTGATATCGCTCGATACCGTTTGTCACTGCCCTTTCTACGTACGAAGCGTAGGCTCTTTGCCCTTATTAAATTATTCTCGCTCGATTAAAGAGATAAACATGCAACCACAAACCGTTTTAGGGTTCGACTACGGCACCAAAAGTATTGGTGTCGCTATAGGTCAAGCCATTACAGCTAGCGCCACACCTTTATTATCAATTAAAGCGGTTGATGGGATCCCTAATTGGGATGATATCGATAAATTATTGAAAGAATGGCAACCAGATCTCGTTGTCGTCGGCTTACCGTTAAATATGGACGGCACCGAGCAAGAGATGACTCAACGGGCTCGAAAATTTGCTAATCGAATTAACGGTCGTTTTGGCGTTAAAATTGCCACCCAAGACGAACGTTTAACCACTGCAGATGCTAAAGCCCGCTTATTTGAATTGGGTGGTTTTAAAGCGTTAACCAAAGGTCAAATTGATGCGGTGTCAGCGGTGTTAATTATTGAAAGCTATTTCGAAAACCAGTATTAATCTAGATGCTAGATGCTAGATGCTAGGCTGCTACGCGGATAGAGCGCTGCGCTTCTAGGGACAGCTTCGCTGCTAAGATTTAGTCACCAGATTCCAGTATTAATCTAGATGCTAAGTGCTAGGCCGCCACGCGGATAGAGCGCTGCGCTTCTAGGAACAGCTTCGCTGCTAAGATTTAATCACCAGATTCCAGTACCGTTCGAGTTACTAGGTCTTTTAGCTTTTATAGCATCTAGCAGCGTAGCGTTCTAGCATCTAGGCTCTATCGCTTTTCATCACTCGCCATCTCTTTCTATCGCTTGTTACCGCTCGTTACCACTCTTTACCGCTCATCATCTTTTCTTTTTGCCCCAAAATGGTGCAATTTTTATTCATTGTTGCACATATCTTCTTATCCTGGTCAATACACCTTTTCACATCATCGTTTTTATTCTGAAAATAATATCAAATATATCAATGGGTAAAGTCTATTTGTGCCATTAAGGTGCAAAGTTATTACGTTTGGCACATATCCTGAATCTACCTAATCAGTTAATTGAGTTACAGCGACAACAGAAATAGCTATGACAGGTGATAACAAGCGAACGCTGCGCTTACTGATAGAACTATGACGAGCGATAACAAGCGAATACTGCGCTTATTGATAGAACTATGACAGACGATAACTAGCGGACGTTGCGCTTACTGATAGAACTATGACAGACGATAACTAGCGGACGCTGCGCTTACTGATAGAGTGATGACAGGCGATAACAAGCAAACGCTGCGCTTACTGATAGAGCTATGACGGGTGATAACAAGCGAACGCTGCGCTTACTGGTAGAGTTATGACAGACGATAACTAGCGGACGTTGCGCTTACTGATAGAGCCATGACAGGCGATAACAAGCGAACGCTGCGCTTACTGATAGAGCTATGACAGGCGATAACGAGCGAACGCTGCGCTTACTGATGGAGCTATGACGGGCGATAACAAGCGAACGCTGCGCTTACGAATAGAGCCATGAGAGGCGATAACAAGTGAGGGCGATAACAAACGGATGGTGTGGAAACGGGTGAACGTTGGCATTTAGCTTTTATAGAATCTAGCCGCGCAGCGAATTAGCTTCTAGGCTTTAAGCTCGTCACCGCTCGTTATCGTTTATACCGCTAGATAACCGTTCTTGATAGTCAGCATTCAATGATTGAAAAGGGATACGATATGACAACACGACCACTTATCTTTACCGACATCGATGGCACTTTGCTGGACCATTTTGACTATAGCTTTAGTCATGCAATTGAAGTGATTGAAGCATTGAATGAACGCCTTATTCCTATTATCGCCAATACCAGTAAAACCTTTGCTGAAATGGAAAAACTACAACAAACCATCGGTTTTAACTCACCGTTTATATCTGAAAATGGCGCAGTTGTTTATATCCCAATCGGGTACTTTGACCAACAGCCTAAGGATACATTTACCGAAGGATATTATTGGGTAAAAGAGTTTTGTCAGCCGCGAAAATACTGGCTTGAATTGTTAAACCAACATGCACAAGCATTTAACGATGACTTTATTGGTTTTTCATCTTTATCAGTTGAAGCGTTATGTGAAATCACCGATTTGTCACCCGATAATGCCAAGTTGGCTTTGATTAGGCATTATGCAGAGCCAGTACTATGGCAAGGCAATGAAGCCAATAAACAAGCCTTTATTGAGCTGATGACACGCGCTGGTGCAAATATCCTGCAGGGTGGACGCTTTTTACATGTTGGCGGAGATACCGATAAAGGCAAGGCAATGAAATGGTTAGCCGAGGTCTATTCCAAACAATACAGCGCTCCTGTGACTACCATTGCACTCGGTGACAGTGGTAATGACAATGCCATGCTCGAAGCCGCTGATCTTGCGATACAAATTAAGTCACCCGTTCATCCATTCCCTATCTTAACGACCCCAAAGCAAAGTATTAAAAGCAGCGAGTGCGGCCCTAAAGGTTGGGCTGAATGCATTAAGCAAACTCTATTATCTTCATCGGCTGAATCACAGCTAAACAAACTACCATTTGGAGGGGCGTAATATGGCCGACTTTTATCAAAATGGCATTGTCACCACAATGCATAATTTAACCCGACGTAGCCATGAAGAGCTTGAGCAAGACTTAATTAAGTTTTCAAAAACACGTCCGCTAGGATTAATTTTGCCATCTCTGTATTCAGAGCTAGAAGGCACTGCACTTAAAGATATTGTCAGTAAATTAAAACAGGTGCCGTATTTATCCGAAATTGTGATCGGATTAGATAGAGCAGATCTACAACAGTACAAACACGCGCTAAGCTTTTTTGGTGAGTTACCTCAGCATCACCGTATTTTGTGGAATGACGGCCCACGCTTGCAAGCGCTGGATGCAAAGCTGCAAGCGTTAGGCTTAGCCCCTAAAGAGTTGGGTAAAGGTCGAAATGTCTGGTACTGCATGGGTTATATTCTGGCTTCAGGCAAAACAGAATCGGTTGCACTGCATGATTGTGACATTGTCACCTATGAAAAATCATTACTCGCTAGGCTACTTTATCCGGTCGCTAACCCGCAGTTTAACTATGAATTTAGTAAAGGGTATTATGCGCGTATTTCTAATGGGCAAATTAATGGTCGAGTGTCACGTCTTTTAGTTACGCCGTTGATTAAAGCGCTTAAAAAAGTAGTCGGTTACAACGAATATTTAGAATACATGGACAGTTTTCGTTATCCATTAGCGGGTGAGTTTTCATTTAGACGAGACGTGCTTAATGACCTACGCATTCCAAGTGACTGGGGCTTAGAAATTGGCGTGCTATCAGAAATGCAGCGTAACTATGCCCATAATCGCATTTGCCAGGTCGATATAGCCGACAATTACGATCATAAACATCAAGACTTATCATTGGATAATGAAGACGCGGGTTTGTCTAAAATGTCGATTGATATCACTAAAGCCTTTTTCCGCAAATTAGCCACTCAAGGGCATACTTTTAGTACTGAATCATTCCGAACACTTAAGGCCACTTATTACCGTGTCGCCCTCGATTATGTCGAAACCTATCATAATGATGCATTAATGAATGGTTTGACTACGGATATCCACTTAGAAGAAAAAGCGGTTGAAATGTTTGCCCAAAATATTGTTACAGCAGGGCAACGCTTTTTAGATAATCCAATGGAAACTCCGTTTATGCCAACATGGAGCCGAGTCGTGAGTGCCATGCCCGACGTACTCGAACAGCTTAAAGCTGCTGTTGAAGCCGATAATGCCGAGTTTAGCTAATATCAAAATCGACCAAGAGGACACCCTATGTCAGTAATGGATGGATTACAGCAAAAGCTGCAGCAACAACTTAGCTGTATTTACAACGATGTCGACATTGGTATAAGTGTGCCAGCATTGGCTGATCAGCTCATCGATATCATGCGTATCACCGAGTATTGCCAAGTGCCCGAACCCTTTATGAATCATTGGTCTGAAAAAGACATCATTATGATCACTTATGGTGACAGTGTGATCCAACAAGGTGAGCGGCCTCTCACCACGCTGGCACAATTTATCGACAGCTATTTAAGTTGCATCAATGCTGTGCACATTTTACCGTTTTTCCCTTACAGTTCAGACGATGGTTTCTCGGTTATCGACTATTCAAGTGTTAACGAAGGCCTTGGGTCGTGGGCAGATATCAGTGCTATTGCCAGTAAACGGCGATTGATGTCAGATTTAGTGATCAATCATTGCTCTAGTCGGAGCCTATGGTTTGATAATTTTTGCAAAGGTGAGGGCGTAGGACATGACTACTTCTTTACTGCCGAGCCAGATGATGACTTAAGTGCGGTGGTTCGGCCGCGAACGTCAGCACTATTAAGACCAACAGAGACACCTAACGGCACTCAACATGTGTGGTGTACCTTTAGTCATGATCAAGTTGATTTCGATTTTCGTAATCCACAGGTATTAATCGAGTTTGTTCGCATCATTCGTCAGTATTTAGATGCGGGGGTGAGTATATTTCGTCTCGATGCAGTGGCTTTTTTATGGAAAATCGTCGGCAATAAATCAATTAACTTACCGCAAACTCATGGGGTGGTACGTTTATTACGGACATTAATTGAACACGCACAACAAGATGCCATCATCATTACCGAAACCAACATTCCCAACACTCAAAATTTAACTTACTTTGGAAATGCTAACGAAGCACATTGCATATATAACTTCTCGTTGCCGCCTTTATTAATCAACAGTCTTATTACCGGCAGTTGCTTGTACTTAAAGCGTTGGCTTATGAGTATGCCGCCCGCACAAGACGGCACAACTTACTTTAATTTTATTGCTTCCCACGATGGCATTGGTTTACGCCCGGCAGAGGGCTTACTCGATGAAGATGAGATTGAAACTCTGGTTGACACCATGAAGCAGTTCGGTGGCCAAATTTCATCAAGAACCACAGAAGATGGCTTGCAAAAACCATACGAAATGAACATAGCCTTGTTTGATGCGTTACAAGGAACCACTAAAGGTAAAGACTTATGGGGAATGCAACGTTTTGTGTGTGCTCATACCATCATGTTAGCGCTCGAAGGCATTCCAGGTATTTATATTCACAGTTTACTGGGAACCCGCAACGACTATGAAAAACTGGCCAATACTTCCCATAATCGTGCCATTAACCGTCATCGTTGGGATCTCAATCAATTAACCGAGCAACTGAATGATGCCAACAGCGCTCATAACCAAGTGCTAACCGAGCTAACCAATTTAATCAATATTCGCACTCAGCAAATAGCATTTCATCCCAATGCTACTCAATTCACCTTACACCTTGGGTTACAGCTGTTTGGTTTTTGGCGTCAAAGCCGTAACCGTAAACAAAGTATCTTTTGCATCAGTAATGTATCAGACCAAATCACCGATCTTCCCATTAATGAACTTAATCTTATTATTGCAGAACACTGGGTTGATCTATTAAGCGGACAACCAGTAGAAGACACCACCCAAACCATGCAACTGCAACCCTATCAAACAGTATGGATAAGCAATGTAAAAGAGCGGTGACAGGCGATGGTAATAGATGACAAGCGATATCAGGCGATGACAAGCTGGTCTCGCTTGCCATCGTTATTCCGCTTATACCGTTCGTTGTCGTTTTTGCATGTCATCGCTCTTTAACACTATTTCCGCTTGTTATCATTTGTTATAAAATCTTGTTAACTTGACAACGCCTTTGCTCACGATAAGCTAGTAATAATTGACATCTTGTTTTTGGAGCCTGTATGAAAACCCTATTTATCGCTGCGGCAGTGTTAGCATTGAGCGCATGTAGTACCTTGAAATCTACTTCAGACTTCGATCCATCGGTATCATTTGATCAATATAAAACCTATTCATGGGTAGAGAAAAAAAATGAAGATGCGGGCTATCATTTAGACGGCCTCATGGATCAACGTATCCGTGTTGCAATCGAAACTCAATTAAGCCAAAAAGGCATTAGCAAAACAGAAAAACAAAATGCCGATTTACTAGTTAATTACATCACCAAAGTCGATAAGAAAATCAATATTGACACCTTCAATAGTAACTTTGGCTACAACCCATATTACGGTCCACGTTGGGGATTAGGCGGCAGTATTCATAGTGAAACCACCGTGCGTGAATACGATGTTGGCACATTAATGGTCGACTTAGTGGATAACAAAACGGGAAAGTTAATTTGGCGTGGAACAGTAGCCGATACTGTACGTGAACAAAGCACCCCAGAAGAGCGAATTAATACAATTAATCAAGCAATTGGTTCAGTAATGATGAATTATCCACCCAAGCCAAATAAGTAGTCTTTACGACTACAAAAAAGGTAAAATGAAAGCCTCGTTTATCGAGGTTTTTTGTTGTTGGAGATCAATACCTATATCGCCTAAAACTGATATTAATGACTCATTTAAGGAGAACTTATCAGTAAGGTAACGATTGAGTAATCAATTGAATAATCGATAAAGTCAGATTTTGATCGTCGTAATGTGAAGTGAAATAGCATGATATAAAACACTGTCAATTTGTTGTTAAACCTTTTGAGATATAGAAGATAAAGACACGTGTTGAGGCAGCGTATTTTCATTTGGCAATAGCAACATATGCAGGTCGGCATTACCAAGACTTTTTATTGTACTTAAAATAACATTAACCGATTCGCGTGCGTTAACGTTGTAAGATAAATCTCGAATGATAAATCAATTAGTTACTTCTCGGTTTAGATTATAATTATTGTCGTTATTGTTTAATATAAAACCAGTTGATAACGTAAACGCTGTATTTATAGGCAGTGCGGCTTAAAAACCCATTCAAATAGATAAGTAAGTTTGTTAATATCGTAAACCGTGAATGGGATGTCACTTGCTCAGATTGATGAGCAAATTTAAACAAGCGAGTAATAATGAAATCTTGGTATTTACTGTATTGCAAACCACGTCATGAAGTACGTGCACAGCAAAATTTGGCTTTACAAGAAGTCGAGAGTTATTTACCTGTTATCACCCAGCAAAAAATGGTCCGCAACAAACCAAAAATGGTTACAGCACCACTTTTCCCAAGCTACCTGTTTATCTATTTTGATCCTCTCATCACCAGCGTCAGCAAAATTCACAACACACGTGGTGCTAATCGCATTGTTGGCTGCCGAGAAGATATGACCCCTATTGACGACAGAATAATTTCAGCGCTTAAAAGGCGTGTTCAAGGTTATGTGCCTGAAGAGGTAAAACCGTTAGGCAAAGGCGATAAAGTCAAATTTGTCGACGGACCGTTTAAAGACCTCCAAGCTATATTCGACGAGAGTAATCCAGATAAACGTTGCCATGTATTATTTAACATCATGGGACAACAGAAACGGATTCTAGTCGAGTTGACAAATTTACAAGCTGTACCAAAAAATGATCAAACAACATAAATAGCGAATATAACTAAATAAATGATCTGTCAGATTATAGCGATGCTTCTTGTAGGATATTGTCCATTTATAAACTGAATGGAGCTGAGTTAAAGGGCTATTTTGACGTAAAAAGGTTGAATATTGTACGTTTAAATGATGTTTTTGCTATTTAGTAACTATTTTGAAACGTTCTGGGGATTTTACTCAAGCATCTAAGCTGATTTTTGAGTATAATTCCGCGCTCGATTAGTGATTGTTACAGTTTAAAGCTAATAAAAAATTAAAGATTCGCGTAGCGAAGGGCATATTGGAAGCCGTAATCCATGGGCGGTAGCGTGTCTTAAAATCGATAACAAACGGAAAAGGTCGATAAAAAGATAGAAAGCGATCAAGGTCATAAAAGCTAAAGCTCCTAGAGCGAAGCGTTCGATTGCAATCGCGCATTATGTGTTTTTATCGTTCTTAACTCACTTGTTATCACTCTTTACGTTATGGCCATCGCTCGTTATCGCTTTCCACCGCTTGTCACTTTTTTTTACTTATTCATAAAAATAATATTGGAGATATCTGGTGCTACATAAAACCAAAAACGTGTTACTAGCTGGCTTATCGGCCTTTATTATTTTAACCACACAAGCGCAAGCTGTTACTCCTTCTCCGCAAATGATCGAGCAATTTAAGCAGTTGCCAAAATCAGAACAAGAACGCATTGCCAAACAATATGGTATCGATCCATCAATGCTTTCAGGTTCAACAAGTGGCCAGGCCCAGGTTAGTAACCCACAAATTGTTACTCCTCGTGATGTAAATTCAAAATCGGAATCAAATCACGACCCAGTTGTTGATCAGTCAGAAGACGAACAAACTAACCAAGCAACTAAAACCATAGCAAAAACTGAAGCTACAGATGACCAAAAACAATCTCAATTAAAACGTTTCGGTTACGACCTGTTTGCTGGCTCCCCGACGACGTTTGCACCAGTAAGCGACGTACCGGTTCCAAATGAATACATGGTAGGCCCTGGCGACAATATTAATGTTCAGTTATACGGTAAAGAAAATAATAATTATCAATTGATAGTAGGTCGTGATGGTGCAGTACAGTTTCCAGACTTAGGGCCAATATCATTAGTAGGATTGTCATTTTCAGAAGCAAGAGTACTACTGCAAGACAAAATCGCCCAAAGCATGATAGGTATAAATTCAAGTATCACTATGGGTGAGCTTCGCTCTATTCGTATTTTTGTTGCTGGTGATGCATATCAACCAGGCTCATATACTGTTTCAAGTTTATCGACTATTACCCAAGCCTTATTTGTATCTGGTGGTATAAACGAAATCGGCTCATTACGTAATATCCAATTAAAACGTGCGGGCAAAGCTGTGGGCACCTTAGATTTATACGACCTGCTTATGCGTGGTGATTCATCAGGAGATAAACGATTACAGTCTGGTGATGTGGTATTTATACCAACGGCTGGTGCCAGTGTAAGCGTGATGGGCGAGGTTAGACGTCCCGCTATTTATGAGTTAAAAAATAGCGAAACCATGGCAGATGTACTGAGAATGGCCAGCGGCTTAAATCCTGGTGCTTACCCTAAAGCCAGTGTGATAGAACGCTATAGCGATAAGGCCGTTAAAACCGTTGTTAACGTAGACTTAACGGCATCAAGTGGACTTTCTACTTTTGCTAAAAATGGTGATGTATTAAATGTAAAATCTGCCTCAACAAGGGTAGAAAATGCCATCACAATAGCTGGCGCGGTTATTCGTCCCGGTAAATATCAATGGACAAACCAAATAAAAGTTGCTGATTTGCTACCATCAATTTGGGGTAACTTAACCATTACCGCAGACCTAGATTATTCTTTATTAATCCGTGAAATAAATCAACGTGGTGATATTGAAATTCAACGTCTAGCCTTAGGCAAAGCAATAACAGATCCCCTTTCACCATATAATTTATTATTAAAACCGCGTGATACTATTGTTGTATTCGATTACGGAGACCGAGAAGCACTTTTAACCCCTATCATTACCAAGCTTAAAAATCAGAGTCGTTTTGGCGATGCAATCAAACTGGTTAATATTAATGGTAATGTTCGCTTTCCTGGACAGTATCCTTTAACAATGAATGCCAATGTGAAAGAATTACTGATTGCAGCGGGTGGGTTAGAAGAAGGTTCATACACATTATCAGCTGAATTAACTCGTCAAAATATTTCTGAAACCGACGGTGTTACTATTGAGCATAAGCAGCTCAGTCTTTCTGATGTGATGAATAATGAAGCGAAAAATATCCCATTGCAAAGTCGAGATACTTTAACTGTTAGAACGTTACCCTCTTGGCAAGACACCCGCTGGATTACGATTAAAGGTGAAGTTAAGTTCCCTGGAACCTACTCGATTCAACGAGGCGAAACACTTAAAGACGTCATTGCTCGAGCAGGCAGTTACACAACTGATGCGTCATTAAAAAGTGCTGTATTCCTGCGCCAATCAGTTAAAGAGAAAGAGCAATTAGAGCTAGCAAAGTTATCAGATGAGCTGCGCCGTGAAATCGCCTCGAAAGCATTAACCAAAGATACTCCTACAGTAGGCTATGCCGATGCCCAGTTAATGCTTAAAGAACTTGAAAATATACAAGTTGTTGGGCGATTAACTATAGATTTAACGGCTCTAGAATTAGGGATTGATGAAGCTAATTTGACTTTAGAAGATGGAGACATATTGTATCTCCCACAAAATAACCAAACAGTATCCATTATGGGGCAAGTGCAACACCCAAGTACTCATCGATTCAAAGATGGCACTACCTATAACCAGTATTTGTTGCTTGCTGGTGGACCACGCAAGCGTGCCGATGAAGACAGAATTTATATTATAAAAGCCGATGGTTCAGTAGTAATGCCAACCGAATCATATTGGTTTAACAGTGGCAGCATGGTTGCAGCAGGCGATACGATTATTGTACCGCTTGATACTGAATATAAGGATAATTTAACGCTTTGGTCACAAGTTACCAATATCTTCTACAACAGTGCAATTGCTGCAGCCGCAATCGCATCGTTATAAAGCATTAAGATTTAAACGCGACATGATATCCGATAAATAAACAGTATTATTTATTTTCTGACGTTTTATACCTTTTATCAGAACAGCTATTTAGAGCCATAAGGTTAGACGGTTAATCCAAGACGTTTAAGATTAAAAGTTTAAGGCTAATCGTTTAAGGCTAATAATTTAAGCAATGCTGAAATTAATGTTAGTTTGCTTTGCTTGTACTCCAGCGAAGCAAACTAGCTGTTTGACGCCCTAAACTCTAGAAGCGTAGCTATCAACTTTCAAGACAAAAAGACTTATGACTAAACAAAACCAACAACCTACGAATGACGCAAATTTTGCATCCCTACAACCAATGGGTAGCATTGAAAACGACGAGATCGATTTACGTGAGCTATTTGCTGTTATCTGGCAAGGTAAATGGTTCATTATTGCTATTACTGCAGTGTTTGCAGTTGGCGCCGTTATGTTTGCCATCAACCAACCCAATATCTATAAGTCAGAAGCGTTGTTAGCGCCTGCAGATTCAGAGCAAGGTGGTGGTGGATTGGCAGCGCTTGCAGGACAGTTTGGTGGTCTGGCAAGTATGGCAGGCATCAACTTAGGCGGTGGCCGTGGTGTTGATAAAACCAAAATGGCTATCGAGGTGATGAAGTCTCGGCAATTTACCAGTGACTTTATTCAGCAGCATAATATTTTGCCTGACTTAATGGCGGCAAAAAAATGGAATATGGCTGACAACACCATCAGCTACAATGACGAATTATATAACCAAGCCGACAACCAATGGCTGCGTGAAGTTAATGCCCCTTTTAAACCAGAACCATCAATGCAAGAAGCATTTAAAAAATTCAGCAAAGTGATTGCAGTTAATACTGATAAAGAAACCAGAATGGTAACAATTTCAGTAGAACATTTATCACCAAGCATCGCACAGCAATGGGTTAACTGGTTAGTACAAGACATCAATAAAGTGATGAAAGACCGCGATGTCACAGAAGCCAAACGAAGTATTGCTTTTTTAGAATCTCAAATTGATCAAACCAACGTAGCCGATATTCGCTCAATTTTATACAAGTTAATCGAAGAGCAAGCGAAAACAATTATGTTTGCGGAAGTTCGCGACGAGTACGTATTTAAAACCATCGACCCAGCATTAACACCAGAAGAGAAATCAAAACCTAAGCGAGCATTAATCTGTGTTTTAGGCACAATGCTAGGCAGTATATTAGGTTCCTTACTAGTATTAATTAGATTTTTTATTAAAAAATAAAGTTAATTTCTACTCATTTATCCAAAAACTTGAACCGGGACCTAATCTATTAAGGTCTATGAGACTGGTTTAAAGAAAGGCAGACAATCTAGATACTACAAGCTATAGCGAAAATGGATCTGTTCAAAATGAATATAAAATGTCTCAGGATTTTTATAAAACAGAGTACTAGATGTTATCAGAATTCATAATTTTAACTAATAGGTTTATTAATAAAATTTTGAATATTTACAACTGAAGGAATAAAAAAGCCGACTTTTATCTACAAGGCTTTATTATAGTTTAAAACGCATATCTTTTATTGAAATTTCTAGAGTTGCGTCCAGTTATTTTGCACCTATTCAGTAATTTATTTTCCAGCAAGCTTTAATGTGCGGATATTAAATTGTACAAATTTAAAAAAGTTTAGATATATTAGTAATCCTTTATTTTCTATTTATTATAGATAATATCCGATTTTTAGTGATAACTATATTTTCAACTACTGAAAATTCAGTAAAATGAAAATAATTTTGTTCATGAGAGATTAAATGTTCTATAACAATGGTAAATTTAATACGATCAAAGTAAGTAATCGTTTTAAATCTAGAAGTGAAGCATTAAAGCAAAGAATAATTTACGTTTATTGCCCTATAGGTATGGAGCATACCATAGGGCAAATTGTTGATGATTACTCTTTCGATATGGTCATAAATGATTATTCAATAATCGATTTGAATAGAAAAGTTATTTGCCACTATAATGCGAGCGATTTAACGAAGGAACAGCGGCATTATTTAGTCGTAGCGACTGAATTAGGTGCCTGGGTTGAGCCACTTGTAAGTTATCTCGATTCTAGGCTTGGCTATACGGAAGTTAAGTTATTACACAGTAGTTACTTCCTTCATCAAAAAGCATTCTCAATTTTATCTACAAAGCGTACTCAGTATGCAAAACGAGCATTAGATATTTTTGCAGCTTTATTATTATCTGTTATTGCTTTACCTGTTGGTTTATTTACTGCTCTCGCAATTAAATTAGAATCATCCGGTGATGTTTTCTACAGACAAAAGCGAACCGGTCAATACAACGAAGTATTCGAAGTCATCAAATTTAGATCAATGAGAAATGATGCTGAAAAGTCAGGAGCTCAGTGGGCGTCTAAAAATGATGCCCGTGTAACCAAAATTGGTAACTTTATTCGTAGAACACGAATTGATGAGTTGCCACAGATAATAAATATATTTAAAGGTGAAATGTCAATAGTAGGTCCAAGACCAGAGCGTGAAGTGTTTATTGAAGAGCTAGAAAAAGAAATAGCTTATTATCGTTTCAGACATGCTGTTAAGCCTGGTGTAACAGGATTAGCACAAGTATGTTATCCATATGGAGCATCAGTGGAAGATGCTGTCTGGAAGCACAAATATGATATTTATTATATTAAACACCACAGTACTTTACTCGATATCAAAATATTATTTAAAACAATTAAAGTAGTCCTGTTTGGCATGGGAAGATAAATGCAACCCTTAGTCTCTATTATTATGCCAAGCTATAATTCTGCTAGAACAATAGCTGAAAGCATAGACACTATATTGTCTCAAACATACAAGAATTGGGAATTACTGATTACAGATGATAAGTCAACAGATGGCTCAGTAGATATTATTGTCCAATTCGCTGCTAAAGATCGAAGGATAAAATTTTTTCAAAATGATGTGAACCTCGGTGCTGGCGGTTCAAGAAATAGATCGATAAAAGAAGCGCGCGGAAGGTACATTGCATTTTTAGATTCTGATGATCTTTGGTATAGCAACAAGTTAGATATTCAAATTAACTTTATGTTAGCAAACAACGTGAGTTTGTCGTACTCCTGGTATCAAAAGTTTAGTGATGCAGGTGATGGGGGGGTCGTTAAATCGCAATTAACGGTAAGTTATCGAGAATTATTGTATAGCAATGTGATTGGTTGTTTAACGGCAATTTATGACGTGGAAAAGCTTGGTAAACGTTACATGCCTCTAATTCGTAAGCGCCAGGATATGGGGTTATGGTTAAATATTTTAAAGAATGTCGATAAAGCTGTCGGTATTCCTCAAGTTTTAGCTAAATATCGAGTTGATTCTGGTATGACTCAAAATAAGTTCAATGTATTGAAATGGCAATGGGCTTTTTACCGTGATGTTGTAGGATTAAATCTTTTACAATGTATTAAGTGTTTTGTTATCTATGCATATAAAGGTTTTATTAAAAGCCGTATTTAAAAGAGTATGTTTATGAAAATTTTAGTCACAGGCGGTGCTGGTTTTATCGGCTCAGCAGTCATCCGTCATATAATCAATAGTACAAATGACAATGTTGTTAACCTAGATAAGCTGACTTATGCAGGTAATTTGGAATCGTTATTAAGTGTTGACTCAAACGATAGATACATTTTTGAACAAGTCGATATTTGTGACCGAACAGAGCTAGATAGAGTATTTAACACTCATCAGCCTGATGCTGTTATGCATCTTGCTGCAGAATCTCATGTAGATCGTTCAATTACTGGGCCATCTGATTTCATACAAACTAATATCGTTGGTACATATACGTTACTTGAAGCTGCTCGTGCTTATTGGAATAAACTTGACGATAAAGATAAAAGTTCATTCCGCTTTCATCATATATCGACCGATGAAGTTTACGGTGATTTACCTCACCCAGACGAAGTGAGTAGTTCGGAGGAACTAACGCTCTTTACTGAAACAACGTCATATGCACCAAGTAGTCCTTATTCGGCATCAAAAGCTTCAAGTGACCATTTAGTCCGTTCTTGGCTTCGCACGTATGGTTTACCGACAATAGTGACAAATTGTTCTAATAATTATGGTCCTTATCATTTTCCTGAAAAATTAATACCTTTAGTGATACTCAATGCATTGGAAGGAAAGCCATTGCCTATATACGGAAAGGGTGACCAAATCAGAGATTGGTTATATGTAGAAGATCATGCTCTAGCACTTTACAAAGTTGTTACCCAAGGTGAGGTTGGTGAAACTTATAATATCGGCGGCCATAACGAGAAACAAAATATTGAAGTGGTCAAAACCATTTGCAATATTTTAGATGCCTTAGTGCCTAAAGATACATTATACGCAGATCAAATCACTTATGTGACCGACCGCCCTGGTCACGACCGTCGTTATGCTATTGACTCAAGTAAAATGAGCCAAGAGTTAAACTGGCAACCACAGGAAACATTTGAAACGGGCCTTCGCAAAACCATCGAATGGTATCTGGCTAATCAAACCTGGTGTCAGCATGTACAAGATGGTAGCTACCAACGAGAGCGTTTAGGGATTTAGTATTTTGTTATCGTGTCCTAGTTTTTCCTAGGGCCCAATTTTTACCTAGGAACTTTTTTAATTATGAAAGGCATCATTTTAGCCGGCGGTTCAGGAACTCGTTTATATCCACTCACAAGAGGTGTATCTAAACAGTTATTGCCAGTATATGACAAACCTATGATCTACTATCCGCTATCAACATTAATGCTTGCAGGCATTAGAGATATATTGATTATTACTACGCCAGAAGACAAAGAAGGTTTTAAACGTTTATTAGCTGATGGTTCTGATTTTGGGATCAATATAACTTACGCAGTACAACCTTCACCTGATGGTCTAGCGCAAGCATTTTTAATTGGTGAAGAATTTATTGGTAAAGATAGTGTGTGCTTAGTTCTGGGTGATAATATTTTTTATGGTCAATCGTTTAGTAAAACCTTGAAAAGTGCAGCTAATAGAGAAGAAGGTGCTACTGTATTTGGTTATCAAGTAAAAGACCCAGAACGATTTGGTGTGGTTGAATTCGACAAAAATATGAAAGCAGTATCAATAGAAGAAAAACCAAGCAAGGCTAAATCAAATTACGCTGTAACGGGTTTATATTTCTACGATAACAGTGTCGTCGAAATGGCAAAGCAAGTTAGACCGTCACATCGCGGCGAGTTAGAAATTACCACGTTAAATGAAATGTATTTAAATAAAGGCAATTTAAATGTGGAATTGCTAGGGCGAGGATTTGCTTGGCTAGATACAGGTACACACGAAAGTTTACATGAAGCATCTTCTTTTGTGCAAACGATAGAGCATGTTCAAGGGTTAAAAGTGGCGTGCTTAGAAGAGATTGCTTGGCGTAATGGTTGGTTGAGTTCTGAACAGCTATCCGAATTAGCCAAACCGATGATGAAAAATCATTATGGCCAATACTTGGAGCGCTTAGCTCGCGGAGCTTAAGTATGAAAATATTAATAGCGGGTAAAAATGGTCAAGTGGGTAGATGTTTAGTGGATCTGCTAGAAGCACACACTGAGCTAACATTTTTAGCATTAGACCGTGAAGAGCTTGATATAACAGACCCAATACAAGTTGATAAAATAGTTAGCGTGTTTCAGCCTAATATAATAATTAATGCAGCCGCTTATACTGCTGTAGATAAAGCAGAACAAGAATCTGAGTTAGCCCACGCTATCAATAAAGAGGGGCCACAAAATCTTGCGCATGCAGCAAACAAAGTCAATGCCGCTATTATTCATATTTCGACCGATTATGTTTTTGATGGCGATAGCCCTGAGAGCTATACTGAGTCAGAGGTGACCGCTCCTCAAGGTGAATATGGTCGTAGTAAGTTAGCAGGCGAACAAGCTGTTGTTCAGGCTTGTTGTAAACATATTATATTAAGAACTGCATGGGTCTTTGGTGAGCATGGTAATAACTTCGTTAAAACTATGCTTCACCTTGCTAAAACTAGAGAGTCGGTAGGTGTCGTTGCTGATCAATTTGGTGGTCCTACGTATGCGGGCGATATAGCAAAGGCCATACTTACAATCTCTAAGCAGATTGCGCTTGGTAATCATGCTTATGGCGTCTATCATTTTTCTGGCTTTCCTTATGTAAGTTGGCATAGTTTTGCAATCAAAATATTTGAAAAAGCATTGGACCAAGACGTACTTATCCAGCCTATTCGAGTTAATCCAATAACAACGCTAGACTATCCAACCCCAGCTAAGCGACCGGCCAACTCACGGTTAAGTTGTGACAAGATACTTAAAGTATTTGGTATTAAACAGAGTGACTGGCAAGCTGCGTTGATGCGAATTAAAGAGTATTCATAAATGAAAGTCATTGATACAACCATTGCGGACGTTAAAATCATCGAGCCTGCTACTTTTGGTGATCAACGTGGTTTTTTTATGGAAACTTGGAATCAAAAACAGTTTGAAGATTTAGTAACTCTTAAGTCAACTCAATTCGTGCAAGATAATCATTCAAAGTCAAAAAAAGGAATATTAAGAGGGCTTCATTATCAAGCTCTAAATACTCAGGGGAAATTAGTAAGAGTAATATCTGGTGAAGTTTTTGACGTGGCGGTTGATATCAGGACTGAATCTGAAACGTTTGGTCAATGGGTTGGTATATATTTATCTGCCGAAAACAAAAGACAATTATGGATACCAGAAGGTTTTGCTCATGGTTTTTATGTATGTAGTGAAAGTGCAGAATTTGTTTATAAATGCACTGATTACTATCACCCTCAAAGTGAGCTTACTTTGGCATGGGATGACAAATCCGTAAACATTGATTGGCCTATATGTAGTTCACCATTACTTTCTAATAAAGATTCTCATGGACATAGCTTTAAAGAATTTATAACTAAAATCGATTTGTTTAACAATAAAAAATAATGGAGTCAATGTGGCTTACTATTCCTCTGATGAGTTAAAAGAACTTAATTTTAGAAGTCTTGGTACTGACGTTAAAATTAGTAATAAAGCTAGTTTTTATGATTGTGAAAAAATATCTATTGGTGATTATTCTAGGATAGATGACTTTTGCATAGTATCAGGTGAAGTATCAATCGGTAGGTTTGTACATATAACGCCAATGTGTTTAATTGCAGGCGGTATCCCTGGAGTCATTATTTCTGACTTTTGTACTTTAGCTTATGGCGTTAAAATTTTTGCTCAGTCAGATGACTATAGTGGAAATACAATGGTTGGCTCACTTATACCTAAAAATTTTAAAAATGAAACATTTTCATCTGTAAAAATGAATCGACAAGTTATTGTGGGTACAAACTCTGTAGTTATGCCGGGAGTTGAAATCGGTGAGGGCTGCTCATTCGGTGCTATGACTTTAATCAATAAGTCAACGGCAGCATGGGGAATATATGTTGGTAGCCCATGTAAGAGAATTAAAGAACGCAGCAAAAAAATGTTAGAACTAGAAAATGTTTTTATTAAGGATACTTTAAGTGATAAATTTTAATAAACCACCTTTTACAGGCTATGAAGAAAAGTATATCCATGAATCGCTTAAGAGTGGAAAGATCTCTGGTGATGGACCATTTACTATAAAATGTCATAATTGGTTTGATCATAAATTTATTGGTTCAAAATCATTGCTTACACCAAATTGTACTCAAGCACTAGAAATGGCCGCTATTCTGATAGATATTAAACCTGGCGATGAAGTTATTATGCCTAGTTATACATTTGTAAGTACTGCAAATGCATTTGTAATTAGAGGAGCAAAAATTAAGTTTGTTGATATTCGTAAGGATACTATGAATATTGACGAGACTTTAATTGAAAAAGCTATAACATCAAAAACAAAAGCTATAGTACCTGTACATTATGCTGGCGTGCCATGTGAAATGGACTCAATAATGGCTATTGCAAAAAAACATAATTTGTTTGTTATTGAAGATGCTGCACAAGGTATGATGTCTTCATATAAAGGTAAGCATCTTGGTACTATTGGGCATTTTGGAACATATAGCTTCCATGAAACTAAAAACTATACTAGTGGTGGAGAAGGTGGTTTATTAATTATTAATGATCCTTATTATGTGAAAAGGGCTGAAATAATAAGAGAAAAAGGTACTAATAGAAGTCTTTTCTTTAGAGGAATGGTTGATAAATATAGTTGGGTTGATTTAGGAAGCTCTTATTTACCTTCTGATATTCAAGCGGCTTATCTTTTCGCGCAATTAGAACACGCCGAAAATATTTTATCTGAAAGGTTAAATGCGTGGAATTATTATTCTGATGAGTTATCTTGCATCGAAGCTATAGATTTACCAATAGTTCCTAAAGATTGCATTCATAATGGTCATATGTTTTATATAAAAGTGAAAAGTATTAAATTAAGAACTGAATTGATTAATTTTTTAAAAGACAATAATGTCATGGCTGTTTTTCATTACATACCTTTGCATTCATCATTGGCTGGAGAGAAATTCAGCGAGTTTGTTGGTGATGACTTAAATACAACTTGTGAGAGCGAAAGATTATTAAGATTACCTATTTATTACGGTATTACAAATGAAGAGCAAAAAGTAGTAATAAATTTAATTAAATTGTTTTTTAATGAAAACTAAGTTAAATTTAATATTGATATATATTAGCCGATTTTATATGGCTATTGTATCAATAATTCTTGTACCATTTTTCTTAAATACATTAGGTACTGAAGCATATGGGCTTATAGGCGTTTTTGTTGTTTTACAAGCATGTTTGCAAGTTTTAGATGCTGGTATTGGTGGGGTAATGACGCGTCAATGTATTTTGACAAAAAATGATGCCGAATCATTTGATGGTTTTTCAGAATTGTTTAAGAAATTATTTTTAATATTCTTTTTAGTTGGTTTTTTAATAAGTATTTTTGGTTATTTATTTTCTGATTATCTAGCCGTTAATTGGCTTGATACTACATTAGATATGAGTTTAACATCAAATTGTATTGCGTTAATGTTTGTTATATTTTCATTCAGATATTTACAAGGCCCGTTTAGGAGTATACTTTTAGCAAATGAGAAGCATATACTCCTTTCAGTCATCGACATTGTATTTGTAACAATAAGTAACCCTCTTGCTCTTGTTTATGTATATTATGCCGATGATAAAATTATTTCATATTTTTTATTTCAAACAGTTTCATCGGCTTTTCGATTAGTTGTTTTAGGTTGTTTTTCATCTTTCTTATTGGTTAATACGAGGAAATTCTTACTAAATAACACTAGAAATGTTGTTGATGTAGTAAAGTCTGATTTTTCTAGTATTATAAAATTTGGCTTTCAGTTATCTTTTATATCTATTTTATGGGTTTTAGTGACTCAAACTGACAAATTAACTTTAACAAGTGTTATGCCTTTATCTGATTATGCATTTTATACTCTTGCTATTTCTGTTGTGTCAGTTGTAAATATATTCTCTTCTCCAATAAATCAATTTCTTCAACCTAGATTAACATCCCTTTATGCTGCTAAGGATTTTTCAGGTTATACAAGGGTTTTTGAAAATTCTTTTTTATATCTATCAATCTTTTTAATACCAGCATGTTTTATCGTGTTTTATTTTGGTAATAATTTTATCTCTATATGGCTTGGGAGTGAGCATAAGGCAGATGTTGTTATGTCTTATGTTCCATTGTTATTCACTGGAGCTGTATTAACTGTGTTATCAAACTTTTGCTTTTTGCTTTTGTTTAGCCATGGGAGATTAAAATGGCATACTATTTTTTATACTTTTTTTAGTATTATTGTTATTGTTTTTAATATTTATATTGCTAAAGAGTACAAAGCAAATGGTATAGTTGTTTTTTATTTTTTTAGTTGTCTATTTTTGTTTTTGTTTTGGGCTAACCTTAATTTCTTTAAATACTTTAACCGCTTTCACATAGTATTTTTTTATAAGTTAATACCTTCAATATTAATCTCATATTTGTTTTTTTATGTTGCAAATTTTTTTAGATTTAAAAGGTTGTACTTAGATGTTTATTTAGCGTTAGGTACTTCAGTCTTATGTGTTTTGGTACTTTACTTGTGGTGTTTTAAGTTTATTCCAAATATCTTCCAAGGTAGGCTGAGAATTAGTTATAGAAATATTGGTTAAATTATGATGAAAAATACAAAATTTTATGTTTATGCTCCAAGTTATAATGAAAATAGTGGTGGTTCTGTTGTTCTTCATAGATTATGTCATTTATTAAATGAAATTGATGGTGTTGAGGCTTTTTTAATCCCTAGGGTTTTAGAGAGATTAAATGTTTATTCATTAAGGTCTTTTTTAGTTAGTGTTAAATACGCTTTAATTAACAGGTTCACTTTGTTTAATACAAACAATAATTGGAATACTCCAATTGGTATCTTAAATGATGTTAGGTGTGATACATCGGCAATTACTGTTTATCCTGAAGTTACACACGGTAATCCACTCAGAGCAAAAAATGTAGTCAGGTGGTTTCTACATCAACCGGGGCACTTTAATAATGAATTTTGTTTTGGTAAGAATGAATTATATTTTAAGTTTAATACAGCAATAAAGGACTTTGATTATTGCTATTCGAAAGTTTCATCTTTGGAACTTAAAGTGATTTATTATCCTTTAGATTATTATTATGAAGATCCCAATATAAATAAAAGTACTGATTGTCATATAATTCGTAAAGGTAAATGTAAGTCTTTTTGTCACGAAGATAGCTCTATTTTATTGGATGGTAAGTCCCATAAAGAAATCGGTGATATATTTAGACAGTCTAAACGGTTTTTGTCATATGATGATTATACTGCTTATTCTATTTTCGCAATCCTATCCGGCTGTGAATCAATAGTAATTCCTGGTTATGGTGTAACTAAAAACCAATGGTATCCAGATGAAAAAGATAGATATGGTATTGCTTACGGAATATCAAAAAGCGAACTATCTTGGGCTGCTGAAACTAAAAATAAAGTTTTTGAACATGTACATAATGAACATGCGAAATCAGAAGATAACGTGCGTTTGTTTGTCAAAGAGTGTCTGTCTTTTTTTTATTCAGATAAAGACGGTGACGTTTAAATGTATAATTACGTAATATTAGTCGTTGTTTATAATAAAATATTATCGGAATCAAAAACTCTTAATGCTTTATTGAAGTCAGGTTTTGATTTCTCAGGTTCTAAGATAATTGTTTGGAATAATGGTCCTTGTAGTATTGATTTTAATAAAGAATGTTTTGAATTTAAATCTGATTGTGAAGTTGAATTTTTTGAAACTTTAGACAATTCAGCACTTTCCGTAATATATAATCATGCAATTAACTTTAATAATGCTGATAAATATATTTTCTTAGATGATGATAGCGATTTGTCTGTTGACTATTTTGAATCTTTAAAATATGTTGATTCAAAAAGTGTTGGAGTGCCAATAATAAAAACATACAATTATATTGTTAGTCCGACAATCGATAATTTGGATTTAACTCCAAATATCATAATTAATAATTATAGTTCTGTAATGGGCATAGCAAGTGGTTTGGTCGTTGGGCGGAGTGTAGTTAACCGCTTCAGAGGTCAATTCAACTCTGTTTTTGACGAGCGATTTTATCTGTATGGCGTTGACACATCTTTTTTCTTTAGATTATGTAATCTTAAGGTTGAAACACCTCTTTGTATTTTAAATGGATTTAGTCATTCATTGTCTAGGCTTGAGTCGAATGGGTACTCTACATTTAAGTTGAAAGAAAGATCCTATGATATAGGACTGCAATTACGTCATTATTACCCATTTTTAAACGCCATAATTAAGCTTTTTTCATTTGTGATTAAAGATATTTTAAAGTTAATCATTAGTCGGAAACGTACCTATCAATTCCAATATGTTTGTTTAGCCTTTGTGACAGGCAAACATTATAAAAATAAACGATGATATATATGCGTGTTCATAACTTAGTTTCAGTTGTCATTCCTTTTTATTCAAATAAATCTGGTCTACTAATAACGTCTGTGAAAAGTGCTCTAGAGCAAATAAACGTAAATATTGAGATTATTGTTGTCGATGATTGCTCCCCATTGAGTGCTTCATCTGAATTGTCTTCATTGAATGATCCTCGAATAAAAATTATTAGACATTCTAAAAACAGCAACGGTGGTATAGCTCGAAATACTGGCGTAGATGCGTCATTAGGTAATTTTATTGCCTTTTTAGATTATGACGATGTATGGTATAAAGATAAGCTGATTAAACAACTTTCTTTATATGAAGATTCTCGTCACACTGTTTCTCATCCTGTAATTTATTCAAGATGTAAAATTATTGAAGGTGATTCAACGTTTATTCGACCGCGAAGAGAAATTAAACCTAATGAGCGTGTTGGTGATTACTTATTTATAGAAAAAGAGATTATTCAAACCAGTGGAATATTTTTGCATCGAGATACTGCGAAGTTAGTTCAGTTCGATGATTTAAAACGTCATCAGGATTATCAGTATTGTTTATCTCTTGAGTCTGTTGGTGTTAAGTTTATTTTGCTTCATGATATCACTTATGACTTTATCCAAATACCTAAATTAAATGATTATGATTTTTCAATAAATTGGTTGGTTTTGTATAACGGTTATTTGTCTTCAACAGCCATTTTAAATTTTAAATCATTAGTTATAATTCGTTCTATGATAGCTCACAAACATTTACTCTTGAGTTTAAAGTACTCATTCATAAACAGTATTTTAAGAGAATTCTTTACTATTTTGATTTTAAGGTTGCTGAAATATATATTGCCTAATTTTTTGATTAGGGTATTACGTAATAAGAGCATCAAATAATTATGTTAACTATAGTTTCTGTTGCCATTCTTTATCACGTATTATCTATATATTACTCGACGGTTGGTGGGTTTACTGTCGAAATTCCTGAATTTGTTATTATAAATAGTACTTTAGATTTATTCGTTAGTATTCTTGTTGTTTTTTTTATAAAAATAAGATTTCCTTCTTTTTTTATGAATGCAAACTCTCATTTTCAAAATGACTATGTAAGTTTTTTTAATAAGTATAGAATTGTTTTTCTTTTGGTTCTTATTTATACAGGGTACTTGGCTAGTCAATCCTTTCAATTAATTTTGTTAGGTATCCCAAGGCATGAGCTTTTACAAGAATACGGTACTGGTGGTATTTCTTACATGCTTATCAGTGGTTTTTTTAAAATGCTTTTTCCGTTCGTTTTTTTCTTTAATTCAAATCTTTATTTGAAATTAATTGCTACTATTGGACTGTTGTTTACTATCGTTTTAACAGCTTCTAGATCGGAGTTAATGTATGTAATTGGTTTTTATTTGATTTTACTAATTTTTAGTAAGAGTTATAAGAAAGTTTTTTGGCTATTGTTTTTAACTATCCTAATGATCTTTATTGCAATTCTATCTACTGTTTTTTTGCAAAATAGGCCAATAACAGACGGTTTCGGTGCATTTTCTGATATGTTAAGAACTGTTTTTCAATATCGTGCTTACTCTTATTATCTAGCAGAGTATTCTATTGATGCTTCTGTAGGAGGAGAAAAGGTTTTATTTCCATTTTTCGGTTACATAGCGGAATATTTTAGTCGTTTATTATCCCCACTAAGTAATCCAATTGATTCGGATTTTGTTTCATATCTGCATGTTTTAGGACATAGTGAAGTCACTGGACGCCCTTTTTTGGCTAATGTATTGTATCCATGGTGGAGTTGGTTTTATGGAGCGTTCGGTTCTTTTGGTATTATTTTAAAAGGTTTATATTGTTTTATTTTATTAGCTATTTGTGTTTCTGGTAGATTTTTGTTCACATTTGTAATTGTTTTAAGTTTTATTATTTTTGGTACAGCGGGTGCTCATCCACTTTTAACTTTAACTCATACATTTGCAGTAGCAACGTGTTTTATTATTGATTTAGCCGTATTTTTAAATTATAAGTTTTCAAAAGGTAATTGTAAGTTATGAAAATTATTGCTTTTGTTGGTGAAACCTACGAAGAGTTTGAAGGTTATTATTATGCAAAACCAACCTCTGCAGTTTTTATACAGGATGCGATCGGTTGTGAAAATGTTTATGTAGCATCTTCCGCTATTCCTTCTAGTGGTAATAAACCCACAGGGACAAGCACTACCGTTGTTGCTGATCATTTTTATCCCTTTCCTCGTTATCAGTCAACAAAGGATTTTGTTGTTAAGTCGTTGTTTAAAAGAGGGTTTTATCGGGGGTATGTTCAGCGATCAGAACATATTATTAATCAACATTCTGGTGATTTTTTTTGGATAAGAACCCCCTCAATTGGTAGCATTATTTTTGGTTTAACGGCTTTGCGCTTAAATCAAAAAGTATTACATCACATGTGTGCTGATGCATCAAACACGTGGAAGGATAAAAAATATTCTGGTTTTAACAAAGTTATGGCTTTTTGTTTTTCTAAGCTGATTAGATTTAAGCTAAAAAACATATGTAGCCACAAAAACTCAATTAATCTTTGCACTGGAGATGTTCTTGAGAATTTTAGTAAAAAATACTCAAAGAATACATACCAGTTTGTTGACCTGATGATAAAACCTTCTTGTGTTATATCAGAACAGGTTAATATTAAACATTTGAATGGCAATACTATTAATATATTGTTTGTTGGCCGAATCGTTGCTGATAAAGGTGTTTTTGATTTGATTGAGGCTATTTCACGCCAAAATAAACGTGTTATGGCTATCTTTGTTGGTGATGGACCCGATTTAGTTGATGCAAAAAAAGTAGTAAATGACAAACAGTTGCATGAACTAATTTCTTTTACTGGTCAGTTACCCCATTCTGAATTGAATCAATTGTATGCTGGTGCCGATATTGTGGTTGTACCGTCAAACAATAACTATGAAGGCTTTCCGCGAGTGATAATGGAGGCTTGGTCACACCATAAACCTGTAATTGTTTCTGATGTTGGAGGCATTAACGCTTTTGTTCGTCATGGCGAGAATGGGTTTATCTTTCCCCCAGGTGATGTTAATGCTTTATCTAGACAGCTTGCATCTTTTGTTTCATCACCTAGTTTGCTATCTAATGTTCATATTAACGTACAAAATATGGCAAATATATCAAATCAAGACTATTGGATAAAATTATTATTGAATATAGTTAAATCGAATTAATAGGATGTTAAATGAAGCATAAATTTTTATTGATTTATACATGGTTTGTTAGATTATGTTTTATTTTTTTTCCTGACCAACCAATAATTATGAGAATCCGAGGTTTTTTTTACTCTTTCGGCATGAAAAAGTGTGGAAGGAATTTTCAAGTTTCATCTTCTGTTATTCTTAGAAATTTAGAGAAAATTAGCGTTGGAAATAATGTCTATTTAGCACCTAATGTTATTGTTAATGCTGTTACAGATGTGTTTTTTTCTCACGAGGTTATGGTTGGGTTTAATTCAGTTATTGTGTCTGGTAATCATTCTTTCCTTGATAATTCTTTTAGGTTTGGAACTTCTATATCTTCGCCTATTATGATCGGTTCAGGTTCATGGATTGGAGCAAATTGTACAGTCGTTGCTGGGGCAAATGTCCCGTCTTGCTCGTTGGTTGCGGCAAATTCTTGTTTCACGGGGCAACATACTGAAGAAGGTATTTATGGTGGTGTTCCAAGTAAATTTTTAAAACGCATTTTAAAATAAATTAGGTTCATATATGAAAATTACTATAGCAGGGACTGGTTACGTTGGCCTATCTAATGCGATGTTACTCGCTCAGCATAATGAAGTTATTGCGGTTGATATTGTTGAGGATAAAGTTGAGTTACTCAACAAAGGGCAATCTCCTATTGTAGATACTGAAATATCCGATTTTCTATCAAATAAATTATTAAACTTTACTGCAACTTTAAATAAAGAGTTAGCTTATACAAATGCAGATTTTGTTATTATTGCGACACCAACTGATTATGATCCGCAAACTAATTATTTTAATACAAATTCAGTTGAAGCCGTCATTCGTGATGTTTTAGCAATTAATCCTAGTGCTGTCATAGTTATTAAGTCTACAGTTCCTGTGGGTTATACCAAAAGCGTACGCGAGAAATTTAACACCAATAATATCTTGTTTTCGCCTGAGTTTTTACGTGAAGGCAAAGCATTACATGACAACTTATATCCGTCGCGCATTATTGTGGGAGAACGAAGTGAGCGTGCTAAAGTATTTGCTGATTTGTTGGTGCAAGGTGCAGTAAAAAAAGATATCGAAGTGTTATTTACTGATTCTACCGAAGCTGAAGCAGTGAAATTATTCTCAAACACCTATCTTGCAATGCGTGTAGCATACTTTAATGAGCTTGATACCTATGCTGAGTCCCATGGTTTAGATGCAAAGCAAATTATTGAAGGCGTGTGTTTAGATCCTCGTATAGGTAATCATTATAATAACCCCTCATTCGGTTATGGTGGTTACTGTCTACCTAAAGATACCAAGCAACTAAGAGCGAACTATGCAGATGTACCTAACAGTATAATTGGTGCTATTGTTGACTCTAACTCTACTCGCAAAGACTTTATTGCTGAATCAATTTTAAAACACAATCCTAAACGTGTGGGGATTTACCGTTTAATTATGAAGGCTGGTTCTGATAACTTTAGAGCTTCAAGTATTCAAGGGATTATGAAGCGTATTAAAGCAAAAGGCGTTGAAGTGGTTGTTTATGAACCAGTGTTGAACGAGTATGAGTTTTTTCACTCTAAAGTGATTAAAGATCTTAATGAATTTAAGTCTCTCTCTGACGTGATTGTATCTAACCGTATGGTTGATGAGATCCTTGATGTAGCTGATAAAGTCTATACACGTGATTTATTTGGTTCTGATTAATTATAAAAAGGATTTAAGATGAAAGTTGTTATCCCCGTGGCGGGTCTTGGTACACGCATGTTGCCTGCAACCAAAGCGATTCCTAAAGAGATGTTGCCTTTAGTTGATAAACCGTTAATTCAATACATTGTTAATGAGTGTGTGGCTGCCGGTGTTAAAGAAATTGTCTTAGTCACTCATGCCAGTAAAAATGCGATTGAAAACCACTTCGATAAATCCTACGAGCTTGAATCCACATTAGAAAAACGTGTAAAACGTCAGCTACTTGAAGAAGTCCAAGCGATTTGTCCTAAAGATGTTACCATCATGCATGTCCGTCAAGGCGAAGCTAAAGGTTTAGGTCATGCGGTATTGTGTGCTTATCCGTGTATTGGCAATAACCCGTTTGCAGTGGTATTACCGGACGTTATTCTAGATGAATATACAGCTAATCAAAAAACAGAAAACTTAGCTGCGATGATCGCGCGTTACAAAGCGACATTTGCTAGCCAAATTATGGTTGCACCAGTGCCAGACAGTGACGTCAATAAATACGGAATTGCCGATTGTAATGGTGTTGAGATAACACCAGGTGATTCTGCTAAAATTAACGCAATGGTTGAGAAACCTGAAGTGGGTGAAGCCCCGTCTAATCTAGCTGTAGTAGGTCGTTATGTGTTATCTGAAAAGATATGGCGATTGCTTGCAAAAACACCAGCAGGTGCAGGTGATGAAATTCAGTTAACCGATGCTATTGATATGTTGATTGAACAAGATACTGTTGAAGCATTTAACATGACCGGTAAGTCGCATGATTGTGGTGACAAGTTAGGCTACATGAATGCTTTTGTTGAATATGGTTTACGTGATGCTAAGTTAGGCGCAGATTTCAAAAAAAGTATTGAAAAAATTATGCTTGAACAGTAAACATTGATTTATTGTTAATACCAAAACCAACTCTACGTAGTTGGTTTTTTGTTTTTTGTTTTTTGGAATTAGCCAAAAGCCTAGAGCAGCTTCGCTGCTAGGATACTAAGCGGATAGAACCTAAAGCTAACATTTAAGGCAACTCTTGAATCCCCAATAAAAGCATTTGGGGATAGCGAAAGCCTCTGTCATTCCGGTGAGGCTTTTAAAGCCGGAATCCAGGTGTTTGTTTTTACGCTTTAAGGTATCAATAAAGCCAAAATCAAGGGCTACACCCGGATCCCCAATACAAGCATTAGGGGATGACGAAAGCCTCTGTCATTCCGGTGAAGCTTTTTAAGCCGGAATCCAGGTGTTTGCTTTACGCTTTAAGGTATCAACAAAGCCAAACTCAAGGGCACACCTAAATCCCCAATACAAGCATTTGAGGATGACGGGCGAGTACCTAGAACCTAAAATCTACGGCAATACCTGGCTCCCCAATAAAAGCGTTTAGGGACGGGGGCCTAGAACCTTTTTTTATATTGGAGTATTTTTATGTCTCGTAAGTATTTTGGCACCGATGGTGTGCGTGGGAAGGTGGGGACGTTTCCTATTACGCCTGATTTTGCTATGAAGTTAGGTTGGGCTGCGGGCAAAGTATTAGCCTCAACCGGTACCCAGGAAGTGTTGATTGGTAAAGATACTCGTAGTAGCGGTTATATGCTCGAATCAGCTATTGAAGCAGGTTTATCTGCTGCTGGTGTGAACGTAGCATTAATTGGCCCTATGCCAACTCCAGCAGTGGCCTATTTAGCCTCTACATTCCGTGCCGATGCAGGTGTAGTGATTAGTGCGTCACATAATCCTTTTTATGATAACGGCATTAAGTTTTTCTCAAATTCGGGCACTAAGCTTAATGATCAGCAAGAGCTTGAAATTGAAGCGTTACTTGACCAGGCGTTAAATCATAATGCGATGGAATGTGTTTCATCTGAATTGTTAGGAAAAGTCCGTCGTATTACTGATGCTGCTGGTCGTTACATTGAGTTCTGTAAAGGCGTATTTGCTAAAGATTTAACCTTAGCAGGCCTTAAAATTGTCGTCGATAGTGCTAACGGTGCGGCGTATCATATTGCGCCCAATGTGTACCGTGAGCTAGGTGCTGAGGTTATTAGCATTAATGATAAACCTAATGGTACCAATATTAATGACCATTGCGGTGCGACCCATTTAGACAGTTTGCAAACAGCAGTTATGGTACATGAAGCTGATTTAGGCATTGCGATGGACGGTGATGCAGATCGGGTGATGTTTGTTGACCATAATGGCCATGTAGTAGACGGCGATCAAATTTTGTATATTTTAGCTAAGTCGGCCAAACAGCAAGGTACAATGACAGGCGGTGTAGTCGGCACGTTAATGTCTAACCTCGGCCTTGAGATGGCGTTAAAAGAAATGGATATTCCGTTTAAACGCGCCAAAGTGGGCGACCGTTATGTGGTTGAACAATTAAAACAGACTGGCTGGCGCATAGGCGGCGAAGGTTCTGGCCATATTTTACACCTTGACCATGCCTCTACTGGCGATGCTGTTGTGGCCTCACTATTAGTATTACAAGCGGTATTACAATCTGGCGAGTCATTAGCTGAAATAGTATCGGGTATGAAAAAGTTACCTCAAGTACTGCTTAATGTGCGTTTAATCGCTAACAATGCTAATGAGATCCTAGCCTCTGCTGCTGTAAAAAAAGCAGTGTTTGAAGCAGAAGCGGTTCTAGGTGATAAAGGTCGTGTGTTATTACGCAAATCCGGTACTGAACCGCTAATCCGCGTAATGGTTGAATCAACAGATCCTGAAATGTCACAAGCACAAGCAGAGCATATAGCTAAAGCGGTTCGTGCATAACATTTAGGTAAAAACCTGAAGACTAGCTTGTTCGCCACTTTCTAAAAAGTGGCGAACCTAAATTTATCTTGTTGATCTTAATTTAACCGTAATGCTTGGTTAAATTAAGATCAACCTACTGAAATAGCGTTACTTTTACCTATAAAGATAATGATTATGAATAATCATTATGGTCAATATTTAGATCGTTTAATTAACGAGGCTTAAATATGAAAATATTGGTCACAGGTAAAAATGGCCAAGTGGGTAGGTGCTTAGTTAAGCAACTTAGCACTATGCCTGATGTCACCTTGTTGGCATTAGATCGTGTTCAGCTTGATATTACAGACCTTATTAATGTCAATAACGTTGTTGCTGAGTTCATTCCGGATATCATTATCAATGCTGCAGCCTATACTGCGGTTGATAAAGCCGAACAAGAGCGCGAATTGGCTTATGCAGTTAACCGTGATGGACCATTTAACCTTGCCGTTGCCGCGAATAATATCAATGCCACTATTATTCATATTTCGACCGATTACGTTTTTGCTGGTGACAGTCTTGCCGCGTATGTAGAGTCTGATAACACCGAACCTCAAAGTGAGTATGGCCGTAGTAAACTCGCTGGTGAACAAGCCGTTAAACGAGCGTGTTTGCAGCATATTATATTAAGGACCGGGTGGGCATTTGCTGAGCATGGGCATAATTTTGTCAACACCATGCTGCGCCTTAGTAAAACCAGAGATACCTTAGATGTTGTTGCTGATCAGTTTGGCGGCCCTACCTATGCGGGGGATATTGCCAACGCTATTATGATTATCACGAAACAGCTGGCTGATGGTAATCAAGCTTATGGGCTATATCATTATTCAGGTTTTCCTTATGTAAGCTGGCATGCTTTTGCTGAAAAGATATTCGAACTGGCGTTAGCGCAAGGTGTGTTGAAGCAATCAATTCAAGTTAACCCGATAACAACTCCAGATTATCCAACTCCCGCAAAGCGTCCAGCAAATTCACGATTGAATTGTCATAAAATTAAGCAAGAATTTGGTATCGTTCAAAGTGATTGGCAAGCAGCGTTAGTCAGAATTGAAGAGTATTCACGATGAAAGTCATCGCTACGAAAATTCCTGATGTGAAGATAATAGAGCCAACCGTGTTTGGTGATGATCGTGGTTTTTTTATGGAGACTTGGAATTAGCAACAGTTTGAAGCACTCGTGACAGGCAAGCCTACCATTTTTGTTCAGGATAAACATTCAAAGTCAAACAAGGGAATATTACGCGGTTTACATTACCAAACAAAACACACTCAAGCAAAGCTGGTACGTGTCGTGAGCGGTGAAGTGTTTGATGTGAGTGTCGATATTCGTAAAGGCTCACCTACCTTTGGTCAATGGATCGGTGTTTATTTGTCTGCCGACAACAAACGTCAATTGTGGATCCCTGAAGGCTTTGCGCATGGTTTTTATGTCACAAGCGATCAGGCGGAATTTATTTATAAATGTACTGATTACTATTGCCCTGAATCTGAAGTGAGTATTGGCTGGAATGATCCCGCTATTGGCATTAATTGACCGCTTACGTTTTAACATTTAAAAAATGCCATTCATTTTTAATGAGTGGCATTTTTTTCAGCGCAAGTTGGAGGTGGGAAGGACTTTGGTGAAAGTATTGTGTATTCTGTGTTAACAATAAGTTTTAAACTAAAAAGAAATCTATGACCCCGTCAGATGAGTCGTTATTAAAAACATTTTTGTGCTTGTGCAATTCAAAAACTCCAGTTTCGGTACTCAAGCTGGCTTTGTTAGACTTTTCTAATGAAGAACAACTCAAGTGGCTTATTGAGCGCCATAGAGTGTGGAACTTGGCTGCTGCTGCTGCTGCGGTAAAAAAGCTTGATGCAGACAATTTTTCACTAAACTTCCGTCTATGGTTAAGTGCTGCTGCAGCTGATTGTAAGCAAAAAACATTACAACAATTTAAAGTGCAGTCAGAGTTATCTAAGCAGTTGAATGACGTTGAGGTTAATTATCAGTTTTTTAAGGGCATAGATTTAAGTTTACGTCTTTATGGTGATCTTAATTGTCGTTTCTCTAGAGATATTGATTTATTGATTTCAGAACAAGACGCTATAAAAGCAGAGCAAGTATTACTAAAATATGGTTATAAGCCCATCAATGATGCCTTTACTGATATTGCGCCAGGCAGTGTTATTCGTGGGGCTTTTAGCAAGGACAAAGGATATCAAGCTTTCGGCTTACCAGTCATTGAGCTTCATACTCGAGTAAATAATGAGGATACGCAGTTTTCTAAGGCGGTTACTTCATCCTTATTAGATGGGTTGGTAGGCGTGTCGATTATTGAATACCTTTACTTGTGTGTTCATGCTATGAAGTCAAATTGCCATCGAATTAAATGGCTAATTGATTTAGCATTTTATTATGAAAAACTTAATCAGCATATTCCTGGTTGGGATAAGGTAAAGTGGGCGGAAGCACATAAGTTTGGGATTACTCGTCAGGTTATTGCGTGTGAATACTTAATGGCAAAGTATCTTGATATTGCTGTTACACCTAAAGGTTTTGTTGGCTTAAAAAGTTATTGTAGTTGGATTAGTGATTCATGGCTGTGTGAATATCGCTCTATCGCTTCAATTAAACGGGTTATATATCCGGTGCTTATTAACAGCAAATTTGAGCATAGATGCAAAGCTTTTAACTTTTTGTTGTTTTGTCCAAACGATAGCGATAAAGCATTTATAGATCATTATGCAAAAAGTGATGGTCGATATATTAAGCTACTGTTACCTTTTATAAAAATGTTTCGTTACACGAAAAATAAATGGTTAAGACTTATCAATGAGCGATGAAGTAACTAACAATGAAATTCTTATATCAAAAATTACGAGCTTTTAAAAAGCATGAATTGTTTTTTAAAATTGGTTTTATTTTTGCCTGGACATCACTTGGAATTGCCAGAGCAATAGTGCTAATTTTCCCATTTGCACGTGTCGCCCCCTATTTAGGTGTGTCAGTTGCTGGTTTGGATACCCAGCCTCTAGTCATCACAAAGCTAAGTGAACTACAACTGAAGCGTGCTCGTCAAATTTCTCGTTTAGTGGTTAATACTGCTCGATATTGTCCTTGGCATGCAAACTGTTTTGCGCAAGCAATTGTTGCGCGTGTTTTACTTGGGATGTTTGGTTTACCCTATCGTTTGTATTTTGGTTTACGGCGTGAAAATACCAGTTTGAAAGCGCATGCATGGGTGTGCTGTAATCAGCTGTTTATCACGGGTGATAATGGTTTTAAACATCACTCAGTGGTTGGTTGTTATTGTTGTTCACAATGTGATTTTGCAACTAAGGTTAGTGCTTAAATGCCAATGTCGATTAAAAACAAAATTAGGGCTTTATTATTAAGGAAGCGTCCATTATTCCGATTAAGTTGGCGATATGGTTTACCGTGTGACGACTATATTAAATTACACCGATGGGTAATGTTGCGGTCTTTACAAAAAAAACCATTTTTGTTGGTTAGTTTTATTTACTCATTGATTAGCTGGTATATTTGTTGGTTTTGGGTCGCTGCGTATCGATCGTTTCTTCAATTTAATCAGCAAGCCATTGATGATGGAGTATCCATACCTTTACAAATATTCGGTTTGTTGAGGGCAGGATTAGGTCAAGGTATTTCTGGTTTTGACTATTATCGCTTTAAACTTTATCAGACTTCTTCAATGCTATGGTGGCAATACGTATTTGATTTTCAATTACCTTTTTTTCATTCCACATATCAATTTAATGCTATTAGTCCAACCTCACAGACTTTTTTGAGTAATAAATTAACCTTTGCTCAGCGCTTGTCTAAAGCTGGCGGTCAAACCGTTGCTACCCTTGATAGTGTTAACCTACACGATAATTGGGCTATAGAAGCGTGGTTAAAGTTGTCTGATAACGTTTTTATTAAACCGGAATCAGCATCCAGAAGTATAGGCTGCGTTAGCCTAACGAGACATGATACCGATTGGCAATTTGATTATTTAGGCAAACAGTATTACGGAGATGAAGGGCTTAATGCTGTTAAAGCATTATTGCCAGCATGCAAATATATAGTTCAACCTTTATTGAGTCATCATTCTGAAATGAGTACTTGGCAGGATAGTGATAAAACCATCACGTTGAGGGTTGTAAGTTGCCTAGAACAGGGTAAATGTCACTTAGTCATCGGTAATCTTGAGCTAAATGATGATTCTCATCGACGGTTTAATGTGTTTGCAATTGATGTATTAAATGGCAGTGTGATATTGGACCAAGACTATTGTGCCAAAGTCATGAGAGTTGATTTAACTACCCGGGTGACAATACCATTTTGGCCGTCTGTAGTTGATGAAATAACACTTGCTCACAGTTTATGTGCAGATGTTCATACTGTCGGGTGGGATGTGGTTATTACCGATACTGAAGTGGTATTACTTGAAGGAAACATAAATTGGGGAGTTAACCCTCTTCAATATACTGCACAAGCACCATTATTACCGTTATTAATATCACAGAGTAGCCAGTTTGCTGTTACTCCCACTAAAGCGCCAACAGTTGACTTGCGATAACCTCACCATACTCTTTGTATGAAGTGAATTGAGATATTTCTGGAAGTTGCATTGTGTAGCTTTTACATTGATGTTGAAGAATTTGATTCAACAAGAAGAATTGCTGTTCGTGCTTGAATGCGCCTATTAATCTTGGGCGATATACGTTTTTTCGAAGTCGTGTGAATGATTCAAGCTGATTAATTGGGGTGATTTTAGGCTGAATACATTTTAAGCGTTCAGGTTGAAGATGAATGCATTTTACAATCGGTAACGCCTGTTTAGCCATTAGCTCCAACGGGATATCCCAACCGAATTTATTAATACCAGGTGCAGTATTTGACAGTTGTGTTGTATCAATCCCCATCGCTTCTAGCTGTTCTGGTGACAATTTAAAACGCCTATGGGATGGATGTACATTTAATATACCGTGACTGTCTTGATGCAAAGCGACAATATCGTCACCAAATATATTGATATTGGCTAGTAGTAAAGACGTTGCTAAAGTGCTTTTTCCGCAACCGCTTTCTGCCAATATTATTATTGCGCCTTTATGGGTTTCAATTGCGATACCATGAAGTGGAATGTTGCCCCTAAGATGTAACATCATGCCGAGCCCTGAACCGAGTGTAGCCGTTATGGCATGCGGTTCAGTTAATGTAGTCGGGAAGTCTACAGTGATTAAGCCTTTTTTTTCTAGAAGGAAACACCCAAAAAGAGCTTGTTTAAAAAGTGCTTTTTCACCATCAAATTGCAGCCTAGTTTGAGTTGTAAATTGTGCTGATAACACATTGGGGACCACTCCTTGCATTATGGATATATCTGCACCGGCATTAGCGAAGGGAGCGGGTAAAGCAAATGACGTTTCTACGTTCATTCCATATATGCGATGAATGTTTAACGGTGACAAATAGAACCCCATTTAATTGATATAAGTATATGCTGGTAAGGCATGATAACTGAATATGTTTACAATACAAAAAACAACCGTAAGTTAATTTTATTAAGATGAGTAAAGAAGGCTGTAGATAGAATGTCGTCTAGTTTTAGTGCATTAAAAAGATATTTATACGGATTGGGACAACAAGCCTCCAAGTTACTCGTGCTTGCTTTTGGTCTATTACTGCTAAGTAGTTTTACTGAAGGCATCGGGATATTAATGTTGGTACCCGTGGTTAACTTTATGTCAGACCCAAGCCAAACCTTGCCCAGCTGGCTAGAGGTTATTCCAGGTTTTAACCCTGGGTTGCTTTCTTTAGAAGTCGTGCTGGCATTGTTTTTATGTTTGCTGCTTGTGCGCTCTACTTTAGTGTATTTTCGTGAGCGAGTGTTAACCCTAATCCGCCTGCAAGCCACAGATAAACTGCGCAAAAAACTGTTTGAAACCATGTTGTTTTCAGATTGGCAGCAAAGAATTAATTCCGAGCAACATCAAGAGCTAGAGCAGCTCACTAATGGGGTTAATCGCGTCGGAATGGCTACTTTCTATATTCTAAAGTTAGCGACTACGGCTATTTTTCTTATCGTATATAGCGTGGTATCAATCATTATTGCCCCTATAGCATTATTAATAGCCATCGTAGTCGGCGGTATTATCTTATTACTTTTTCGCCACATTTTTCGACAAGCGGCAGAATTTGGTACGGGCTTGACTAATAGTAATAAACAGCTTTATCAAAGGGTGATGTTTTTCTTAAATGGTATGAAAACGGTTAAGGCATGTGCATATGAAGCACAACAACTTAAATCGTTTGAAATGACTCAAAAAGAGTTAAGAGACAATCAACTAGCATATCAAGACAAAACAGCTTTGCAGCAATTAGGTTTTCAAGTGATAACGGCATTACTTCTGTGCGTGTTAGTTTTTGTTGGCTTGGAAGTATGGCAATTAGGTGTTGCTGAGCTTGTGGTGTTGATTGTTATGTTTAGCCGAATGATGCCCATGCTGTCAGACTTACAATCAAATACTCAGCGTTTATTGCATATGTTACCCGCGTATATTGATATTGAGGACGCGATTAAAAAAAATCAGCAAGCTCATACACCAAATAACACACATATTATTCAATTTCCGCGTAAACACTTGGCATTACAAGGGGTCAGTTTTGCTTATCAAACACGTTCACCCTTATTATCAAATATTAACATTGAGTTTCCACTGCATAAGATTACCCTAATAAAAGGTCCGTCAGGACAAGGTAAAACCACGGTTATCGATATTCTAACCAGTTTGCTTACACCCTCTGCGGGGAAGGTGATGTTAGATGGCAATCCGCTGGATGCAAGTGCGCACCATTCATGGCGTCAACAGGTGAGTTATTTGTCTCAGGAACCATTTTTATTTCACGCCAGTGTTCGCGACAATATTCTATGGGGCGAGTGTTGTACTGATAGCGAGATCTATAGTGTGCTATCTCAATGTTGTGCCGATTTTGTTAGTGAATTACCTCATCGTCTTGACACCATGATTGGTGATGGTGGCATACAACTTTCTGGTGGACAAAGGCAGCGCCTTGTATTGGCAAGGGCATTAGTTAGAAAGCGGCCATTGTTGATTTTAGATGAAGCAACTAATGCGCTGGATAATGAGACCGAGAAAGAAATATTTATAACTTTACAGCGATATCGAAACTCAATGACGATTGTTTTAGTCAGTCATAGTGAACAAGCTCAGACTTTTGCTGATAAGACAGTGCTTTTATAAAAAGACAAGTTTTTGATAGTTGTAGGTGTGTTAACTGAATAATCAAAATGAGTAATAATTACAGATAATCATTTGTAAAGGGTTGTTGCAGTTTTTTTGTTAATTCGTGGTTTTCGGTTGCAAATCAGGCTATACTTGTAAGGATTAAGTTATTAAGATTGTGGTCTTTTTAACTACAATTAATTCAACTATCAACTATCAGCAGTTTTGTTCATTTTGATAGATTATTTTTAAAACGGGAGCGATATAAATGCAGCATAAAACTAAAACAAATAATGATCTAGATGTGACAAATATTGAAAGATCAGTTTGGTCAAAGCCTGAGATTGAAGTGATTGATATTGGTTCTACGGACGGTAAAGCTCCTTCTGTTACTGAAACTGCCCCTTTTGGTTCCTCATAGGAATAGTGTATGTTGCTTTATAGTCAACAAAAAGCGCTGAGTGTTGCGCCTATGGGCGATCAGCTAGTAATGATGGATGTATTGCAAGATCAATATTTGGGACTAGATACAACAGCAACCCATATTTGGGGGTTATTAGCCTCACCTATCAGTGTTGATGACCTTGTGATTCAGTTGATGTTGAAATTTGACGTTCAAGAAAATGACTGTCGTCGCGATGTTGAATATTTTCTTCAACAGTTAGTCGATAGAAAGCTTGTAGAAGTCAATGCGGCTGCTTAATTTGCAGCCCGTTTATTTAAGGCCAAAATTCCCGTGCGTTACTCTCTGTACAATCTTACCTTTGACAGCCAATTCATCCTTCCAAATTTTCCTTGTGTTCAAGACAGTCATCCTGCAAATATTTCCATAAAAAATGTGGATAAATTAGATGTCGATATTACTTTCTTGAGTCAAGTTGGCGCTTACTGTTGGCTGAATTCGTCAAGTTTTCTGTTATCCATTCCTCGATTAGCTGACTTTTATGTGCGCGACGGACAGTCGATTGAGGTTGCTGTTGCCGACGATGCCGATATGGCACTGGTGATCACTTATATTCAAGGTTATATGCTTGCAGTTGTGATGCAGCAACGTGGCCAACTAGTCTTGCATGGTACTGTTCTGCAAAAAAAGGGCAGCGCTATTGTTGTTTGCGGTCACTCAGGCAGTGGTAAATCCACGTTGGCGGCAACATTGTTGACCCAAGATTGGCAATTGGTATCCGATGATTTATGCGTTTTTGATACCAATGGCAAAGTGCTACAAGGCTGTAATGATCTTAAAGTCTGGCCAGATGTTGCTGAGGTTTTGCAGTTATCAGATGCAAAACCCTTAGCAGCCCAAATTGCAAAGTTGCAGTATGTGCCGGAAGGTTCATCAATGGGTAATGAAGATTCTAATGAAAGGTTAGACGCATTTCCATTAGTGGCTGTCTATTGCTTAAGTGAACAGCACGATAATGAACAAAGTGAAGTTCGGGGTGACGAAGTTTTAGCAGACGTACTAACCGAGTTTAAGGGGATGCGTAAATTTGGTCCGTTAAAAGCTAATCGCTACCGAACTCAATTTTCAACGGCAATGGGGCAAGATGCACTGTTTATGCAGCAGTGCAGCGCCTTTTTAGCAAAGACTCCTGTTTATGGGCTTGATCGCGGCAAAGCAATACTGACATTAGAAAATCTTCACGCATTAAGCCGCTTTATTACCGATTCATTTGAGGCTTTAGTTTAGTTATGTCTGCAGGTATTTACTGGCTCGCCTCTTACCCGAAATCCGGAAATACTTGGTTGAGAAGTTTTATTTTTGCCTTACAAAATCAATCTACGACTGATGTTACAACAATTGATATTAATCAATTGCACACTGGCGCTATTGCTAGCAGCCGCAGTTGGTTAGCGAATGGCTTGGGTGTGGAGTTAGGATTACATTCGGCTGAGCAAATTGAGTCATATCGTAGTGATGCGTATCGCTTTATCCATAGTCAATTGACTGAACCTGCTTATCATAAAATTCATGATGCCAATCATCTTTGTGCTTCGGTTGGACACTTGTGTTCGCCTGATGCCTGTGCAGGTGCTTTGTATGTGGCCCGTAACCCCTTCGATGTGGCCATTTCATTTGCTAATCATATGGGCGTTTCGCTTGATAAGAGCATAGGTATGATGGGCACCAGTGATTTTGCACTGCTGGCTGATAATAAAAAATATCGGCCGCAGGTGCGGCAGCATATGGGATCCTGGAGTGACCATGTTACCTCTTGGATAGACTGTGATTTACCAATATTAGTAGTGCGTTATGAGGATATGCTGAATAACTCACTTGTGTGCTTTACGCAGGTTAGTCAATTTTTGCATTTATCTGATGATGAAAACTCAGTTAAAAAAGCCATTGCAATGTGCCATTTTGATAAGCTTAAAAAGCAAGAAAATATGCATGGCTTTAAAGAGCGACCCTTTAAATCAAAAGCTTTTTTTAGAAAGGGCATCGTAGGGGATTGGCAAAATACGTTATCTCTGTCTCAAGTCGATAGGCTGATTACCGACCATGGTGCCGTGATGCAAAGGTTAGGCTATCTTGATGACAACATGCAAATCACGCCACTGTGTTATCCCACTAATATTTAGTGGTTATTTAAAGGATGATGCATGAGCACGATTCACTGCGTAATTGATTGGCAAAAAGCGTTACCCGAACATGCTATGCAAGCTATGCTGTCTTGTAGTGACTATTGGCAACCTGATGCTCGTCATCATATACAGGTAAGTGACCAACCTGATGTCCGTTTTGCAAAAGCATGCCTATATAATCGGCCGAACGCCGAGCAAGACGCAGTATTATTAAGTGATTGCGGACAATATGTGATTGTTGCCAATGCGCAGCTTGATAACCGCGAGGAACTTGCCAATAAACTGCAGTTAACAGACTGTCAGCACTTGTGCGATGCAGGTTTTATTTTACAGGCTTATCTATGCTGGCAAGAGGAAACCGCCGCTCATTTGTTGGGGGATTTTGTTTTTATCATTTGGGATAAGGTGAAACAGCAGCTTTATTGTGCTCGAGATCACTTCGGGGTTAAGTCGCTGTTTTATTCTATGCAGTCTGGACGAGTTGTATTGTCAAATGAGCATAAAGCTTTGCTGGTGCCCGAGTTGGCCATTTCGCGTCAACTCTCCCATCAATGGCTGGCTGATACATTTATGCCAATTACTACGAATGAATTCCTTTCTCCTTTCAATGCTATTCAGTCTTTACCTGCGGCGCATCAGCTTGTAATAAATCAGCAAGGGCAAAGCTGTAAACCATATTGGTCATTAAAACCTCAAGTGCTACCAGCATTAACGGATGATGAAAACCTTGCTAGGTTAGCTAAGTTATTTGAGCTGGCAGTGGCGCGGCGTTTAGTATCGCAATACCCCATAGCCGCCGAATTAAGCGAAGGCTTAGACTCCAATGGCGTGGTGGGATATGCCAGTCGTTTGTTAGGTGATAAACCTTTATATACTATGTCCTTTAATGGTACCGCGTTGAACGATGATAATGCGTCAGTTTGGTCAGATGTCTATCAAGAGTTGTTCGATGCGATCGATCTATGGCCAAATGTAAAGCCGCTTTGGCGCGAAGATACTCCCAGCCTATTGAAAGCAGGTGCGTACGCCAATACATTTGGTGGTCCTTCTGTTATATCCTCTTGGTATGCGCCTCGGGTTGCCCTTGCCCAGTCTCAGGGGTGCCGGACTGTGCTTTCAGGTTGGGGAGGGGATCATTGTGTCACTGGCTATGGCGATGAATATATTCATGAATTGTTTTTTGGGCGGCACTATCTTTTATTGTATCGACAGCTGAAGTTGCGTCAGCAACGTGGACGTGGTGGTAACCCAATAAAAGCTATGCTGCGATTGTTAATCCAACATCGATTACCTCAAGTGTATAAAAAACAACTTCAATTTCGTAATGGGTTAGCGAGGCAGTCGGCTGATTTGTTTTATCATCCAATATTGACTGCCAAGGTTACTCATAAGTTAGCTGAAATAATCAAACCTTATTATGCCATTATTAACAGAACCTCAGTGCAAGCACGTGATCATCGTGAGCTGATTGAAGTGGGCGTTCAACGTCGTATGACGTTGACTGAAATAGCCGCACGGCATTATCGTTGTGAGTTCCGTTACCCTATGCTGGATAAAGAATTGGTGGAGTTTGCCTACAGTTTACCGAGTCATCTTAAGTGCAAATATGGCGTTGAACGTTATATGTTTAGAGAGATTTTAAAAGGGCATACAACAGAGCGTATTCGTATGAGACGCAAAGCCGATGTATTAACGACGCTTAATATTGATAAAATGCAAGAAAAGGCAGATGAATTGTTACAAAAAGTGGTTGCTAATTGGGCATCTGACCTTGATGCTATTTTTGATAAAACTGCACTAGCACAAGTGGTTCAAGACTATCCACATATCGCTCAACGGTATTTATTGGTGATTGAATCACTGCAACAGCAGCTTGAAAATGGCTCAATTTATATGGTTCAATCTAATGACATGTAAATTGAGGTATTATTAAATAGATGTTTAACTCAGATTTAAACTAACATTCATCAATGTCCTAGCAAATCTGAGTAAACACAGTATAGAAAACGTCGGAATTTATTTTGTCTTCATTTCCAAATCTGAAATTCGATTCGACAACTCTTCTATTTGTTGGTCCTTCTTCATATTCAAATCATATAACGCTTGGATTGCGGCTAACGATATACCGGCAGAATCAATCGCGGAAATGTGTTTGTCATCATTGCCGCCAAGACCAAATAATTTATAAAAATCTTGCGCCATAGGGCCGATATGTTGCTCACTAGCACTTTGAGATTTGTAATTCCATTTAGAAATCGCCAATTTAGAAATGGCACCGAGTATTTCAGTGCCATTAATAGTCTGAAAATTCTCTTTCTTGTTCACATCAGAAGTTAACAACACGTTGTTTGCAGTTACAGTCCCTTTAGTTGTGATGTTACCAGTTGAATCGACAATAAACACTTGTCCGCCAACGTTGTTAGTAAGGGAAAATGTACCATCTTGTCTAGAACCTAGTAACCAAAAGGCAACAGTTGGCGAAGCTTCTGTATTCGACATTTTTAGATAGCTGTTACCAGCATGTGCTAATTCGAGAAGTACTGAGTTTCTAGCAGCATTTGTATTTTCAACTAAAACTGAACTTGTTGAAAGGTTAGTACTTGTCGAGTCAATGACATGTAATTGTGCATCTGGACTTGCCGTGCCTAAGCCTATATCACCATCTGTATCGATGTATAATGAGTTAGTTGGCGCATTAGGTCTAATTTTAAATGGTAACTTAGAGCCATTTGTTACATCACGAATAAAAAAGTTTGTCTCGTTTCCTGCTACATCCCATGTTTGTGGGGTAAAGCCTGAGCTACCATCTTGTTCTAGACGCATAGTAGGGCTGTCACCATCAACAACATGCATTTCAACTACGGGTAATGATGTGCCTAATCCTATCTTGCCGTTAGAAGCAACAAATAGTGCGTTATTCTTTGCCCCGGCCATTATGGTAAATGGCGTTTTTCCACCGTCTATATCATCGAGTGAAAATTTGTTTGCGCCACCGTTAGTGGCGTCATTGGCGGTTAATTGCCAATCATTAGTCGGAAAACTTGAACTATTACTTGTGTCTTGAAATTTTATACGTAAATTATTTTCTTTAAGTCTCAATGTATCGAAACCAAAACTTTCACCGTTAACACAGTCTTGTCCTATACATGCGCTGCCGTCTACCACGAGATCATCTAGTATTTGTTGGTCGGCATACAGATTTACTGATACCGCTAACGGGATTATTGCCCAAGCAAGTTTACGTGTTGTTTTCATTTTTAATACCTGCTGTTTTGGATTTGCTGGGTATTCAGCTCAGGATCCGCTTCTGTTATTTCGCCTAATACAAACTGATTATCACTGACGTTAAAATAACCTGATGTTGTTTCTATATGACCAGTATTGCGTTTGGCTTTGTTGCGGCCTGTTTTAGGGTCCGTTATATACTCAAGTTTACCATTTTGTATGTACTGAATTTGGTATGTGTAGTTACCAGCATCGGTAATCTTTAACGTTTCTATATCAACTTGTGTTTTATTGTTTTTGAGTGTGTAGCTGGTGTTGAATTCTTTTGGGCCGGAAATGGTGATAGTGGCTTCGTCGAAATTATTACCAGTATCGATATCTAATACCGAACCACTTACCGCGATGTTATTTGCTATGCAAGCGGACGACGTTAATAGTGTCGCTAGACATAATGTGGCTTTGATTGTTTTTCGTACTGATTTCATTTCTTAAGCCTTTATTTTCTTCTTTGAGCTTATTTTAACCAAAAAGTAACAATTAGCAAATTATTAGCTGCCTATGAAATAAATTATAAATGTGTCCTTAATGATTTATTTAATGGGAGTTTTGTTTGAATTTTAGTCAACTCTAATTTGAGGTTACTTAATGTTCTTGTTTTTTAAGGTTTTTATTATATTTTTTCATGTTTTTTTTGTTTGGCTTTACAGTAGTTGTTTACATTAAAATAATAAAATAAGGTCGGGTTTGTTTTTTGCTGTTATTATTGTTAAATAAATGTAACTTCGTGCTTGCTTCAGCTCTGTGGTAAGCAACAAGCCAATAATAAAAATGAGAAAGGATTCGCTATGACTGCGATGCTAAAAAAGACACTAATTCGTTTATCTAACGCTTCACGTTTAGTATACATATTGGCATTAGTCGCTAGTTCAGCTGCGTATGCTGTGCCGAGTGACCTTTCTTTAACTGGTAATTTGAGTAGCCCGACTATTTCAGTAAATAATTCCAGTACCTTAACCTATACATTATCAAATTCCTCCTCATCAAATTCAGCTTCTGATATTGGCTTTACGATCAATCTTCCTACTAACGTTGTCATCGCTAATCAAACCAATGATTCTGTGTCTTGCGGCAGTGGTGATTACACTCTTTCTGCAGGTGGTAATTCGGTTATAGCGAGCGGTTATCAGTTAGGGCAAGGGCAAAATTGTCAATTAGTCTTTAATATTACAGCCAGTGCTGCTGGTGTGTTTAATATTACCAGTACAGACTTATCATCGAGTGATGACATTGGCCCAGATTCTTCTACAACGTTAACTGTTAGTGATACTAATGTATTTGCAACATTAAGCTTGTCTTCATCGTCGATTTCTGCCGGTGGTTCTACAGAGTTAACATTAGCGCTATTTAATCCTTCCGATGCTTCTGTCTACGGTTTTAGTGGGCAAATTATTTTACCCGAAGGATTGGTTATCTCATCAACAACTAATTTAACATCTGATTGCGGCGATTATATGACGTTGACGCAGTCGGCGGATGCCCGTTCTATTACATTATTTTCACAAAATACTGCCATTGAATTTCTTGCTTTTTTACCCTCAGGTTCTGCTGGCACTCCCTCGAGTTGTAGTGTCATTATTGATGTTTTGTCTAGCGGAGCAGGAAATTTTAATTTAACGACCTCTGATATGACGTATAGCGGTGGGAGCATTAAGATAGGCAAGGCTGGCGCTTCATTGTCGGTGCAAAAACAATTTGTCAATATGGTGCTAGATCCATTCACTGTCACTCCTGGGCAAACCGCTAATCTTAATGTGACATTAACCAATTTTGACCGTAGCAACACAGCCAATAATATTACTTTTACCGATGATCTTAACGCAGCGTTAACTGGGTTAATTGCTACAGGGTTGCCATTAAATAATGCGTGTGGCAGTGGTTCGGTTGTTTCGGGAACCAGTTCAGTTAGCTTAACTAATGGTAGTTTAGCTGGCGGTGAAAGTTGTTCGTTCACTATTCCCGTTACTGTGCCTGTTGGTGCGAGTATTGGTTCATATACTAATACAGTAAGTAATATTTCCTCTTCGATTGATACCTATTCTAGTGTTACAAATACTTTTCGTGTATCGAATGCGCCAACATTAACCATGTCGGTTGTTGAATCGCCTATTACAGCAGGTGATGCTATTACCTTACGTTACACGCTGACGAATATAGATGGTGCTAATGCGGTGTCTGATTTAACTGTCAGCACGGTTATCGGTGCAACATCGGTTGCGACGATTACGACTTTACCAGGCTCTAATTTTTGTAATGGGTCAGGAATTAGTGCTTCATCGACTACAACTGGTGATTCTTTTAATGTCGATCTATCTGCTATCACTCTTGCTGCGAGTGAGTCTTGTTCTTTTGATGTAGGTTTAACTCTTAACGAGGGGTTAAATTCTGGTCGTTATTATTTTACTGCACAGCAAATAATAGCAACTATTGGCGGTAATAGTGTTTCTAGCAAAAGTCCATCTGCCATTGCTTCGGTAATAGTAGATACGGCGCCAAGTTTACGTTTTTCGTTTCAAGATAATGTCATGCTTCCTGGCGCTTCTGGTTTTATCGATTTTGAATTATCACATCACTTGAATGCTTCTGCTGATGCTACCAATATTGCTTTTACATTGGACTTAGATGCAGGGTTGTCTGGCTTAGTGGCGACTGGATTACCTATATCAAATGTTTGTGGCACAGGATCGACGATAAGCGGTACATCAACGTTATCTTTTTCTAGCGGCATGTTAACGCCAGGTGAGTCATGCTCGTTTTCGGTTCCAGTTCAATTACCAGCCGGTACGGTTGGAAGTAACTTTCAGTTTTCAAGCTCTGATGTAGGAGCTGTCGTTGCTGCAAATGCCGTCGTCAAGTCGGGTGGTGCAGCTTCACTTATTGTCAGTGGTTTACGATTTAGCCAATCTTTCTCTGACAATGCCATACGGGTGGGCAGTGGCGGAACTCAAGTTGATGTGATTTATTTGCTAACGAACGAATCCGGTGCAGGGGATTCAACGAGTATTTTTTTTACACAAAGCTTTAGTTCTTTCATATCGGGAACCACAATAGCATCAGCTAATCAAAATGCATTTTGTGGTGCAGGTTCGGCAACTTCTGGTACAGGAGGTACTACTCTAGTTGTGAGTGGTGTTGATGTTGCAAATGGTGATCAGTGTGCATTAACGATCACCTTAAACATTCCAAGTACAGTCGTTGCTAATAATTATTTATCGATTAGCAGTAATTTGTCAGCAATCATTGGTGGAGTCAATACATCGATAAGCCCGGCTGTTGCTAATTTGAATGTTAATGAGTTGACGGTTGTTGCATCAATTGATGTGTCTAGCCCAACCTCTGAATCTATCGTTACCCTGTCGATTAACTTTTCTGATGATGTTACTGGTTTTGATGAGACAGGTATTAATGCCGTTAATGCAAGTTTAACTGGTTTTACAGGAACCGGTTCAAGCTATACCGTTGAAGTAACGCCTACGGCTAATGGTGATGTCACTCTACAAATAGGTGCTGATGCTGCCTTTGATATTCTAGATGGCACAGTGGGTAATAAAGCGGCGATTGATATAGTGTTTGAATATCAATCAACTCCCATAGTTGCTACCCCGAGTTTAACCTTGAGTAACCCATCGAGCGTGTTGGTTAATTCTGGCCCTGTAACGTATACCGTTAATTATGTTGATGTTGAACAAGTCGATTTAAACTCTAATGAAGTGACTCTTAATACAACGGGCACCGCTAATGCGGATATTACCGTGTTGAATGGTGATACCAGCAGTGTGACGGTGAGTTTAGATAATATCGTTGGTAATGGTTCATTAGGCATAAGTTTAGTCGCGGGTACGGCTCGTTATAGTACTAACCTTGCTCCTTCAGCAGGACCTTCGAGCGTGTTTGTTGTCGATACACTTAAGCCTAGTGTGGTGTTGAGTACTGCCTCGTTAAATCAAACTGCTGATTTTACAGTTAATATCGTGTTCGATGAGAATGTATCAGGTTTTGATATAAACGATATTTCAGTTGTTAATGGCAGCTTATCTAATTTTCAGACAATTGATGCCAAAACATATTCTGTTGTCGTTAGTGCGACAGGAGAAACTGCCGTAGGGTTAAGTGTTGTCGATAGTGCGGCAAGTGACAGTGCAGGAAACGGCAATAATACTTCTAATTCTTTAAATGTGACTTACGATGATGTGCTGCCAAGCGTTAGTATTAGTGGGCCTTCCGGCACCGTAACCGTGGGGTTTACCGCTACTATCGATTTTAGTGAATTAGTCACTGGTTTTGACGTTAATGACATTCAAGTGACTAATGCTAATTTATCAGCATTTACTAATGTTGATGGTAAACAGTATACCGTTGCAGTATCACCTATTGCACAATCGACAGTGAGTCTTGCTGTTGATGCAGCAGTTGCGGTTGATACGTTAAATAATAGTAATACTGCATCTAGCGGTTATTCTGTTGTATATGATTTTAATGATGCGCCGGTGATCTCCGGCAGTCCTAACACCTCAGTCAATGAAGACAGTGCTTACAGCTTTACCCCAAGTGTTAGCGATGACGACAGCGGTGATAGCTTTACCTTTAGCATTACCAACAAACCGACATGGGCTAGCTTTAATGTCGCAACGGGCTTGTTAAACGGTACGCCAACTAATGCGGATGTGGGCACCACTTCCGGGATTGTGATCAGTGTCAATGATGGCACGGTAACCAGCTCGTTAAGCGCGTTTAGTATTAGCGTGGCCAACACCAATGATGCACCGGTGATATCTGGCAGTCCTGCGACCTCAGTCAATGAAGACAGTGCTTACAGCTTTACCCCAAGTGTCAGCGATGACGACAGTGGTGATAGCTTTACCTTTAGCATTACCAATAAACCGACGTGGGCCAGCTTTAATAGCGCCAATGGTCTGTTAAGCGGTACGCCAACCAATGTCGATGTGGGTACGACCTCCGGGATTGTGATCAGTGTCAACGATGGCACGGTAACCACGGCGTTGAGCGCGTTTAGTATTAGCGTGGCCAATACCAACGATGCGCCGGTGATATCTGGCAATCCTGCGACGTCAGTCAATGAAGACAGTGTTTACAGCTTTACCCCAAGTGTCAGCGATGACGACAGTGGTGATAGTTTTACCTTTAGCATTACCAACAAACCGACGTGGACCAGCTTTAATGTCGCAACGGGCTTGTTAAGCGGTACGCCAACCAATGCCGATGTGGGTAGTACTACTGGGATTGTGATCAGTGTCAACGATGGCACGGTAACCATCGCATTAAGCGCGTTTAGTATCAGCGTGGCTAATACCAATGATGCGCCAGTGATTTCTGGCAGTCCTGCCACCTCAGTCAATGAAGACAGTGTTTACAGCTTTACCCCAAGTGTCAGTGATGACGACAGTGGTGATAGCTTAAGCTTTAGCATTACTAATAAACCGACGTGGGCCAGCTTTAATGTCGCAACGGGCTTGTTAAACGGTACGCCAACTAATGCCGATGTGGGTACGACCTCTGGGATTGTGATCAGTGTCAACGATGGCACGGTAACCAGCGCATTAACCGCGTTTAGTCTTAGCGTGGCCAACACCAATGATGCGCCGGTGATATCTGGCAGTCCTGCGACCTCAGTCAATGAAGACAGTGCTTACAGCTTTACCCCAAGTGTCAGTGATGACGACAGTGGTGATAGCTTTACCTTTAGCATTACTAATAAACCGACGTGGGCCAGCTTTAATGTCGCAACGGGCTTGTTAAACGGTACGCCAACCAATGCCGATGTAGGTACGACCTCTGGGATTGTGATCAGTGTCAACGATGGCACGGTAACCACCGCGTTGAGCGCGTTTAGTATTAGCGTGGCCAACACCAATGATGCACCGGTGATATCTGGCAGTCCTGCGACCTCAGTCAATGAAGATAGCGTTTACAGCTTCACCCCAAGTGTCAGTGATGACGACAGTGGTGATAGCTTAAGCTTTAGCATTACGAATAAACCGACGTGGGCCAGCTTTAATAGCGCCAATGGTCAATTAAGCGGTACGCCAACCAATGTCGATGTGGGTACGACCTCCGGGATTGTGATCAGTGTCAACGATGGCACGGTAACCACCGCGTTGAGCGCGTTTAGTATTAGCGTGGCCAATACCAACGATGCGCCGGTGATATCTGGCAGTCCTGCTACGTCAGTCAATGAAGACAGTGTTTACAGCTTTACCCCAAGTGTCAGTGATGACGACAGCGGTGATAGCTTTACCTTTAGCATTACCAACAAACCGACGTGGGCCAGCTTTAATGTCGCAACGGGCTTGTTAAACGGTACGCCAACCAATGCCGATGTGGGCACCACTTCCGGGATTGTGATCAGTGTCAACGATGGCACGGTAACCACCGCATTAAGCGCGTTTAGTATTAGCGTGGCCAACACCAATGATGCGCCGGTGATATCCGGCAGTCCTGCTACCTCAGTCAATGAAGACAGTGTTTACAGCTTTACCCCAAGTGTCAGCGATGACGACAGTGGTGATAGCTTAAGCTTTAGCATTACTAATAAACCGACGTGGGCCAGCTTCAATAGCGCTAATGGTCAGTTAAGCGGTACGCCAACCAATGCCGATGTGGGTACGACCTCCGGGATTGTGATCAGTGTCAACGATGGCACGGTAACCAGCTCGTTAACCGCGTTTAATATAAGCGTGGCCAACACCAATGATGTACCAGTGATCAGCTCAGCTGCAATAGTGACGGCAATGCAAGATCAAGTTTATCAATATACTTTTGTGGTAATTGATGACGATAGCGGTGATGTCTTAACCTTTAGTGCAGTTGTGAAACCTGATTGGTTGAACTTTAATACCGCAACAGGGGTATTAAGCGGTACACCAACTAATGCAGATGTGGGTAGTCATGTTGTTACTCTAAAAGTGACAGATGGTGCAGGCTTAAGTGCTGAGCAAAACTTTAGCATTAGCGTGAATAATGTTAATGATGCACCAGTGATTAGCTCTATAGCGGTATTATCAGCGACACAAGATCAGATTTATAATTACACTTTGGTGGCTACAGATGCTGATACGGGTGATAGCTTAAGCTTTAATGCTTCTGTTAAACCTGATTGGTTAAGTTTTGATACCGCAACTGGGGTATTAAGTGGAACACCAACTAACGCAGATGTGGGTAGTCATTCGGTGACCTTAACTGTGACTGATAATGCTGGTTTACACGCCGAACAGAGTTTTAGCATTAGCGTGAATAATGTTAATGATGCACCAGTGATTAGCTCTATAGCGGTATTAGTAGCGACACAAGATCAGCTTTATAATTACACTTTGGTGGCTACAGATGCTGATACGGGTGATAGCTTAAGCTTTAATGCTTCTGTTAAACCCGATTGGTTAAGCTTTGATACCGTCAGCGGTATATTAAGCGGAACGCCGACTAATGCAGATGTGGGTAGTCATTCGGTGACTTTAACTGTGACTGATAATGCAGGTTTACACGCCGAACAGAGCTTTAGCATTGACGTGAGTAATGTTAATGATGCACCCGAAATAATGGGTACACCGTTACTGTCGATTAATGAAGACGAATCTTATACCTTTAAACCTGATGTCACTGATGCTGATGAAGATGATTCTCTTAGCTTTATTATCGTCAATAAACCTACATGGGCTAAATTTAGCGATACCGATGGTACGCTTAGCGGTATTCCGAGTAATGATGATGTTGGGGTGACATTGAGTATTGTTATCTCAGTGTCTGATGGCACCATTGAGGTTGAATTACCTGCATTTGATATTGAAGTGATTAATGTTAATGATGCACCAGTATTTGAGTCGGAACCCATAACCGAAGCAAGTGTATTTGCACCATATCAATACGATGTTGTGGTTTCTGATGCTGATGTAGATGCTTCTTTAACGGTAGCCGTTGTTTCGGCTCCAGAATGGTTGTCTCTTAACTCTGCTAATCAATTAGTCGGAACTCCGCCAGCTGAGTCGGCTGATATGACATTTGAGGTTGAAGTCAGTGTCACTGACGCAATTGTAGAGCTTCCGGTGATACAGCGTTTTAGTTTGGTTGTTTCTCAACCAACTGATACCGAACTTGGAGTGAATATTTACTTTTCACCAGCCCCTGCGATAGTGGGACAAAAAGTTAACTTAGTTGTCGATATTGTCAATAATGGTTATACCGCAGCACTAGGTCTGAATTATCAATTGACCTTTGGTCGTGAATTTTTAATTGTTGCGCTGCCTAATGAGTGTTCTGAACAATCGACTGGCGTAATCGATTGTATTGTTGCAGATGAGCTCGCCATTGGTGATTCATTAAGCCGAATTATTGAGTTAATGGTAGATAACGTCGATTCAGGATTCAGCTCAGCGGGCATTTCTGTCACGGCTACTAACGTAAACGATGAAGTATTTGACCGAGACGCCAGCATATTGTTGGCTAATACCTTGTCTATATTACCAGGTAAAGTGTTAACCAGTGTCCCTGCGTCGTTAGGGTATGCAGTTGATATGAATGCAGATAGCTTTACGGATTTACTGGTTTATCTACCTGATGAATTAGCTATCCAAATTATGATTAATGACGGTCTTGGTCAGCTTATTCCTGGTGCTAAGGTCGTATTAAATCAAGCTGTGACTTCGTTTACCGCTACAGATATTAATGTAGATGGCAACATTGACATTATTACTACTGGCGGTGACATTGCTGGAAATCGCGCATATATGCTCGATGGACTATTTGCAGTCACTTCGATTGAGAATCTAGACGATGTCAAAGCAGATGTTATGTTAATTGTTGACTTTGATTTTGATGGTTACTCAGAAGTCGTTTTAGCGGGTGTATATCAACCTCAAGTTGCTATTTATTCTGGAGTTGGTTCTGGTTCTCCTACTGTTAATTTAGTGCCTATTCCTTTTTCATTACCGTCTTTTAGTGCGGCAAAAGGACCTCAACAAGTATCAGCTGTTACCGACGTTATAACATCGTCAGAGTCTAAGATTACTGCGCTTTCTGCCATTACTACCGATGGTGTAATAAAGCTTTTAGTTGGAGTAGAGAATCAAGCGCCTGTGTTATTGACTCCTGATGATAATGATTGGGTTTCAAGTGCAGTGGTTTCGTTGACACAAGGTGTTCAACGTTTGATTAATACCGATTTAGATAATGACGGCAAAGCTGATTTGTTTGTAAAAGACGATAATGGCTGGCATTTAATTATGGATGCCTTTAGCAATGACTTTATTAAAAGCAGCGTCATGTTCCCTAATGCCGATGATATAGTTGTCACAGATCTAGAAGCTGATGGTATTCCAGAGCTTTTATTGGTGATGTCTCATGGGGTAAGTATTTGGCATTATTATGGACCTGAGGATATTCGTCCTAGTAATTATGTTATTGATGCAGAGGCCCTTGGTACCGTGACAGTGCTTGATATTAATAATGATAATTTGCTTGATATTATTACTTTTGACAAACAAGATGGCGTATCAGTATGGTATATGAGTGCCGGAGGTGGGGTAGGGCTACAAGATGTCGATCTAGCACTCTCTAGCCTCATGCCTAGTTACCCTGAAGTTGACCGTGCGGTTAATATCACTTGGTCTGTGTTTAATTTAAGTGATGCTAATGCCAGTGATGTGACACTGACTGTGATGTTAGATTCTAATATTGTGTTACCTCAAATACCAAGTGGGTGCGCACTTGTAGGCACCATGCTTACTTGTCAATTAGGCGAGATTGCAGCAGGAAAATCTAAGGATGTGTCGTTTAGTATTAATCCTGAACGTGATGGCAATTTATCTTTGGTAGGTGACGTAACGAGTCTAGAATATGATGTAAACAATGTTAATAATCAACGAGATGCAAGCTTTGACTTTGCTTCTGCTGAAAAGTCTGATGGCGGTAGCTTGCCGCTATGGGCAGTATTGTTGATATTTATGTTTGCATCGATAAGAGCCAATATACATCGCTTTCGTTAATCGACGATATTGGTAGCAAAAATTTATGTAACAGGGGGATTTTCCCCCTGTTTTATTATCTGCAGTATTTTGCTCGTCCTCATTTTGTGCTAAAAAAGGACCGCATTTTTGTTTTGGGATAAAAATTAATGGCAAGTTTTCGTAAATCGCGTCTATGTATCATGACGAGTTTGTTATTAGGTTGTGGTGCGTTTTCTGTTTATGCAGCTAATGAGTCGTTTGATTTAAAGCCTATCCAACATAATGATAGTTTACTCAAACTGATGGGAAAGCTCGAGTCTGCCAGAGATCCCAAATGTCATGCCACAGCCACTCGCTTAGAAGGCTTGATTTATGGCACGCCGTTAAGTGACGATGCCCGATATAAGAAAGCTGAATACCAGCAAGCATTGATCCGTAATATATGGATACAAGCTGCTGCGTCTAATCCCACTGTTGAACTATTATCATTAGCGCAAATCAAACAAGCCACAAGTGCCTTATTTGACACGAAGCAGTTAAATACAACTTGGCGAGTTACCACACCAGCATTGTCGGTTGACATTGATACTCGAGATGAAAGCCACTATGGGTCAATTGCTTATAGTTTCAGGGCCATGCTGGCAGTACAACAAGAAGCACTATTAGACCTTGATTCTGATTTGCCGATGTTGAGTGACGATGCGGCACAGTTTATTACTCAACAAATCGATTTAGTCACGCTATCTTTGCTTAAACAAGCTGATAACTTGGCAAGGATAAACAACCAACATGAAGTCAGCCAAGAAGATCTTATAAACAGTTGGGCCAGCTTATTCCCCGTTTTTAAGCCACAATCACTTGCGAATAACACTGTCGCAGATCCCTCCGTTGCGAAGGCGAATGTCCGTAAAACGGGCTTACTTACAGAGTTGATAGAACAGAAAATTGCTGCATTTGAGCAGTACAATCAAGTTAATCAAACCTTGTTTGCCCGTAATCTTCAGGTGTATTTTGCTAAATTAGCCTTACCGAAGGATAAGCAACAGTCTGCAGACTTTACCCGTTACTTTACTGAGGCGATGATTGCTTTCTCCGCAAACTTCTATTTGCAATCTCAAGCACAAGCAGGGAAGGCTAATGTGATAAAAGAAGCTGATGTCGCGATCGCGATGCAGCAATTGTTGCCTCATTCTGTAAATGAATATGAAGATGTAATATTTTATCAACAATATCCTCAAGATAAACAAGTTGTCATTGAATCCTATGATATGGATTCGTTTAGAGACTCTGGATTGCATTGGTTATATTTCAAAGAAGCATTATCTGACTTAGGGCAACAAGTTAAGTTAGAGGCGGATCCTTTTGCTGCGGAATTATTGTCTGAGGCGATTGCCCATTACGGTGTGTTGTTATTAAGACGAGCGGGTGAATTAGGAAAGTTAAATAATCAGAGTGAGTTATCTTCAGCATTAGTGACAAGTGCTTATGAGTCCATCAATAAAGAAGTGAATAATTACCATCAGTACCAGCCTGAAATATTGCCTGCGCCGGTGATTATGTCTGCGGGCAATCAGGATAATAAAGTGATCCGTTATTTTGATAACGTGACAGATAAGCAAAAAATAGATTTTGAACATCGCTCATCTGATTGGCTCAGTCGTCAGTTAAGGAGTTATTTGAGCAAAGATGCTAATACCGGGATTTCGACTATTCCTCCAGCCTTTGGTGGCAGTGGCGTGGCGGCAGAAGATATTAATGGCGATGGACTTGTTGATATTTTGCTATTAAGTGGTGCGGGCAATAAATTATTTTATAATCGTGGCAGTTTTTTCGAAGATGTAACTTTGCAATCAGGTTTACAGAATATCAGCCAACGTCCTGGTATTAATGCGGCAAAAAAACTCCCCGGTGAGCCAAGACAACCTTTGATAGCCGATTGGGACAATGATGGCGATCAAGACATTATGATCACATATGTTGATGAGCCTCATCGAATATACCGTAACAATGGCGATGGCCGTTTTACCGATGTGACGGCTATAGCGGCACTAGGTGGCGCTGGCATGGTTGGCGGTCCTGCTACCACTGTTGATGTTAATAATGATGGATTACTAGATATTTATATTGAATATTTTGGCAATTATCTTAAAGGTGATTTACCAACCTTAAAACGTCGTAATGATAACGGTGGTGAAAATGTGCTGTTCATTAATAAGGGTAACTTTGTTTTTGAGCAAGCTAAAGATGCCCTAGGCGCCAATAATAAAGGCTGGGGACAAGCTGTGACGCATGCCGATTTAAATATGGATGGATGGCAAGATTTAATAGTGGGTAACGATTTTGGTGTTAATAGTTACTACATCAATAAACAAGGCAAGGCTTTTGTTGATTACGCAGATAAAATTGGAACAAGTAAACCGTCATATACAATGAATATAGGCTTAAGTGATTTGAATCACGATGGTATCGCTGATGTGTATATCTCTAATATTGTGACCATGAACAAAGATCAAAAATATGTATTGCCGAGTGAAGAGACACAAGCTGAGTTTAATCCCGATAAACTCGCCAATATGCGAGTTGTTGAAGGTAATGACCTCTTCATTTCCAGTTTTGATTCAAAAGGTGCATTAAAATATCAACGCAGCGATAAAGTAGGGCGTGGATATTCATCAACCGGTTGGGCTTGGGATGCCGAGTTTTTTGATGCCGATAATGATGGTGACGATGATCTCTATGTGCTTAATGGCATGAATGATTATTATGTTTATTCAACCAGTAACCCTTATTATGCCGACCCTATTACCGGTGAAAGTGTTAACGCTGAGTTTCCTGATGCAGCTAAAGCAAGTAACGTATTCTTTTTGAATGAAGCGGGTGGCTTAGTCAATACTTCTGTTCAAAGTGGTTTGGATTTTATCGGTAATTCTCGTTCTGCCTCTTACTTAGATTTCGACAATGATGGTGACTTAGATGTGTTAGTTAATAATTATCATGACAAGGCTAAGTTATTTGAAAATAAGGCTGAGACGCTTAACAATAATTGGTTAAAGTTGAGTGTAAAAGGTTTACCTGCAGAGGGTGTTAACCTTGACGGTATTGGTGCACAAATTATTGTTGGTTTTGGTGAGAAAGGCTACGGTTGGCGCCAAGTTAGTGGTAGCCAAGGTTATATGTCGGTGCACCCTAAAGAACAACTTTTTGGTTTAGGAAAAGACAACAGTGCAAGAGTGATGGTTATTTGGCCTAATGGCAAACGCCAGCAATTTGGTCCTTTACAAGCAAATCATCGCTATACATTGACCTATGGTGCCGCAAAGCCATGATGTTGAGATGTATTCTGCTTATGCTTTGTTGGTTTACGCTTTATTGCAACCAAAGTGTCGGCAGTGAAGCTCCAAGTGAACAGCGTTTACTTAAGCAATTTGAAATAAGAAAGCCGTGGTTTATTGATCAAAATATTTTGAATATGGGTCAAACCCCCGATTATATTAATAGGCTTGTGCTTGAAGACTCGCCTTACTTGTTAAGGCATGCATTGCAGCCGATACATTGGCTGCCTTGGTCAAATAATATTTTGGCTCTAGCCAAAAAGCAAAACCAGCTTGTTTATTTGTCTATTGGTTATGACACCTGTCATTGGTGTCATGTACTGGCAAATGAAAGCTATATTGACACCGATATCGCCACGGTATTAAATAATCACTTTATTAATGTGAAGATTGACCGCGAAATATTACCTGAAGTTGATGCTAAATATCGCTTAGCGCTTGAAAGAATGACAGGAAACCCAGGTTGGCCTATCCAAGTTATCCTAACTCCTGACGGGGATATTCTTTGGATTGACTCTTATCTGTCTCAACCTTCATTGCTCAGTTTATTAAAGGTACTTTCTTCAAAATGGTCAGCTAATCCTGACAAACTCACTCGTAAGGCTAAGTCACTTCAGAATCATTTGTTTTCAAGTCAAAAAATTTCATTAGACGACTTTTTATTGCCTGAAAGTTATGCCCGCTTACTTGAAGATGTTATGGCTGTGCTAAAGCAAGAGCAAAGCCATGATTCACCGCGCTTTTTACGAGCTGAATGGCTGCTACACCTTTTAGCTGAATACGACAAAACGGCTAATGTTGAATATGTAGATATTGTAAAATCACAAGTTGATAGTTTTTTAATTAGCCCTACTTATGATTTTATTGATGGCGGCATGCATCGTTACTCTGAAACGGGTGACTGGGAAAAGCCTCATTTCGAAAAAATGCTTTATGATCAGGCACAACTTATACGTGTTTTGGTTAAGCTTTATTTGATTACAGGCATGACGCAGTATATTGAGATTGCTAATCAAACGATTGAATTTGTTGAATCAAAAATGAAATATAATGGCTATTATGTTTCGTCTTTGTCTGCATTATCTAATGATATTGAAGGTGGTTATTACCAGACTACAATTGAAGATCTTTCACGGCTTTCTGATGAACAACAAACACTTTTTAAGCATTCACCTGAGAGTAAATTATTTTCTCTACACTCTATCAATTTACCATCGGCTAAAACCATTAACGCATTGAGTCAACTGCGCAAAGACGGTTCTCCTTTTCCCATGGCTGATCAAAAAGGCATTTTGTCCTGGAATGCTTTATATGCTATTGCGTTAGCAGAGATGTATTCGGCAACGTTAGATGAGCAAATTCAGCGCAAGATGTACCAATATATTGATCAATTAAATCAACTGTTTTATCGCGATGGCCAGCTTTATCGTATTGTTTATGATGGAAGGGCCTCGGTTGATGCAAAGCTCGATGATTATGCACTCTTTATTCAGGCATTGTTGTTGAAGTACGGTATTAGCGGTAACTCCAATGATTTGGCTTTAGCCGTTAAATTGAGCCATCAAATGGGGATGTTGGTAGACAACACAGACTTATTATTACTTGCAGTCGATGATCAACTGCCCTCAATGGTGGCTATGGCAATAAATGCCTACAAACAATTATATTTGGCCACTGGAGAGCCAGAGATGATTGATATGATGGCTGGGTTGATGGCAAAATCAGTTCAGTCGCCATTAACGATATCGCAATTGTCTTTATTGTCTGCTGCAGACAAAACCGCCCGGAATAATCGATCACCTTATTTTATCGGAAGAGGTAAAGGGGTTGTCAATTTTGTAACGGTAGGCAAGGATTTAATATTACAAATTAACCTAGCTGGTGGCTGGCACATTAATTCGAATAAGCCATTGGATAAAAAACTGATCCCTACCTCTATCCATTTTATTAATGATGACCCCGTGAAGGCAGACTTTCCAGAAGCTAAACGAGTCAGTTTATCATTTAGTAAGAATATGCTGAGTGTTTATGATTCGACCATTCAGATCTTATTGGACAACAAGCAATTACAGCACACTAGAATACCCATTAAGCTCAATTTACAAATGTGCTCTGATAAAATATGTTTGTTACCGGAAACTATTTTATTAGTGGCTCCCCAAATGATTACACATTAGTGTCATGATGTTGTTAATGCGGTTATACCTCGATGCCACGATACTTTAATCAATCAGAACAAAGCATTTTGTTAAGTCATGCTCTATTTTTCATTTAATACGATAACCTTTAAAACCCTGAAACTATTAATTTATCCTCAATTGATTTGTCTATCCTAGATCGATGTATAGACAACACTTATCTATAGTCCTACATTGTTGTTGTCTAAATAAAAGCAATCTATACATCGAGTTCTGACTGTCTAGTTCAGCCCATAATGTTTCTTTTTTATTATTCTGTACCTATTTCAATCTCTGCCTCTGGAAGTATTTTCCTATATTCCTTTGCTAGCGCCTGTTTGGCTTCGTTGTCGCCGTGGACGATTCTGATGTGGCTGGGTTTGTGGTGCATGCGTTTGACGAAGTTGATGAGGTTGTGTTGATCGGCATGGGCGGAGTAACCGCTGATGGTGTGGATGGCGGCTTTGATATCAACTTTTTCTTCGTTGATGTAAACGTATCCGCCTTGTGGGCCGTAGGTTTGTATGTCGCGGCCGGTAGTGCCTCTGGCTTGGTAGCCGACAAATAAAACGTCTGTAGTGGGTTTTGATAAAAAGCGGGCGAGGTAGTTGCTTATTCGCCCGCCGGTGCACATGCCGGATGCGGCGATGATAATGGCGGGCTTATTAACTGAGTCTAAATAATTGATCACGGCGAGGTGGTTTTGGTGGCTGTCTATGGTGATGAGTTGGTTGAAGTCGAGTGGGTGGCGTCCCTGGGCAAGTTTAGCTTTGGCTTCGTTGTCCCAGAGTGTTTTGAACTGACGATATTTTTCGGTAAAGTTAGCGGCCATGGGAGAGTCGACGATAATGTCGATATTTTGCCATACAGGGTTGTGTTTATTGCGATGAATGATGTGTTCGAATTCGTATAATAGCTCTTGGGTTCTGCCGATGCTAAATGCAGGAATCAGTACCACGCCATTATCCTTTACAGCGCTTTCGATGATATTTTTGAGTTGCTTGCTGCGTTCTTTACGACCTTGATGGTTTTTATCACCGTAGGTGGATTCAATGACTAAGGTATCTGCTCTATACGGGCTTTTGGGGCTAGCAAGTAACGGCGCGTAGGTTGCGCCTAAATCACCCGAAAAAACCACTCGATGGCTACCGTTTGGGCCGCTTAAGTCTATTTCAACATAGGCAGAACCGAGTATATGTCCAGCGGGTTTGAATTTGAGTTTTACTTTGTGGTAAATGGTTGGAGTGACGGCTGTTTCTACTGAGGTGTATTCAGTACTTGCTGTCGACGATATTGCTGTTAGTTTGGACGCTGGTTTCTCTATTAATGACGTTGTAGGTGCGATTTTTGTGGAACTTTCTGTCGAAGATATGGCTGTTGGTATGTTTATCGGCAGGGTTATCCACTGGCCGTAATCGACTGGAACAAGCAGTTTTTTAAGGCGATTGATACAAGCCAGGATCAATTTAGGGTCGCGCGTCACACCGACTTTTAAGGCATCTTCTATTACCAGTGGTAATAGTGCCGCTGTGGCGGTTGTGGCATATATTGGTTGGTTAAATCCTGCTGCTAGTAAGTAGGGAATTCGCCCAACATGGTCGATATGGCAATGGGTAATGATAAGGGCTTTAATATGTTGGATGTCAAAGGTGATTTGCAGTTGGTCTGCTGAACTTTTTCCGGCAGTTTCTGCACCTTGAAATAGCCCGCAATCGATAAGATAACTACTGGTATGATTACCGTGACGATTATTGTAATTATTCACATCTAGTTGATGACATGATCCTGTGACGCCGTTAACCGCTCCATGGTGGATGATTTGCATGTTAGTCCTTTAATTGTATTTAACGAGAATTGTATTAAGTACGGCTAGTTAACTTAGCAGTGGTTGTGAGATTTTGCGAGGTTCTGGGTTCCTAGATCTTAGATCTAGGCCGCTGCGTTTCTAGGGCGGACTACGTCCTGCTAAGGACAGCTTTGCTGCTGAGAAAATAGATAACAAGCGAGAAAAGCGATAACAAACGCTAGCTAGCGTGGAAATAGATAACAAGCGGTAGCGAGCGAACTAGATTTTAGTGCGCTGCGCTTATTTAGGTGCAATTACAATCGAGCAAGTTAACTGTCATTTATTTATGATGATTCGATAATGATTTACGACCACCATTAGCTAACCGTAAGGTAGTAGGCTAAGTGAAAGTTAATTAAACACTTAGCGAGAATACTGCAAAGCCTAGTGCTTAGTATTCTGCTGTTGGCATGATTTACTTTGGGTGAGATTACTTTGGGATAGATTACTAGAGGGATTAGATTAAGAGGGTAATCATACCTGGCATCATATCGGACATTATATTGCTTGCCGATCTTGGTTGATGTTAAAGGCGTGTTCATGCAAACACGTTTCTTAAACTAGATAAAAGTGATTTTTTTCACGTCAAGCTAGTAAAGTGACTTCTATGCTGGTTAAGCCGTTCTAGTCATTAATAATATGACCTTTAGGCAACATCATTAAGCTCAGATGCCACTCGGTCGCCAAGTGCATTCAACATTTCAACTTCACCTTTAAATACCGCCACGATGATTTTATCCACTTTGTATTCCGTTGGGATAATCACACGTCCGCTCACGCCTACTTCAAGATCGTATAACACTTCGGCTATGGGTTTAATGGCGAGTTCAGCTGGGTAGTAAAGTACTGTTATCGTCTGCGTTGTCATAATTGTATCCATACATTTTCTGGGTGCCCAGATGATCCTTTCTTATGTTAAATAATATACAAACCTAGCGTTGTTATCATGATTTAACTCTCTCGCAAATGAGAGGATTAACCGTACCGTATACGCAACACCTAATGGATCGGAATCATAGTCGTTTAGATGCATACAGTAAAGCGCAATAAACCCTTATTCAACGATTAAAAAACAGTTGTTCTTGTTTTAGCTTAAGCCGATTTCAGCGTCTGTAAAATACTGCAATCCTTAATCTGATGGCTTTTACAACAGCTCGCCAGTGCGGCTAATGATTGTTCTAGTAATGCTAATTCTCGCTGGGTTTGTTGAATGCGGGCAAGTTGTTCGGCAATGATGTTGTCGACTAATGCGCACGACGATTTTGGGTCTTGTTGTGTATCCACCAAGCGCTTGATGTCATCGAGTCCGATGTTTAATTCTCTGCATCGTCTTATGAACACTAATGTCTCAATATCTTTTTCTTGGTAATGGCGATAGCCATTACTGGTACGGATTGGCGGGGAGAGTAGACCAATTTGCTCATAATATCGAATGGTTTTAACCGATACCTGGGCAATTGATGCCAATTCACTTATTTTCATATTGACCTTCCAGTGGCTGTAACCTTTAAGCTTAAGCATATCATTTTTCGATAATGTGTTGTTAAAAGGAAGTTGTATGTTGAGTTATTCCGCGGCGTCATTAATTTTGTCGCTAGGTGTTATTGGGGTGAGTGAAGCCAGTGTGGCGGATGACTCGATAAATACGTCTGGGCAGAGTGCAAATTACAGTGAGAATGACAGTGAGAGCCACAGTGCAAATCCTCAACATTCTGAGCATGATGACCCAAAAGCGGATGTCGATGAACACGAGCATGAACACGAAGAAGAAATGGAAACCATTGTCATACAAGCTACTCGCTCTGGGCGAATTGCAGATGAACAACCTATTCGAGTCGAGGTGATTAACCGCGAAGAGATTGAAGAAAAAGCGGCGATGAGACCGGGTAATATTTCTATGCTGGTGGCTGAAACAGGCGGGGTAAGATTACAAACTACGTCTCCGGCGTTAGGCAGTGCCAATATTCGCCTGCAAGGCTTGTATGGTCGTTATACCCAATTACTGGCCGATGGTTTACCGCTGTACGGTAATCAAGCAGGGTCGATTGGTTTGTTGCAAGTGCCGCCGACAGATTTAAGTCGCGTTGAAATTATTAAAGGCTCGGCGTCATCACTTTATGGTGGGTCTGCACTCGGCGGGGTGATTAACCTTGTGTCTCGAACGCCTGGCGATGAACTCAGTGGTGAAGTGTTGGTTAATGCAACCACGCGCGATGGTCAGGATGTGACCACCTATTTTGAGTCGCCATTGAGCGAGAATGTAAAAGGCTCAGTGACGGCAGGAGCTCATTATCAAGACAAGCAAGATATTGATAATGACGGCTGGATCGATTTGGCAGGTTATGAGCGATACACAGTTCGTCCTCGATTATTTTGGGAAGGACAAGAAGGACAAACACTGTATGTGACTAGCGGATTTATGACCGAGCAGCGTACTGGCGGTACTTTAGGTGATAACACGGTCGCTGATGGTACTTCGTTTGAGCAATCGCAGGATTCCGATAGGCTTGATGGCGGCCTGGTGTTTAGTATGCCGTTATTAGAGTCATTGACGTTTAATACACGCGCATCGGCGATGGTACAAGATCATGTGCATGTTTATGGTGCCGATATAGAAGAAGACCAACACGAGAGTTATTTGCTTGAAAATAGCATTGCAGGTTATACCGATAACAGTGATTGGGTTATTGGTTTAGCGTATCAGTCTGAAATCTTTGCCTCTGACACGTACCCTGAGTTCGATTATTCTTATAAAGTGCCGGGTGCATTTGCTCAACTTGATTATGAGGTGACAGACCAAATCACCACCTCTTACAGTGCGCGCATTGATGATCACAGTGAATATGGTACTCAACTTAGCCCAAGAGTATCGGTGCTTTATCGCCCAAGTGACTTAACCATAAGAGGCTCTTATGGGGAGGGCTACTTTGCCCCTACGCCGTTTGTTGAAGAGATTGAGGCCGCAGGATTATCAAGATTAGCGCCGATTGACAACTTACAAGAAGAGCGCGCTAAAACGGCATCGCTTGATGTGAGTTATACCTTTGATGATGTGGAAACGAGTTTGACTTTGTTTGGCTCGAATGTGGATAACGTCACGGGTTTAGAGGCTTTCTCTGTCAATAACGATGGTTCCTTAGACGCTGTTAGGTTAGTTAATGCACCCGGCGAAAGTCAGATCCGTGGTTCTGAAGTGTTGCTGCGTTACTATTTAGGCGATGTTAAGTTGACCGCAAGTTACTTGTATTTAGACGCAACTGAAGCTTCACCCGACGGGGACGGCAGAAGAGCCATTGCCTTAACACCACGTCATTCTGGTGGTTTTGTTGCTATGTGGGAGCAACATGGCAACTTTAGAGCTGGTTTTGAAGCTTATTATACCGGCACCCAAAACGTTAACGATAACCCTTATATTGATGAAACTAACCCTTATTGGCATCTTGGTTTAATGGGCGAAATTACTGTTGGCAGAGTCAGTTGGTTTATTAACTTAGAAAACTTACTCGATGTAAAACAAACCGATGAACATCCAATGTTACTGCCTAATAGATCGCCTAGCGGCCAATGGACTACCGATATTTGGTCACGTAACGATGGCTTTATTGCTAACGCAGGTGTAAGAGTTAAATTTGGTCATTAATCGCGTTTTACTCGTGTAAGTTGACTCGTCACAAAAAAGATAAACCGTCAGTCTAATACTGGCGGTTTCTATTTCATTTCCATTTTCACTGTATTGCTTCTTTAATTCACTTCCTCTGGCTAATTCACATATCCTTGTTAATCAATGATCCGTATATATAAAGGCGACAATTATTGATACACAAAAAATATGCATTTATCGGTCAGTTTTGTCACACTTGCATAAAGAATCAATAAAAAAGCAACAATAAGGACAGGTAATGAAAACGTTTTCTCTGGTGTTAACCAGTTTAGCCATTGCAATATCGGGTATGGCACATGGGGCGGAAATTGACGCCAAGTACATTCAGCGAATCGGCCCAGTAAATCAAGTCTCAGCAGCGCCATTATCGAAAAGTGCTCATGCAGATGCGCTGCGTGCTAATTTGGTTGCTCAGCTTAGCCAGGCTAATCACGCCAATAAGGTGACGATATTTAATCAGCCACTGTCTTGGCAAGCTGCATCAACTAAGGTTGAAGGCGAGGGCTGGTTAGCCTATCAAGTGCCAATGTCGACAGATCGTTTTACCCAAGGTACATTAACCGTTAACGGGCTTGAAAATCCTCAAGTGTATTTGAATGGGCAACTGCTTAAATCTGCCGATAAAGTCGAACTTGAGCTGAAAAATGGTGACTATCACCTTGTGGTATTGGCTGATGGCCAGGCGCAAGATAGCGCATTTAGCCTTGATTGGCAGGGTAAAAGTGAAGTTGATAATATCGACTTTACTGCACAAAAAACACAGCGAGTATCTGCGGAGCAGTTATTTGATTCAAAAGTGATCAGTGGCTTAACCCTGTCACCTAATGGCAAGTATTTATTGCAATCGACCATTGAATACCAAGCTAGCCAAGGCGATACGCCGATTCAAGTGACCGAGTTACGTAAATTATCGGACAACAGCGTGATGTACCGCTGGCAAGATAATCGCCCAAGCAGTGCGGTTTGGTCAAGCGACTCTTCAAAACTCGTTTTTGTGGCTAACAAACAAATTCAATTATTCAATGTTGCTGATTTGAGCATTAACGTTGTCGCGACTGATATGGACAATGTGTCTGGTTTACAGTGGTTAGGTAACACTGTGTTATTTAGCTGGGAAAAACCTTTTAAAGCTGATGACAAAGCGACATCAAAACGTTTTCAAGCATTAGAAGACCGCTGGAGTTATTGGCGTAACAACAGTCAACTCTATCAAGTAGATGTTGCTTCGGGCTTTATTCGTCAACTTACAGACAACAACGTCAGCAGTTCTTTGCTAGACAGTAATGCAGATAAAGGCAAACTATTGTTAACGCGCTCGCCTGTTGATTATGCGCAGCCCGCCCATGGAATAACGCAGCTTGTTGAGCTGACGTTAGCTGATTTAAGCGAAACCATGATAGGTGAGTATCGCAGTTTTAATAGTGCACTATATGCTGATGACGGCATGTACATTACCGCTGGGCCGCGTTTTATGGACGGCACAGGAATACAAGATCCTAATATTGAAGTGAATGATTATGATGGTCAGTTATATTGGCGTGATGCTAAAGGCAATGTCAGTGCACTCAGTAAAGCGTTTGATCCTTCCATAGGCAGCATAACCAAGCTTGAAAATGATGATTTAATTGTGACGGTAACCGAAGGCGACCGTGCACCTTTGTATTTATTTGATAAAAGCAAAACACGCTTTAATCGAATAGACACTGGTGTGGATATGATAGACGGCTTTAGTGTTGCCATTGAACAATCTACGCCGACATTGGTATTTGCAGGTACCTCAGCCACTGCGCCGCAAAAAGCCTATAAAATGGCGGTTAATTCAAGCCGCAAACAGTTGCTGTTTGATAGTCAACAACTGAGCTATGCCAACACGCGTTTAGGTAAAATTGAAGATTTTGATTTTACCAATACCCATGGGCATAACATTGATGGCCGTGTTTATTTACCTGCCGACTTTGATGCCAGTAAAAAGTATCCCGCATTAGTGTATTACTATGGCGGCACCTCACCTGTAGGGCGTCATTTTACCGGGCGTTGGCCATTTAATTTATGGGCAGCCCAAGGTTATGTTGTGTATGTTGTGCAACCAAACGGTGCAACCGGATATGGCCAAGCTTTTAGTGGCCGTCATGTGAATGCCTGGGGCAAGTACAGCGCTGACGATATTATCGAGGGTACTAAAGCTTTCTTAAATGCGTACCCGTCGGTTGATGCTAAACGCGTGGGAAATATGGGCGCATCTTATGGTGGCTTTATGACTATGTATTTGGCGACAAAAACCGATATATTTGCGGCGTCAATGTCGCATGCGGGGATCAGTAATTTGTCGTCTTACTGGGGTCATGGCTGGTGGGGTTATGGTTATTCTGGCGTGGCCAGTCGTGGCAGTTTTCCGTGGAATAACCCAGAACTCTATGTAGAACAAAGTCCGCTATACCATGCAGATAAAATTACCACACCGTTATTGCTTATTCATGGTAACGCTGACACCAACGTACCAGTAGGTGAAAGCCATTATATGTACACCGCGCTTAAACTATTAGGCAAAGAAGTTGAGTTGGTTGAGTTTAACGATCAAGACCATCACATCAATAGCCGCCAAGCCCGCTTTGATTGGTGGAATACCACTATGGCATGGTTTGATATGAAGTTAAAAGATGAACCACAGTGGTGGAACAGTATCTACCCAGAGACAAAAGAACAGTAGTGACTTAACCTCAACTCGGGATAATAAGCGGTTATCAAACAGCTATTTGTCTCGCTAACTGTGTTGGATTGAATTGCAATAGGCTAGCTATTGATGCGTCTATGCGCCTTACTAGCAAAACAAACGACAAGTTTGATGTTAAATAGGCTGAATATTGTCATTTTGCCTTACATATCCCACCTCTTAACTCTAGTTGAGGTTATTTAAGGTCAAACAGCCTCGCTTTGCGAGGCTGTTTTTTTACGTTTGGGCAACGCGCGCAAAAGGATCTAATCAAAGTAATGTGGTCATTGGAACGTTTGACGTTGAGCGACCACTTACATAGGTAAACTGTTGCACCAAGATACCGTAGTTATCATTAATAACAATGTGGTTAAACTGTCTACATTCAGTCCCGTGATAGCAGGGGGAACTCTCAAAATACTGGGTAATGCACAGGCTTAACACTCTTCCTTTAACCATGGCAGTAGCGCGTTGATGGTGTTGGTTTGGGTTGCTGCTGATTCTGATTGATAGCCGTAGATGCGGATCCCAAATGTGACGGTCATCAGTTGAGCTGCATAGGCTTTAGCGGTTTCAGGCTCAAATAATTGGCTTAGGTAATGTTGATATACATGCTCAATCTCAGTTAATTGTGATGAGGCAAATTTGTATAGCTCGTTGCCTTGAGAGGCGAGTTCAAGTTGGGTTTTGATTAAGAAGCAGCCACAGTAATCACAAGACTTTGACTGCTCGACAATGTTGTCGAGGATCTGTCTAATACCTACTTTGACATCGTCAGCTTGTTGCATCAGTTGATGTATCGCCTCAATCGAAAAGGTGGCGTAGCGTGCTAAGGCTGCTTGGAATAAGCCTTCTTTGCTATCGAATTCATAATATAAGCTACCCGGTTTTAATCCGGTGGCTTTAGTGATTTGCTGAATGCTCGATGCGGCATAACCATTTTGCCAAAATAGGGTGATGACCTTATCTAATACGTCCGCTCGTTCAAAATTTTTCTTTGCCATGACATCGATCCTCAATCGTTACTGACGCTATAATACCACTACTTGAATGATTGTTCAAAAACTGCTTGCGTTGTTGACATGATTTGATTATCTTGAATGAAAATTCAAGATAATCTGAGAAGCCATTATGTCATTATCCACTCAACTGACTGAAAAACGAGATGCCTCTGCAGCCAACTTACCTGCAGAGGTATTGGCGATCATGTCGGATGCGACCTTAAATCTGAAGTTATCTGGCATTATTGATAATGCGCCTAAGGCAGGCGATAAACTGGCTGCGTTTTCGTTAACTAATGCATTGGGCGTTACCCGTCATTTAACCGATTTGTTAGCCAATGGACCGGTTGTGGTGACATTTTATCGTGGTAGTTGGTGTCCATATTGTAATTTAGCCTTGCGCGCCTATCAGCAACATCTTGCTGAATTTAAACAGTTAGGGGCAACACTGGTGGCTATTACGCCTGAGTTACCTGATATGTCACTTTCAACGGCAGAGAAAAATGAGCTTGAGTTTGATGTATTGTCAGATGTGAATGCCGAGTATGCTAAAGCGCTTGGACTGGTGTTTACGTTACCTGATTCAATTCGTGATCTTTATAATAAATTTGGTGTCGAAGTTGAGAAACATAATGGTGCTGAACAGTTTGATTTTCCACTTGCTGCGACATTCGTGGTAGCCAAAGATGGCACCATTGTGAAAGCATTTGTTGATGCTGATTATACTTACCGTCTTGATCCTGAAGATATCATTAGCTCATTAAAAGCGCTGTAGGGATCTGATTTATGATGTTTAAAAGCTTATTTGAATCTAAAACCGTGATGGCATCTAGAATGAACGTATTACCTAAAATAGTGTTGTTATCTAAAACGCGAGTGATTGCGTCTTTGGTTTTACTGAGTAGCCTATTAACCAGCACAGTGTTTGCCGCTGATTATTCGGTGTTTCGCGAGCTAGATAGCCAGCATCCTCCCGGTAATGTGGCCGTGTCGTCTACAGGGCGAGTGTTCATGAGTAATCATCACTTTTACGGTGTTGATTCTAGAATTGTGGAGCTTAAAAAAGATGGCTCTATCGTTGATTATCCCAATACAGAATTTAATCAAAATCTTAATCCTGTTTTGGGCGTGGTAATTGATGAACAGGGTATTTTATGGATGCTTGAAACTGCTTCCGCTGATGGTGTCGGGCGACTTATCGGTTGGGATACTCAACAAAACAGCCTATATAAAACAATATCTTTAACTGCGTCAGTATTGCCCAGTAATTCATTTTTAAATGATCTTGCGGTCGATAGAAAGCACGAAACGGTTTATATCACCGATCCTGCTGGTGGCAGTAATGCGGCATTAATTGTGGTTGATTTAACGAGTGGCACAACAAGACGAGTATTAGATGGCAGCGTTTATACCCGTCCCGAAGATGTTGATACGGTGATTAATGGTAATACTTTATCTATCGGTGGCCAACCTATCCGAATAGGGGTTGATTCTCTGACCGTAGATCCGAACAACGAGTGGGTTTATTTTGGTGCATTGAGTGGTGAGAAGCTATATCGGGTGCACACTCAATACCTACTGGATGCTAAATTATCGGCTAATATGTTACGCAGCAAAGTAGAGTTTTATGCCAATAAACCGATAAGTGACGGCATCACCATTGATAATGGCGGCAACATTTATGTTACTGACATAAGCCATAATGCTGTCGGTTATATCGACACAGATCGTCAATATCATATTTTGTATCAAGATGATGACAAGTTCAGTTGGTCTGACGGTTTTTCAACTACGGCCGATGGTAAGTTGTTAGTTACGGTGAATAAGTTACATCAGTCTCCAGCGGTCAATAACCAGCAAGACAAAAGTGATGGTCGCTATTATATCATTCAGTTCGACGCGTTAACCGAAACGACAGTTGGGCGTTAGAGCTGAGACGATGACAAGCGGGTTAGAGCTGAGATGATAACAAGCGGGTTAGAGCTGAGATGATAACGAGCGGGTTGGAGCTGAGATGATAAACGAGCGATGACAAGCGGGTTAGAGCTGGGATGATGACAAGCGGGTTAGAGCTGAGACGATGACGAGCGGGTTAGAGCTGAGATGATGACAAGCGGGTTAGAGCTGAGATGATAACGAGCGGGTTAGAGCTGGGATGATGACGAGCGATGACAAGCGGGTTGGAGCTGAGATGATGACAAGCGATGACAAGCGGGTTGGAGCTGGGAAGCGAGGCTGCCGATATCATGATTTATCCTTAATTAAATCATCTTTTTATATCGCTTTTCTTCGCCCGTCATCAGCCTTCTAGTCATTTATCTGTGATTATCGCCTTTTACCGCTTTTAATTGCTTTTACCGCTTTTAATTGCTTTTAATCGTTTGTTATCGCTTGCTACCGCTTGCTACCGCTTTTAATTGCTTTTAATCGTTTGTTATCGCTTGCTACCGCTCGTCATCGCTTTTACTACTGTTTATCGCCTTTAAATTGGGAAACACTATATTTTTCAGTGTCTAGCTTGTAAAAAACTATTTTGTCGTCCAAAGTTAATGCCTATGACACTTAACTAATGATAAAAATGACCAGACTATCTAGTTATAAAAATGCGCTTAAATTGGGTATTGGAGTATTTGCTTTTGGCTTAGTCATTAGTTTTGTTACTGCTTTAAGTGTTAAGAATCAAAATAACACCATCATTACTCAATCTCTCGAAACGGTATCTGAACAAGTTGCTAACAATATTATTGATCGGATCGTTTTGTATCAATATGGTTTACGAGGTGCTCGAGGTGCCGTTTCTACTATCGGTGAAGACAAAATAACCCGCGAAATTTTTAGAAAATATAGCTTAACGCGTGATATTGAGAGTGAATTCCCTGGCGCTCGTGGGTTTGGTTATATCCGACGTGTTCCTGTAGCCGATGAAGCTGATTTTGTTGCCAAAGCTAAACTTGATGATTGGCCAAATTACAGTGTACGTCAGCTTAACCCTCATGATGATGAACGGTATTTGATTGACTATATTGAACCCATTGAGCGTAATCTTGCCGCTGTCGGTTTGGATATTTCCTCTGAGCAAAACCGCAAAAATGCCGCACAACAAGCGTATTTAACTGGTGAAGTGCGCTTAACTGGGCCGATCACGTTAGTGCAAGCAACAGGTAATCCTTTACAAGCCTTTCTCATTTTAATGCCCATTTACCGTACTGGTTTTACCCCATCAACCGAAGCATTAAGGGAGCAACAAGCTTTTGGTTGGAGTTATGCACCGTTAGTTGCCAATGAAGTTTTTGATAAGATCAGTTTATCCCGTAAGACCACAAAATTATTGATCAATGATGTGACCGATGCTCAAAATAATGTCATGTTTTATGAAACCCACTTAGATGATGTAAATCCGTTATCGGATTATTCAGTTACATTAGATCGCGAAATATTTGGGCGTAAATGGCATGTATCGTTAGTGGCTTATCCCGAGTTTGTCAGTGGTTTACATTTAACCTCTTCTAATATTGTGTTCATTTATGGTGCGATTGTTAGTTTGTTATTGGGCGGGCTTATTGGTTTTTACGGCTACGCATTAGGTCGTAAGCGCCTAATTTTGGAAGATAATGAAAGACGTGCCAATATTTTAGAACATTCGCTTGATGCGATTATTAGTTTTGACTGTGATGGTGTTATTACCAGTTGGAATGATGGCGCAGTAACGATTTTTGGTTATGAAAAACATGAGGTTATTGGGCTCAAGAAAACAACGTTCATTGTTCCTAACGATGGATATGATGCAGAAGCTGAAAAGTTTAATCAGGTCCTTAGCGGTAAATCGTTATTAAATTTTGTTAGCCAACATAAACGAAAAGACAATGCACTACTGTCAACGTCGATGACCTCATTGGCTATTTATAATGAGTTTGGCAAAATAATCGGTGTCAGCCAGACTATTCGAGATATTACGGTACAGCTGAATGCTGAAAAGCAAATTTTAAATATTAATGCCAACCTTGAACGTAAAGTTACCGAGCGGACCCAGGCGTTACAGCAAGCACTGTCAGAAAATAAAACCTTACTGGATAATATTAACCAGCAGCTGCTTTATTCTGAAACGGATAAAGACGGCGTTATCTTAGGGGTAAATGATTATTTCTGTTTAGCATCTGGATTTACTCGCGAACAAATGATCGGTCAGAAGCATTCTATTTTAAAATCTAACCAGCATGATGATGCCTTTTGGGCCAATATGTGGCAAACCATTAATGCTGGTAAAACTTGGCATGATGAAGTGTGTAACCATGATAGTCAGGGTAATGTTATGTGGTTTGATACGGTTATTGCGCCAGTGATGGATGCGGACGATAACCTTGAACGCTGCTTTGCACTGCGAATTGATATTACTGAACGTAAGAATACTCAACTAGAAAAGAATAAGCTGGCTTCTTTACTCACTAACGTACTGGCAGCAGCAACGGAAATTGCGATTATCTCAACCGACAACGACGGTATTATTAATATTTTTAATCGTGGTGCCGAGTTATTACTTGGCTATCAAGCTGAAGAGATAGTGGGTAAGCAAAGCCCTGCAATATGGCATTTACCTTCAGAGGTTGAGCAACGCCATAAAGAGTTAATCAAAGAATTTGGCGAGGATATTACTGGTTTTGATGTGTTTGTGTATAAGCCAAGAACTCAAGGGCCTGAAACGCGCACTTGGACGTATATTCGTAAAGATTTATCTCAGTGCCAAGTGTCGTTGTCGGTATCCGCTATGCGCGATCAAAGTGGAGATATTGTAGGGTATTTGGGCGTAGCGGTTAATATTGATGTGATGCTTCAACAACAAGAAGAACTAGTATCAGCCAGTAACCAACTGTCTAAAGCGGCTGAGGTGGCTGAGTTAGGTATTTGGAATTTAGACTTAGAGACCGATGACTTACAGTGGAATAATCGTATGTTTGAAATGTATGATTCTCCATCAACACTTACGGAAGCTGATTTGAGTTATGAGTGTTGGAAAAAACTTGTTCATCCAGATGATCTTGCTATGGCTGAACAAACTTTGCAGCAAGCCATTTACTCAAATCTACCTTATGACCCGATATTCAGAATTATTACCCGCTCAAATAAAATTCGTTATATTCAGGCTGGGGCACATGTTAGCTACGATAAATCAGGTAAACCGGTGCGCGTGGTCGGAATTAACCGCGACATTACTGAGCAACGCGAGTTAGAGCAAACCTTGCGGTTAGCGAAACAAGCTTCAGATGCAGCCAGTGCAGCTAAATCTCAATTTTTAGCGAATATGAGTCATGAAATCCGTACTCCAATGAATGCTGTATTAGGCATGCTACAACTTATTCAACATTCTGATATGAGTCGTCAGCAAGCTGATTATGTTTCTAAGGCTGAAATAGCTGCGAAGTCATTATTAGGGCTGTTAAATGATATTTTAGACTTTTCTAAAATTGATGCTGGTAAGTTAGAACTTGATTTGCATCCGTTTCAACTGGAAACGTTAATGCGTGAGCTAGCGGTGATGCTAGCAACCAATGTACACAGTAAAAATTTAGAAGTTATTTTTGATTTAGATCCTGCCATTCCATACCTTATTGAAGGTGATGAACTTCGTTTGCGCCAAGTGTTGTTAAACCTTGCGGGTAATGCGATTAAATTTACCTCAGAAGGTCATGTTATTGTCAGTGTACACTGCAATGAATATATTGCTAACCAAGCGAATTTAACCATTTCGATTACCGATACGGGTATCGGAATCAGTCCTGAACAAGGGAGTAAAATTTTCCAAGGTTTTGTCCAAGCAGAGTCTTCAACGTCAAGACGATTCGGCGGTACAGGATTGGGATTAGCAATCACTAAACGTTTAGTTGAGTTAATGGGCGGTGAATTAACGTTATCGAGTCATGTTGGCAAGGGCAGTCGCTTTTGGTTTGATTTGACGTTTAATATTGTTGAAATAAAGAATAACGATTTAGATATCGACTTACAGGGTAAGAATATTCTGATTGTTGATGACAGTAAGATGAGCCGTAAAATTTTATCCAAAACCTTAATGGTCCATGGTGCTTATGTTAATGAGGCTCATAACGGCAAGCAGGCTATCAATCTTATTGATCAAAGCTTAAATGCCAGCAATCATTATGATGTGATTATTATGGATTGGCGCATGCCTGATAAGAATGGCTTAGAAACCGCCAATCATATTCAAGCGATGTTTCCGGCAGGTAAAGCTCCGGCCATTATTATGCTGACCGCGTATGGTGCAGAGGTGATGGAACAAACTAAACAATATCGCCAACAGCCTTTTGTGAGTATGTTGACCAAACCTGTGACGGCGAACTTGATGCTCGAGTCGGTTTACCGAGCCATTCATGGTTTAGAACAGCCAATACAATCTAGAAAAATAACTAATTTAGCATTAAAAGGTGCCAGGGTTCTGGTGGTTGAGGATAATCAGCTTAATCGCCAAGTTATTGATGAATTATTACGTCTACAAGGTGCGATTGTTACATTGGCTAAAGACGGTATAGAAGGTGTTGATTGGGTCACTAAGTCAAATAATCAATTTGATATTGTTATTATGGACATGCAAATGCCGGTAATGGATGGACTTGAAGCAACACGTATTATTCGTGCCGATGGCCGATTTAATGATGTACCTATTTTAGCGATGACGGCTAACGCATCGCTTGCCGATAAAACATTATGCCTAGACGCGGGGATGAATGATCATATCGGTAAACCGATAGACATGACACTTTTGTTACCTTGCATACTTAACCTGTTAGGCCAAGATAATAGTGCTTATTATCATTCAACTGTTAATAATCCGCCTGTTGCGTTACCTGAGGTGCGTAATGATGGCGACGATGATGCGATTATCGAAAATCCTGATTCTATTTTACGTCGTTTTGGTGGTGAACTTGCCTTTTTCATTGATGTGAAACATCATTTTGCATCAGAAATGTCAGAGCAATTATCATTACTTACGCAAGCGTTTGCACTCGAAGATGACAATGCTATCAGTAGTATTGCTCATACAATTAAAGGCACCTCGAGTAATATTGGTGCTAAGCGGCTGGCAGCTTTTGCTGCCACACTAGAGCACAATATAAAAAATGCTGTTAGTGTTGATTCAGATGCTTGTTTAAGCCAAATGCAAGGCCAGATAAATGATAGCCTGCATATGTTAGATACTCTATTTCCAGATGAAAGTGCTGTATTAACCACTCGCACACTTGATAATAGCGCTGTATTGCCGATACAAAGCATAGACGCGGATAAAACCGATCGATTAATGGCATTATTGGTTGATCAAAATTTAGATGCCATTGAGTACCTTGAGCGCCTGTTAAGCAACGTGGTGCCAGATAAACAGTGGTTAAGATTAAAAAACCAAGTGAGCCAACTTGAGTTCTTGGATGCTGTCGATACATTAAAATCGATAATTAAGGAGTGATGCGTGTTCATAGATGAGTATATTTCAGGTTCTGCGCCTGTTAGAGGTAAAATACTGTTAGTTGATGATCAAGTTGTGAACATCAAAATATTGCATCAACTCTTGCAAGCGGATTACGACATTTATATGGCTCGCGATGGTCATCAAGCCATTGATATGTGTAAAAAAGTCAAACCGGATATCGTATTGTTAGATATTGAAATGCCGATGCTCAATGGATTTGATGTGTGTGCACATTTGAAACAAGATCCCGATACCGAAGATGTGGCGGTTATTTTTGTCACCGGTCATTTTGATGAAGTTAAAGAGGTTAAAGGATTTCAGTTAGGGGCAGTCGATTTTATTCATAAACCCATTAACCCGGTTATCACTAAAGCACGTATTAAAAATCAGATGATGTCTAAATCTCAAACTGATTTATTACGCTCTATTGCACTGTTAGATGGATTAACCGGTGTTGCTAACCGGCGTAAGTTTGACCAAGTGCTGCCTGTAAGTTGGTTACAATGTGCGCGTGAAAAACAGCCATTGACCATTATTTTATTGGATATCGATTTCTTTAAGCACTTTAATGATACTTATGGCCACACTGAAGGCGATACGTGCTTACGCATCGTTGCACAGAAGATACAAGACACCGTTAATCGTCCTTATGACTTAGTCGCGCGTTATGGTGGTGAAGAGTTTATCTGCGTGCTGCCAAACACCGATTTAATTGGCGGAACTTATGTGGCTCAGCAAATTGTTGACAGTATAGTGTCATTAAAAATAGCTCATTTAAATTCACCAACATCTGAATTTGTTACTGTAAGCGCTGGGGTTTCAACGGTAGTGCCAATGTATGATATGCCGAATAAAAATTTAGTTGAAGCGGCTGACAAACAATTGTACTTAGCCAAAGACCGTGGCAGAAATAGAGTGTTAGGTTGTTTAGCAGAATGAAACACCTAGATAACTAGATCGCTGCGCTGCTAGTACGCTTCGCGGCTAGATGCTATAAAATCTTAGCAACAGCCTAGATCGCTGCGCTGCTAGTTCGCTTCGCGGCTAGATGCTATAAATGCAAAGGCTTAGAGTCTAGAGTCTAGACGACTAGACGACTAGACGACTAGACGACTAGAGCGCTTCGCTGCTAGTACGCTTCGCGGCTAGATGCTATAAATGCAAAGGCCTAGAGCTTAGAGCTTAGAGTCTAGACGACTAGAGCGCTACGCTGCTATAAAACCAAAGACCTAGATGACTAGAATCTAGGATCTAAGCTTAACAGCGCAGCTGTCCTTAGCAGGACGTAGTCCGCCCTAGAAGCGTAGCGCACTAGAACCTAGGATCTAAGCTAAACAGCGCAGCTGTCCCTAGCAGGACGCAGTCCGCCCTAGAAGCGTAGCGCACTAAAAACCTAGGATCTAAGCTTAACAGCGCAGCTGTCCTTAGCAGGACGCAGTCCGCCTTAGAAGCGCAGCGCTCTAAAACCTAGGATCTAAAATTTATGCCGATAACCTAATACATAAGCTATATCAGCACTGTTATCCATGTTTAAAAAGTTCTCAACCATAGTGAATTCGATGGCGCTGCTATTGAAGTAATAGCGATAACCCAACACCGCTTCATTAGAGGCTTCTGAGAAGTTTTTATCCCAACTCACCATGCCATCATAACGATGATATTCAGCTAACCAACCGTGCCTACCTCTACGATATTCGTAACCCAGCCCCAACATTAAGTAATGTGATTCGAAGGCATTTTGCGATAACGGTTCTGTATTGTGTAAGAAACTCATTCCTAAAGTCGAGTTCACATGGTGATTGCCATTGTGATAACCGTAATTGATTTGTACGCTTTGCTGGAAACTTTCATCAACAAATGGGCCTGAATCTACATACTTGTAGTACAAGGTTCCCCCGATGGAAATACCATGGTGTTCATTTTGCAGTAATTGATAGCCTAGGTATGCAGTAAGAGCATTATTGAGGGTTTCACCATTAAAGTTTTCAACATTGATATGGTATTTTTCTGAATGGATCTGACTTTGGTGTTTCGCTTGTTTATTACGACCATTTTGCTCAAATCCAAAAGCATCGTGAAACCACATTGTTAAGGAGTCTAAATGGTTATCACCGCTAAATTGCCAAGTGTATTTAGCATCAAACAATAAATCCTCAGTGATTTGCCATTTTAAGCCGCTGCTAATCGCATTTTGGTAGTAATCAGCTAATAACTCATCTGACTCTGACCAGACGCTGGCTGCATTGGCTGTGATGTACCATTCTTTTTGACCTTGGGGCAACGAAAAGCCAGATCGTAAAAGTGGGCTAAGATTAATAGATTGCATCGGTGATTGCGCATATACCTGTAACGGTCCGTAATCATTAAAACTGACTACTTGCGCTTTTGCAGGCAAGATCGTAAAAATACTCACAATGGATATCAGTTTAAGGTTGGTCTTCATCGCTATTCCCTGAGTTAACTGTCCAGTTAAACTATTTGTATCGGCTAATTACAGAAATAAAATAAATACTCGTATCTGCCAATATTTAGTGGTGTTAGTTGATGAGGTTGTGCGCATTATGATGGTATAAGAACATAATTTAAATATCCAAAAGGAACACATTATGACGTTCAGTTATATCATCACTCCTATGCTAACAATAGTATTCACTGTTTAAGATAATGTTAGCTAATATTACTGAATATTTAAACGATTATTTTATTTGTAAAGTATTGATTATTATCTGATAGCAAGGTATAAAATTATTTATAGGCTCCTTGTGGATAATGAAATTAATATGATAGTGTTAATTTTGAATTGTTAATTCGAGTTTTATTTTGAGTTGTTGTTCGAATTGTTATTTGAATGCTGTTGCTGTACAGAGATATAGTTTCTTTAATGTGTTATTTGTGATATCAAACTGCCGGTTTACTCAGTTTTTTAGTTGTATTATTTAAGCGTTATTTCCCCAAAATGTGTAATGGATACGCATTAATAAAATGGATTTGTAATGAAAAAACTTTCTTTTCAATTTACGCAATCAATGTCCTTCGAACAATTTCCTAACCTTTATATTTCTGCAATACATCATCAATTAGTTTACTCAACAGTACCTTTTATCTCTGTTATTTATGACATTGTTATTGGCGAGAACGTTTTTTTCAGGATCGCTTGCTGCAATATTAGCGATACAGTCCCTCACTGTTCGATGCTGGAGCTGTGATGGATTTCATTTGGTTGTTAGGTTTACTGGCCATCTATATTCCAATCCAAATGTGTATTGATACGTACATTGTGTATCGAACTGACGTACAACAAAAAGGTTGTGATTACCTGTTGGCATTTATTCCGTTGCTGACGTTTGCCTATCCAGAGCACTATTTGTATAGTTTTATCTCTTTAGCGCTCATTGTACTGTATGGCATATCACTGCGTTATTATGCTGCATTTAATGATTGGCTTGATTTTGATCAAGATCGTTTAGCTGGATTGTGTCTCGGTGGGTTGGGGGTTGGTGGCATAATTATCACCGCGAGTTTGATTTACCAATTTGTACAGCATTAACCTAAGATAATGTAGGTTTGACAATTTTATCGCTGAATGGCGTTATGCTTGAGCGACAATTTTTTGATGAAGATTATCCCATTGTTCTGGGAATTTTCCATCCAGCATATACACAAATGCAATCAATTCAGCGATTAAAAGATACAGCTCTTTAGGTACTTCATCACCTAATTCTAATAGCTGTAAAAACTCACTTAAGTGTGGATCTTGATGTATATGGATCCCCGCTTCTTTAGCGATTAATATCATCTCCTCGGCAACTAAGTCCTTACCCGTAGCAGTAATTTTAGGGGCACTTTTACCATCAAAACTGAGTGCAACTGCTTGCTGTATTTTTTTCGAGTCATCTTTCATTATGTTCTCTATTAAGCTCTGGTTTTGACTAAATAGTGATCGCCAGGTAATAACGTCGCTGGAATTTGGGCTAACTGTGTTGTGAGCTTACCTGGTGTAAAACCAATTTGTGTAATTTTATCTGACAGTGTTTGGTTAAAACGTTCTACTTTCGTAAGTAGCATTTGGTTGTTGCCTTTAAATTGGATATCAAGCACATCTGCCTGCTTATGAGCACAAATCAATAATGATCCTTGGGCTAAATTAAATTTGAGTTGTAGTTTCCATCCTGCTTTTTTATCTTTGTCTGAATCATTTTCTTGTTCAAATTTACCTTCAAACTGTTCATCGCGTTGGTTAATTGAATAAGGTAGAGCAAAGTACCAAGTCATGGCTTGATTGGGATCGGTGCTTGCATGTTGGTACAGCGCAATACTGTTAGCCAATTGTGCCAAAGAGTCTGCCCCTCCTAACTTATCTAATGCGGCTAACAGACCTGAATTAGCACTGAGTTTACTCAAGGTCCGTTGTTGCAACTGCGCAAGGTGGGCCTGAAGTTTATCGCTGATCCCTGAGCCTGTTGATTTTGTTTTCACCCCTAATAATAACTGGAATAAGGTTGTGATAGCGCTACCCGAAAACAGAGGTGAGGGTTGTGAGTTTGTTGAGTGACCTAGCTGAGTGTGGGCAAGATTAAGCGCCGCTAAACTGTATAGCTCACTGCTGAGTAATGCTGGATCACTTAATGCACTTAATGGATGCGGGCTAATTTGAGGCAAATGCTTAAACAGTTCACTGGCCAGATTATGTGGGACTTGTTGGCTTAACTGCTGTTTTATTGGCATCGCGCCTGCTTTTGATAATGCTTTATTCAGCACTTCTATTGGTGCAGGGTCACCGTTCATTTTGTTTAATGCGTTGTTGTTGGATGCATTGTTGTTTAATGCATTGTTGCTTGGCGCATTGCTCTTTGCACTATTGTCTATCGCAGAAGCGGTGTTTGCTTTGGGTGTGTTTTGTTCCGCTAATGATTTTGTCGATAACGATGTTTGCTCTACCGTGTTGGTAGCATTTTTGGCTAGATTGGCTTGCTGAGCCATATTGCTGGTGGTTTTAGTGAGATTCGACTCAGATGATAGTCCTGATGGATTAGGTTGTTGTGTTACCGGCCCCCCGGTTTTTACTGTAGCAATATCTTGGCCGATTTTGGCTGAAAAAGGCGTTAATTCAATAGGCGTTTTTTGTTGGGTATCGCTTCCTTTTACCGCATTATCAAGTGTAGGCAGTGGTGTTGACTCTAGCTTTTTTAGAAATTGGCTGAGGATTTGTGCTGGTTCATTTTTAGTGATGATGATGTTTGCTGCTTGAACAGACTGATCTGCTTGAGGCGTTGTGGTGAGTTTCGTTAAATTAACGGTTATTTCAGCAATGACTGGCGTGAGCGCAAGTTGCAATTGCTGATGTTGCACCACCACCTTAGCTAAATATTGGCCTGAGTTTAACGCGGTGTTTGACGATAATTGGATGCTTGTGCCACCAGAAAAAGTTAATTTCCCTTGGTCTATTATCGCTGTGGGCAGAGGATAACCTTGAGTTCTGGTTGCCAACGTTGCGAGTTGTTGTGTTGATACACCATTTTGCTTTGCCAGTTCCTCAAGACCTTGTGGTAAGGAAAGCTGAATGGGTTGTGCCAAAAGCACTAATTGAGTGGTAACTGTTTGGGCGGGTAATGTGACCGTTGAGCCAGCAGAAGCCGTTGACATTGCAGGGGTGGTAGCTTGGTTGTTGATGACTTCTGTTTGGACTACGGGGACATTTGCACTGGAAACGGCACGAGCCACAAGTTTAGCGTGATCGCTTGCTATAACGACTTGCGCTGTCTGTTGTAATAATTTTTGCAGTTCAGCGGTCTTGTTTAGTTGATATTGCTGATTTTCAATGGTGACGTCGAGTGGTGCGTTTGCTGGTGGTTGTGACACTTTGACGGGCAATAATACGGCTGCTAAATCTGATTTAATGGTCGACGAGCTAGATACCGCGGATTTGTCATTTGAGGTTTTTGTTGGCAAAGAAGGACTATCGGTTTGAGTTTGTTTGCGCTCAGTCAACTTCTGCGGACTTGCATCTGCAGGTTTTATTGTGACGGTATTGACCGTTTTTTGAGGGAGCGTTGTTGGTACAGCCATAGAAATCCTTTCAAACGAACATGTTTGTCTATTGAAATCAATCTACATGTCAGTGAACAATATTAACCACACTTACAATTTTTTGATTGATATTGTCAAATGGCACAGTATCCTTAGCTCCCTGTTACCTTATTGGGGTAACATACAGGGTTTAATTGCCATTACAGTGAATGATTGCTGATAACACAGACGTATGAGTAAGGCCTGATTGATAAATAGTGAATAATAACAGCCTTACACTTGCTTGCTAAATTATATCGACTTGAACAAAAATTGCTTTAATAAAAAAGACAAAAATAGCAGTTTGTTGAGTAGTACCTTTTGTCATTTTAAAGAGAATTATATGAAGTATAAATGGATATTACTTCAGGTGTTTGTTGCCGTTAGCATGCCAGTGTATGCCGAAGCAGAAGCACCTCAAGTTATCACATCATCACGTCCTGCGGTCGAAATCAAATACAATGATCCTCGCGATCCATTTGAAGAAGTTAACCGCACAATGTGGGACTTTAACTATCTGTTTTTAGATCGGTATATTATTCGCCCAGTTGCCCATGGTTATAAAGACTATGTCCCTAATCCAGTCAGAACGGGTGTTAATAATTTTGTTTATAACCTAGAGGAACCTAGCTCTCTGGTGAATAATACCTTGCAAGGAAAGTGGGGATGGGCTGCTAATGCCGGCGGCCGTTTTACGGTTAATACCACCATAGGTTTACTGGGTTTAGTCGATGTCGCTGACATGATGGGGATGCACCGTAAACAAGATGATTTCAACGAAGTGTTGGGTTATTACGGTACACCAAATGGCCCTTATTTTATGGCGCCGTTTTATGGCCCAATTGTGACAAGAGAAATCGCCTCTGACTGGGTAGATGGTCTATACTTTCCTTTATCTGAGCTAACGATGTGGCAGTCAGTATTAAAATGGGGTTTAAAAGGCTTGGATGCTCGTTCTAAAGCCATTGATCAAGAAAGATTATTAGACAATGCTCTTGATCCTTATGCTTTTGTAAAAGATGCCTATTTGCAGCATATGGATTACAAAGTTTTTGATGGTGATGTGCCATCTAGTCAAGCGGACGATGAGTTACTTGACGAATATTTAGATGAACTAGAATAGTCGAGGCATACAGGCACCTCGGCAGTGTAGTTTGCGAGGTTGTTGTATGGCGCTTACTGATGTCGAGATCCTCTTTGTTGAAGATGACCCGATATTTCGCCATGTCGTTGCTGATTTTTTGCAGCGGCAAGGTGCTCGGGTTCAACAAGCATGTAATGGAGATGAAGGCATAGCCCTTTTTTCCGATGCTATTTTTGATATTGTTATTGCAGACTTAAGCATGCCAGGCCTTCATGGTTTGTCGATGCTTAAACAAATGCAAGATATTAATCCTGCTATACCCGCTATTGTTATTTCTGGTAATGATGTGATGTCTGATGTTGTCGAAGCATTGCGCATCGGTGCCAGTGATTATCTGACTAAACCTATTGCTGATTTATTCATTATTGAGCAGGCAATCATACAAGCGATGATGTCAGCCGCTACGCCGATGAATGTTTCTGGGCAATCGCATTTACAAGAAATGAATGAGTTATCTTATCAAGAGCTTACCGATAACTTATCTTTACTTGAGCAAAATGCTCAAGCGGCCAAAAGTGTTCAGCAGCAGTTATTTCCTGCGTCGCATATCTATTATCCCAAAGCCGAAATCAATTACAGTCTATTTAAAAATAATGATGTTAGTGCTTACTTCATCGATTCTACAATGGTGGGGGAGCATCATTTAGTGATGTATATGGCACACTTTTCACCTGAGGATAATAGCGCCGCTTTTGGCTGTGTCTTATTGCGTAGTTTTATTAATCAAAAACTTAAGTTATTTAGAAATGGTTTAAGTAATACCTTAATCGAACCTAATAATATGTTGTCTTATCTTCATGAGCGTATGGTGAAGTCTGGGTTACATATTCATACCGATATTATTTATGTGTGCCTCGATTTGACCCGCTACCAGTTATCAATAGGGCAGTCTGGTAAAGGATTAAGGTGCTATTTACGTAACGGTAATGAGCTTACTCCTCTAGCATTGCCAGAATCAGCACCTCTTGGCAGTACTGTATGGGATAAGCCGAGTATGCAAACTAGAACCTTGTTACTGGATGAACAAATTTGTATTGGCACACATTTTTATGAGCATAAACAACAACTGCTTGATAACCGTTTTACAGGATTGGTTTATCAATCCGATATTAAAGCAGGTGGCTTTATGCAGTTAGCGTGTCGCTGATCATTGTTTAAGTCTATCTAGACACTAGACACTAGACACTAGACACTAGAAACCTAGAGCGCTGCGCTGCGAGGACGCTTCGCGGCTAGAGGCTATAAAAGCAAACAGCATAGCGAAGCGAACCTAGCAGGACGAAGTCCGCTCTAACAGCGAAGCGATTCTAGCATGACGAAGTCAGCTCTAGCCGCGAAGCGATTCTAGCAGGATGAAGTCAGCTCTAGCAGCGAAGCGACTCTAGCAGGACGCAGTCCGTTCTAGCAGCGAAGCGACTTTAGCAGGACGAAGTCAACTCTAGCAGCGAAGTGAACCTAGCAGGATGAAGTCAGCTCTAGCAGCGAAGCGATCCTAGCAGACGAAGTCCGTTCTAGCAGCGAAGCGATTCTAGCAGGACGCAGTCCGTTCTAGCAGCGAAGCGACTTTAGTAGGACGAAGTCCGTTCTAGTAGCGAAGCGATCCTAGCAGGACGAAGTCCGTTCTAGCAGCGAAGCGATCCTAGCAGGATGAAGTCCGTTCTAGTAGCGAAGCGATCCTAGCAGGACGAAGTCCGCTCTAACAGCGAAGCGATCCTAGCAGGACGAAGTCCGTTCTAGTAGCGAAGCGATCCTAGCAGGACGAAGTCCGTTCTAGTAGCGAAGCGACTTTAGCAGGACGAAGTCTGCTCTAGCAGCGAAGCGATCCTAGCAGGATGATGTGGGTATATAAAAAATCCCCTCACAAGTGAAACTTGGAGGGGATTTTATTAAGAATAACAATTACATCAAAACCAATTAACGTTGAATTCCTTCGTGTTCGGCCGTGACTGCAATTTCTTCTTCTAATACTTCTTCTTCAGTCTCATTTTTGTTTTCTGCACCGTGCATCCAGTCAACTAATTTATCTGACATTAGGTATAAAATAATACCTGAGACGACCGCGGTAATACCAATGCCGGCAAAAATTGCCATTGCGTTAGCGAGTTGTTCTTCGACTTCGCCGCCATGGCCAATCAATGAACCGACTAGGCCACCAATTTTGTTTGCAGCAGCAATAAATAGGAACCATGCACCCATCATTAATGATGCAATACGCAGTGGAGCCAGTTTAGTGACCATCGATAAACCAATTGGTGATAAACATAATTCACCCATGGTGTGGAAGAAGTAAGCTCCTACTAACCACCACATGCTTGATTTAACTGAAGCGTCGCCACCCATTTCGAACACTGCGCCCATCATGAATAAGAAACCAATGGCCAGTAAGAATAAACCTAACGCAAATTTAACGGGTGAGTTAGGTTCATTTTTACCTAAGCGGATCCAAATAGAGGCAATCACTGGGGCAAAAACAACAATAAAGATAGCATTGAGTGATTGGAAGTAAGTGGTCGGTACTTCCCACGAGCCAATCATACGATCGGTGAAATTGTTGGTGAACAAGTTCATTAATCCGCCTGCTTGTTCGAAGCCAGCCCAGAAAATAATGGTGAATAACCCCATTACCATAATGACTTTAATACGGTCACGTTCAATCTTAGTTAGTGGTTCACTTCTGGTTTCACCTCTCGCTGCATTTTTTCTTTGTTCTACTTTAGCTGCCGGTTCGGTACCGATGTCGCCAAGTAATTTTTGAGCAAAGAAAAATTGAATAATCAACGATAAAATCATACCAACACCGGCGCAGAAGAAGCCTGCTTGCCAGTTATTGATAAACACGTCTTCACCACCAATAACCACTTCATGACCAAATGAAGTGTAAGCCCAAGCAACGATAAAGCCTGACAAGGCTGCACCTAAGTTGATGCCCATGTAAAATATGGTAAATGCGCCATCACGACGGTGATCACCAGCAGGGTATAAATCACCTACCATTGTGGAGATATTTGGTTTAAATAGGCCGTTACCTATAATTAGCGTCCCTAAACCAATATAAAACATAGTGGTTTCTAAACCCGGCATCCAGCTATGTGGTGCTGCAAGCGTAAATTGACCCGCTGCCATTAAGAAGCCACCAATATAAATGGCTTTACGTTGACCCAATACGTTATCTGCTAGCCAGCCACCAATTAATGGTGTTAAGTAAACTAAACCGGTAAAAGTACCATATAGAGATAATGCGTCTGCTTGGCTCCAGCCTAAACCACCACCTGCTTCATTGCTTTGCACTTTATCTACCAAATAAAGTACTAAAATTGCACGCATTGCGTAATAGCTAAAGCGTTCCCATAGTTCTGTTGTAAAAAGCAAGAACAGCCCCTTAGGGTGTCCAAACAATGTACCTTGTGGTTTTGCGTCACTCATTAAGTCTTCCACCTTAAGCTTGTGATTGCCTGTGAGAAAATATCGTCACAGAAATAATTGTTTGCAAGAGTTGTCTATGATTGCCTTATCAACTAACACTTGAAATAACGGGTGTTTGACCGTGATGAAGCAATACTGAGCAACTTTATTGTTTATTTTTTATATTAAATAATGTCAGTTTGACGCTGAATGCTAACCAAACATCAAAAAGCTAACCTTATATACCCTTTTCATGCCGGCAAAGTCAATGTTAATGCGGGGAACAGAGAGGTTAAGCTTGTTATAAAATGTGTCAATACAAACAATCAACTATCAGTAATGTTAGTTATTTGTGTTGTTTTTGTTGCAAAGTTAGCTGGAAATTAATAAGGTTTTCTGGCATCGAGCCGATACCTATATCACGCTTAAGTGACATTTCAGTTAAGCATGATGGTGCAAGGTGTTGATTATAAAGTGTTGTCTTTTAATTTCAGCGATAAACAGTTAAAATACGATTCTTTAACAAATTTCGATGTCATGTCGAAGAGGTATTTATGACTATCATTCGAGCTGTGACATTGATTTTAATTGGCTGTTTTATCTGCACTGCCCATGCCTGGGTTGATACAGATTTTGACGGCGTTCCTGATAAAAAAGATGCCTGTAATGATACCCCTGTTAATAGCGTTGTTATGGCAAATGGTTGTATTGATACTGAATTGTTGATTGTTGATGAAGATGCCGAAGATGATGCTGAGTTTGATGAAGCTGAATTAGGCGCGACAGTAACAAATAATTCGGCCCTTATTGCTGAACAATGTCGTCAACAACGAGATGTTTCTGTGGCAGTAGATTGTTTTGGGTCTATTCTTCAACCTGTGTATTTTGATTTTGATAAATCAGTAGTGTTGTTAACTCAGCGACCAACCTTGGTTAGGGTACAGCAATACATTGAGCAACATCCTCAAGTGGCTATTCGTTTAGAGGGACACACTGATAATATTGGTAGTGATGCTGTTAACCGCTCACTATCACTTAAACGTGCAGCCACCATTAAAGATTTACTCGTAAATGAGTACCAATTTCAACCGACGTCGATTGAGATCGTTGGCATGAGTAACAAAAATCCGATCGCGGATAATGCCACTATAGAAGGGCGTCAGCGTAATCGACGAGTAGAATTTATTATATCGGCAGAATAAGACTGCTATTAAAATGGAGAAAGAAATGGAACATATAGAAGGTTTAGATGCTTTAGTGGAGCAGGCACCTGAGTTTTTGATGACTTATGGTCTTAAAGCGCTAGCTGCTATTGTTATTTTTCTCATCGGTAAGTATTTTTCCGGTGTAGCAAAACGCATAACAACCAAATTATTGACCAACCGCAAAGTGGATACAACAGTCGTTTCGTTTGTGGCAAACTTAGCGTGGATGTTGGTGTTTGTATTTACTATTGTCGCCACGCTGGGTCAAGTTGGTGTGCAAACTGCGTCATTGGTTGCGGTTATCGGTGCCGCGGGTTTAGCGGTAGGTTTAGCATTACAAGGTTCACTTTCGAACTTTGCATCAGGTGTATTGATGGTGCTTTTCCGTCCATGTCGCGTAGGTGACTTTATCGAAGCGGCTGGTGTTGCCGGTGTAGTTGATGAAATTACCATTTTCTCAACCCGTTTACGTACTGGTGACAACAAAATGATTATCGCGCCTAACTCAGCGATTATGAACGGCACTATCACCAACTATTCAGCACTAGAAAAGCGTCGTATCGATTTAACGATTGGTGTTTCGTATACTGCTGATATCGCTAAAACTAAGAAGGTATTAGCGGATATTTTAGATAATAATCAGTTTGTGTTAAAAGACCCTAGTTATACTATCGGTCTAGCTGAGCTTGCTGACTCTTCAATCAACTTTGTTGTACGTCCGTGGGTTAAAACACCAGACTATTGGACTGCGCGTTTTGAATTGCTTGAGCAAATCAAGAATGCATTAGATGCAGCTGAGATTGAAATTCCATTCCCACAAATGGATTTGCATGTGAAAGAAGTTCCAGCAAAATAATATTGCAGATAAGTTAATCTTCTAAAAACCAGCATTTGCTGGTTTTTTTATACCTAATATCCGCTCTACTCCCCAAAAACATCCTTAATTGAGTTGTTTTTTGTGCGTCAATAATCATCTAGTTAGTCTTACTTTTATTATTTACTGTTTTTAGCAGCCATAACGCCTTATTTCATAAATATATATTTTTTTGAACATATAAAAAATAAATGTTTATGAAAAAATAACCATTTAGCATTGTTAAGCAGCGTTTCCAAGAGGATGATAATTAAAGGTAAGATTTTTGGTTGTCATTGATTAAAAATCTACTGCTGCACCTTTTTTCATCAAATTTCATACTTAGGAGTATCTTAATATGAGTCAAAGTATCGCAAGTTTTATTACTCAAACCCTTGAACAAGCAGGCGTGAAACGGATTTGGGGGGTAACTGGCGATTCACTTAACGGAATTAGTGATAGCTTGCGAAAAATGGGTACGATTGAATGGCTAGGAACACGCCATGAAGAAAGCGCTGCTTTTGCCGCAGGTGCAGAAGCACATATTTCAGGAGAGTTGGCCGTCTGTGCTGGTTCTTGTGGTCCAGGTAATCTTCATTTGATTAATGGTTTGTTCGATTGTCATCGTAATAAAGTTCCAGTATTAGCCATTGCTGCTCATATACCTTCATCAGAAATTGGCAGCAATTATTTCCAAGAAACTCACCCACAAGAATTATTTAAAGAGTGCAGTGTTTTTTGTGAATTAGTTTCCAGCCCTGAACAAATGCCATATTTACTCGAAACAGCCATGCGTCAGGCTATCTTACATAATGATGTTAGTGTGCTGGTTCTTCCGGGAGATATCGCGCTTAAGGCGATGCCTGAAACGACCAAACCAAAATGGAACGTCCCAAAACCTGCTTCTTATATCGCTAATTTAGCTGACACAAAAACACTTGCTACTCACCTTAATAAAAGCGGCAAAGTCACTTTATTGTGTGGTGCTGGCTGTAAAGATGCTCATGATGAAATTGTTGCCTTAGCCGCAAAACTACAAGCACCCATTGTACATGCCATGCGCGGTAAAGAGTTCCTTGAATATGATAACCCTTACGATGTTGGGATGACTGGGTTTATCGGCTTTTCATCTGGTTACCACGCAATGCAACAAGCAGATACGTTGTTGATGATAGGCACCAGCTTCCCTTATCGAGCTTTCTATCCAGAAAATATCACTATCTTACAAATTGATAATCAGCCCGCGTCACTCGGGAGACATGTGCAGATTGATTTTGGTGTTCTAGGGGATACCAAAAATACCGTCACTTCACTGCTTGAACTTATTAAGGAAGGCCGTTCTAGCGCTCACCTAGAGCAGTGTGTTAAAAACTATCAAGAATCCCGAAAAGATTTGGATGTTCTCGCCAATGGTAAAACATCACATAATTTAATTCATCCACAATACTTAACCCGTCTGCTTGATGAGCAAGCAGGTCAAGATACTATCTTTACCTGCGACGTTGGCACGCCAACAGTTTGGGCTGCTCGTTATTTATCGATGAATGGTCAACGTCGTTTAATTGGATCATTTAACCATGGGTCAATGGCTAATGCATTGTCACAGGCAATGGGAGCTCAATCACTTGATCGTAATCGTCAGGTAATTGCAATGTGTGGTGATGGTGGATTTTCGATGTTGATGGGAGAGCTACTCTCTCTGAAACAACTTAACCTACCGATTAAAATTATTGTTTATAACAACCGCTCACTGGGTTTTGTCGCCATGGAGATGAAAGCCAGTGGCTACTTATCAAATGATACTGATCTAGAGAATCCAAGCTTTGCAAAAATTGCTGAAGCTTGTGGTCTGAAAGGGATCCATGTCAACGATCCAGGCAAACTACCCGAAGCAATGGCGGAAATGATGGAGCACTCTGGGCCAGTTGTTCTTGAAGTCGATACGGCGAAACAAGAGCTTGCGATGCCACCAAAAATTAAGTTCGAGCAGGCGAAAGGCTTTAGCGTTTACATGATGAAAGCGCTAATTAATGGTAAAGGTAATGAAATTGTTGAACTGAGCAAAACCAACTGGTCACGTTAATCAAACCCCGTTCCTGTTGGGCTAGGTCATTTAGCCCTTTAGGAAAGTATATGATCGTTAAGCGTTACATCGTAAAATGCCTTGTCGATACTACAATAACTAATAATGTCTAAACTGTAGATTGAGGCTTATTAAGTCACTAAACTGGCTTTTAAAGAGTATCGAGAAAATTTTATCTAGTAATATCGATTCAAAGTTAAATATATAATATTAAAACTGATTAACTATCTTTATCATAAGAGCACTGAGCCATTAGCTATCATTTGCGTAACTATTGGCTCTAACTATTTCTACTGGTGTCATGTTTACTAAGATCTCTCGTTAGCACCCAGTTCAAACCGCTCATCAGTACCTTTAACAGGAGTTTTCCATGAAGCTATTTTCTACCATTGCAGTGATCACATTATTATCCTCATCGGTTATGAGTGCCCCCAGTTTTGCTGGTGAGAAAACCATGATTACTATGGGGGGAACCCCTGTTGCTTTAGAAGGTAAAATACCGAGTATAAATACGGTTGCACCCTTGTTTACTGTTGTGGATGAAAAGTTTAATCCAGTCAGTTTGAGTGACTTTAAAGGTAAGACGATACTCATTAGCGCGGTACCCAGTTTAGACACTGGCGTGTGTGCATTACAGACCAAACGATTTAATAAAGAGTTTACTCAATATGATGCCAATGTGGTCATGTTAACCATTAGCGAAGACTTACCGTTTGCTCAGAAGCGTTTTTGCCAAACCGAAAATGTGGATAAAATTAAAGTGTTGTCTGACTCCGTATGGCGTGATTTTGGCGAAAAGTATGGTTTGTTGATCAAAGACCGTGGTTTATTAGCCCGTTCAATTTTTATTATTGATTCTCAAGGCATATTGAAATATCAAGAATTAGTGACTGAAGTAAGTGAACACCCAAACTACGAAGCTGCTTTAGCGGCATTAACAGAAATTTCATCAGCGGCGAAGTAGTTGCGTAGCTTCCATAATGTTGAGTAAAAGAGGATAGAGATGCAGCATGATTGATTTTCGAAGTGATACGGTGACTCAACCGACTGAAGCAATGCGTTTAGCCATGTCGAGGGCGGAGGTCGGTGATGATGTTTATGGTGATGATCCGACCGTCAATAATTTACAAGATATGGCTGCAGAGATGTTTGGCTTTGATGGTGCTCTGTTTGTCAGTTCTGGTACGCAAGCTAATTTATTGGCATTGATGTCTCATTGTGAACGCGGAGATGAGTATCTTTGTGGTCAACAAGCTCATAACTATAAGTTTGAAGGCGGCGGGGCAGCGGTATTAGGCAGCATTCAACCTCAGCCTCTGAATAATCAAGCTGATGGCAGTATTTTATTGAATGATATTGAAGCTGCGATTAAGCCTGATGACGTGCATTTTGCAAGAACACGGTTATTGAGCTTAGAAAATACCATTGGCGGCAAGGTATTAAACCAAGATTATTTATCCCAGGCACAAAGTCTTGCGTTTAATCGTGGGCTTAAAATCCATTTAGATGGTGCCCGGGTTGCCAATGCTGCGGTTGCGCAGGGCATTGCTATTGCCGATATTACTCAATACTTTGACTCTGTATCGATTTGTTTATCAAAAGGCTTATGTGCACCGATTGGGTCGATTCTGTTAGGCGATGAGCGATTAATTGGTAAAGCGACACGTTGGCGTAAAATGCTCGGTGGTGGAATGCGTCAAGCAGGTATTATCGCTGCAGCGGCTAAGTTGGCGTTAACTGAGCAGGTCGATCGTTTAGCGGATGATCATTACAATGCAAAAACCTTGGCTTTGTTGTTGGCTGAAATGAGTGAGTTTGCTGTCGATGTTAGTTTGGTGCAGACCAATATGGTTTTCGCCACACTCGCAGAACATATCGACCCTAAAATGCTTACTGCCAAACTGGCCGATAAAGGTATTATCATTAGTCCGAGCCGGCAGTTGCGCTTGGTGACTCATAAAGATATTAGTGCTAATGACATCAGTGTTTTTGTGAATACGTTGAAGCAAATTATTCGCTAATCAATATCAGTTAATATTCATTTTAAAGGCCATACTCAGTGTGTAATGCTATTCGGATAAGCATTACTGTTTATATTTAAGTGGATAACGGCTAGGTATATAGAGCACTGAGCGTGGATA
>NZ_JBEOPN010000004.1:0-207940 GCF_040310085.1 Shewanella sp. S1-58-MNA-CIBAN-0166 | reverse complement strand
ACCGCTTGATACCGCTTGATACCGCTTGATACCGCTTGATACCGCTTGATACCGCTTGATACCGCTTGATACCGCTTGATACCGCTTACTATTACTTTTCTACGCGAAGCACAAATAATTAAGGCTTGATGTTGAAGTACTACTTAGAGTAGTGGTATCAACAATCAAGCCCTAATAATCAACCTATGTAAATAAGCTAATTTTTAATAACTATTCTTACTTTTTGTAAGAAGAAGCCATGTTGTCTAAACGGTCGTTAGCACGTTTAGCTTCGGCTTGTGCGTCCATAGAAGCAGCTTTAGCGCCTTTAACATCAGCAGATAGCTTGCTTTGCTCAGACTTTAAAGAACCAACTTGTGCTGATAGTTGATCAACTTTGTTACCTAGGTTTGCTACGCTTTCTTCTAAAGCAGTAGTGTTAGCACAACCACCTAATAAAGCAGTCATCGCAACACCAGCAATCATCAGTACTTTCTTGTTCATGGGTAAATCCCTTAATATATAGGTTGTTAAATAGTGCAACGGCATGTGCCTTTGCAACGGCGTAATTATGTCACAGATTTTTTTATTTGCTATAGGCAAATATAAGATTGTTCATTTAAAATAGCGAAATAAATGAAAATTGCAAGTCTACCGGGCCAAAAGCATCATTAATTGCCGAATTTATATAAATCTTAGTGATTTATTGCTTATTCCCTGTTAAAAAATGCTTTTTTCCGCTTTTTTTCATAAAACCCTAAATAGGCAATAGCTAATGTAGCTGCTTGCTTTCAATGTATTGTATTTTATAGTTATTAATCGTTTCGGCTCGATTTAGCTGAAGTTGACTTTTAATCTGTGATCCTTGGTAACCCGCGGCAATAATCGATTGCACATCGACGTTGCTCGCTAACTCATAGCAATGTAGTAAATATTCGGCTTGTGGATAGGGTGCTTGTTCAAATCCAGTTCGTCCTCTTAAGTCGCCATGACAACATAATAGTAGCTCTGTTAAGCGTTGAGGTTTTCGCCAAAAATCACCTTTATCAAATAATTTGACGATGGTTTCTGCTCTTAGTTCAAACGCGTTATGAATGTTTTGGTGTTGATCGCTGACTAATAATGCTAAATCACGGTATTCGTTTGGCACTCTAATTCGTTCACAAAGCTTTTTAATGACCGGCAAACCTTTCTGCCCGTGGCCATAATGCTTCGGCCAATCTTGTTTTGGGGTCAACGCTTTACCTAGATCGTGAACTAGAGCGGCAAAACGTACTGCTTTGTTGTCACTTAACAGACTCGTTTGCTCGAGAACCATGAGGGTATGAATACCGGTGTCTATTTCAGGATGCCACTTTTCAGGTTGTGGCACGCCAAACAACGCATCAATTTCAGGAAATAACACTGTTAATGCTTGGCATTGCTTTAATACATTGAAAAAAACCTGCGGACTTTGACTGCTTAATGCTTTATCACATTCTTGCCATACGCGTTCTGGGGTGAGGTGATCTAATTCACCGCTATTAGCTATGTCGGTCATTAACTGTAAGGTTTCAGGTGCAATAGTAAACCCTAAGTGGTGAAATCGAGCGGCAAAACGAGCCACTCGTAACACGCGTAAAGGATCTTCAACAAAGGCATCTGACACATGGCGAAGTATTTTAGCGTTAATGTCTGCAATACCGTGGAACGGGTCCGTCAGTGTGCCGTGCTCATCTTGCGCGATGGCATTAATGGTTAAATCACGGCGCAATAAGTCTTCGGCGAGGGTGACATCTTTATTGGCGTCACAACTGAAACCTTGATAACCCTTACCGGTTTTTCGTTCTGTTCTGGCTAACGCATATTCTTGCTGAGTTTTAGGGTGTAAAAAAACAGGAAAGTCTTTACCGACTTGCTGATAACCCAATGTGAGCATTTCTTCTACGCTGCTGCCAACAACCACATAATCTTTATCAACGACAGTTTGTTTAAGAAGGGTATCGCGTACGGCCCCGCCTACTAAATAAATCTTCATGGCGTACCACAACGTGTAATAATAAGTTGCTTAAATCTTATCAGAGTTAGATTTTTACGGCTAACTTTTGACAAGCTGTCATACAAGCATTAACGTGAGCCGTCAGTTTCAAATAAGGATTTTTGGTCGAATGTATAAAGCCTTCTATGGATTAAACGATAATCCATTTTCTATCGCACCTAACCCTCATTATATGTTCTTAAGTGACCGTCATCGTGAGGCGTTGGCTCATTTAACCTACGGCCTAGGTGAAACCGGTGGCTTTGTATTATTAACGGGTGAAGTCGGCACTGGAAAAACCACTGTTTCTCGCTGTCTATTACAACAAATACCCGATAATACCGACACCGCGTTTATTCTAAACCCATCGTTAACAGAGCTTGAACTCTTAGCCACCCTATGTGATGAGCTGGAAATTAAATACGGTGAAAATCCGACGTTAAAGCAGTTGACTGATTTAATCAGCATGTACTTACTGAATAATCACAAAAATGGTCGTAATACGGTGCTGATTATTGATGAAGCACAGCATTTGCGTTCGGAAGTATTAGAGCAGCTGCGTTTATTGACCAATCTAGAAACCAACACCAAAAAACTGCTGCAAGTGATTTTGATTGGCCAGCCAGAATTACAACAACTGCTAAAGCGTCAAGACTTACGTCAGTTAGCACAGCGGATCACCGCTCGCTATCATTTATTACCGCTAAATAAAGATGAAATTGCTCTATATGTGTTGCACCGTTTGCAGGTTGCCGGTAGGCATGAACCGCTATTTACACGTAAGGCGATAACCGCGTTACATAAACATTCTGGCGGTATTCCGCGTTTAACCAACTTATTATGTGAACGTGCATTAATGGCTGGTTATGGGCAAGCTAAGGTTCCGATCGATCACAAAATGGTTAATCAAGCTGCGGTCGAAGTATTGGGTGATATTGATGTACCAGGCGATAAACGCTGGCCATTTATTGCCGCTACTGCGTTGGTGCTCGCTTTTGGTTTATCATTTTATCTGTTTAATCGTTCAGCCATTGAAAACAATATGAATGCGAATGCGGCGATAGCAGATGTTCAAGCGCAATCTAGCCTAGCCAATCAAACGCCTGCAGTTATGCCTAGCCAGATAAACCAAGCTGCACAAACTCAACAAGTACAAGCAGCAACTCCAGTTGCCAATGCACAACAACAAATTATGCGCCAAGCAATGCTACAAAGCAGTAGCATTGATAATGCCTTTGCCGGATTATTTGGCTTGTGGAATAAACAGCCTATTATCGGCTTGTCTGCCTGCCAAGCTGCGCAGCAACAAGATTTAGCCTGTTATCAGCAACAAGGTAATTGGCACAGTATTATGCGTCTTAATTACCCCGCAGTTGTTTACTTGCAAGATACGCAAACGAACGTGTTTTATGGCGTAATTGTTGAGCGTCAAGCCGAACAGATTTTATTGCAACTGGGCGAGCAACAATTTTGGGTGAATAAAGATTGGTTTGACCGCCACTTTAGCGGCACTTTTGAAATTTTGTGGCAACCAGATAGTGTCTTGCCGCGTGAGATTGGTCAGTCCTCTAGCTTGGCACAAGTGCAATGGCTCGAAAATAGCTTAGCGTTAGTCAACAAGCGACGTGCACGGCTACTGACGCAGTTTGATAGTGATTTAGAGCAACAATTAATGAATTTTCAACGTCAGCATGGGTTAAAGCCAGATGGTATAGCAGGCAATCAGACTTTGGTGCAACTTAACTTATATTTGAGCCAGCAAGGCCCACGTTTAAGTGCCTCTGAGGTGCGCAGTTAATGTCAATTTTATTAGATGCGGTTAACCGTAAAAAGCAGCAACAAGGTGATGTTGTCGATATTATGTCGACGCAGCCGCCTCAATATACATCGCAATCTAACAGCTCAAATAAGTTGAATAAGTATAGTGTATTGGCTGTAGCCATTGCTTTGGGCATTGGCGCTGCATGGGGCATGAGTGTGCTATTACAGTCACCGTCTGCATCGTTATCAACTATCCAGCATAATGGCGTTAATGCACAACAAACTGTCACGGCGCCAGTTGCTGTTGTTACACCACATAAAACACCTGAAGCATTAGCCGGTAACAAAAATGAATCTGCGGTACAAAATAACGATGATATTCGTTTAGCGGGTAAGGTGGCATTACCTATTGCCAAACCTTTCAATACGAATGCAATGAACACGCAAGCGGCAAGTTATAATAACAATGGTTACGCTGAGTCTTCTGGTGTGAATGAACCATATCTGCAAGCAAATGATGGCCAGCGCAATTTTCAACAAGCTAACTCCCAGCAATTCAACTCTCAACAATTTAGCTCTCAACAAACCAACGCCCAACAAGCCAATTTTCAGCAACCAAGCTATCAGCAGCAAGCAGGTTATGAACAGGATAATTATCAAAGCGGGCAAGATAGCAGCGTTGATGAATATCAGACACAAGAGAGCAATCGTCAACAGGCGCAGCAGCAAGAAGCTATTGCATTGGGTGCTAAGGCTAATCGCCGAGGTTTAGCAGAGCTTGAGGCATTGCGCTTGCAAGTAAATGCTGCCGCAGAAGACGTCGATTTTGCCTCTGTTAAAGCACCATCAATTAAAGAGCAGAGTAATTTGATTGCTGCGTTTGAAACTGCGCTTAAAGACGTTGAATATGAACAGTCGGCGAATCAGCAAGTGACGTCAGCAAAATTAGATCCTATCCCTCGACCTTCCAATCAGCAAATTCCTAAGTATGGTGACTTACCCGCGAGTGTGCAGTTGCAAGTACCGGAGTTTAATATTAATGCTCATGTGTATTCGACAGAACCAAGTAACCGTTGGTTAAATGTCGATGGGGTAGAATTACAACAGGGCGATATGATCAAGAATAAGCTGACGATTGTAGAAATTCGTCCTCGAGATATCGTATTAGAAATTGATGGTGAGCAATTTAGAGTGCCAGCAATTTAAGGCGATGTTGGAATGTTAGGCATAAAACAAAGGCGCTATTAGCGCCTTTGTTTTATCTGAAAAACCCTCGTACTAATATTAGCCGTGAATGTTATTGGCTAAAAACAGCGTTAATCCATAACCTATGCAGTAGCATAATAGTAATGCTGGAACATATTTTAAGTAGCTTACGAATGTCAGTTCTTCAACTTTACTCATCGCGATGATGCCAGATGCCGAACCGATGATTAATAACGATCCGCCTACACCAACCGAATAAGTTAAGCCTAACCATTGTGCTGTTGTCAGTACGGGATCTGCTTTTAATAATGCTGCGGTTAATGGCACGTTGTCTAATAATGCAGAACCGACACCGGTAAAGAAGTTAGAAATGCTTGGGTTATACATGCCATAGACTTCTGTTAATAGGTTAAGCGTACCAATCTCTTTAAGCATACCAACCAGTAACAAGATACCTAAGAAGAACAGCAGGGTATCGAACTCAACTTGGCGAATGTATTCTAATACCTGAACTTCTTCGGTTTTACTCTTATGGGTAGTGCCGACTAAGAACATTACTGATAAACCGAATAAAAAGGTCAATACCGGTGGAATACCAAACAGCACGTTAAGTACCATGGTTAATACGATGGTGGTGAAGAAAATCAAGCCAATGACGATATCAACGGTATTGTAGTTTTGCTCAATTGGCGATGTGCTCACATGCCCTTCGGCTTTGAGTGAGAACAATATTGCTAGGATCATAACGCTGATGCTGGCAGGAATGAACAGAATTAATAATTCAGAAATATGCACTTTACCGGCAAGGAAAATCATCAGAGTCGTTACATCGCCGGTGATTAATGCAACCCCACCAGAGTTCACCGCAAAGATAATGAGCACTGCCATACGGCGACGCATTTGTTTGTCTAAATTAAAGGTGGTCAGTAAACCTAACGACACCAGTGTGGCTGTCACGTTGTCACAAAAAGTCGACAGTACTAATGAAAACATCCCAACTTGTATCATCAACATGCGAACAGATACTTGCTGCGGAAATATTTTTTGCACCAGTACTTGGATCATACCTTTAGCGTTAAGGTAAGCAACAAAGGTCATAGTAGACATTAAAAACAGCCATAAGGTGGCAATTTCTAATAAGTTTTCATTGAGTTCGTCACCGACCAGTTTACTTTTCTCTGGGCTACCAGAGGCAATAAATAAGGTGATCCAAGCAATACAGCCAAGGAACAGGGTGGTTTTGGCTTTATTAATATGGGTAATTTCTTCGAGCACGATACTTAACAGCGCAAGCACTGCAAGTGAGATAAGAAAGGTATGTAGCATGACTGCAATTCCAACTTTGTGTTGTAGGTAATCAACATCATTACCATGAATTTTTGCTAACCTAATTCAGCCTTTTTTTTAAGGTTCAATTAAGCTTTCCGTTTGGCGGGGCGATCACATCACACCACGGGCATTTTCGCAATATAGATCACAGTTTTTTCGTCAATTATCGACCAAAGTCGTGGATAAAATAATTAACACAGAGAAAGGTAATAGGAATTTGTTAACATAAATAAAAATAGGATAAACAACGTAGTTATTTATCCTATTTTTGTTACCAACAGTTTGCTTAACCTAAAAAGAGGTTAACTGATGAAGTTGAGCTATTTCATTGCCGCAAAAACGCGATCAACAGCAGCTAAAGTATATTCAATTTCAGCATCACCATGAGCCATAGACATGAAGCCTGCTTCATAAGCACTTGGCGCTAAATAAATACCTTCATCTAACATGGCATGGTAGAAATGACGGAAATGCTCCATGTTGCATTTTGTGACTTGGGCAAATGACGTCATTGGCGTGTTATCTTCAGTAAAGAAGAAACCAAACATGCCGCCCACATAAGTAATATTTAATGGAATACCATGTTTGTCTGCTGCGGCTTTAAAGCCTTCAGCAACACGTTTAGTTTTGTCTGCAAGCGCTTCATACAAACCGGGTTCACATAAAGCGTCCATTTGCGCTAAACCTGCAGTCATTGCAATTGGGTTACCTGATAATGTACCCGCTTGATAGACTGGACCTGTTGGTGCGATAAATTGCATAACGTCTTTACGGCCACCAAATGCGCCTACAGGCATGCCACCACCAATGACCTTACCAAGTGTGGTTAAGTCTGGCGTTACGCCATAGTGACCTTGTGCGCCACTCATAGAGACACGAAAGCCCGTCATCACTTCATCGATAATCAATAATGCACCGAATTCGTCACAAATTGTACGTAAGCCTTGTAAAAAACCTTCTACTGGCGGGATACAGTTCATGTTGCCCGCAACGGGTTCAAGGATGATACAAGCGATATTGTCTGGGTTCTGTTCAAATATAGCGCGTACAGAATCAAGGTCGTTATACGTCGCGGTTAAAGTGTGCTTGGCAAAGTCTTCTGGAATACCAGGTGAACTTGGCTGGCCTAACGTTAATGCGCCTGATCCCGCTTTAACCAACAAGCAGTCAGCATGACCGTGGTAGCAACCTTCAAACTTTAAAATATCATCACGGTTAGTAAATCCACGGGCTAAACGGATTGCACTCATGGTAGCTTCGGTGCCCGAACTTACCATACGAACTTGTTCCATCGATGGCACCATTGAAATGACTTTTTCAGCCATTTTTACTTCAAGTTCAGTCGGTGCGCCAAATGATAAGCCGTTTTCGACAGCAGCTAACACTGCTTGACGAATTTTAGGATGATTATGGCCTAAAATCATCGGTCCCCATGAACCCACATAGTCGACATACTTTTTGCCATCGGCATCAAAAATATAAGCGCCATCAGCTTTTTCAATGAACAAAGGTGAACCACCGACACCATTAAAGGCACGTACAGGTGAGTTAACGCCACCAGGAATGGTTTTTTTAGCCTGTTCAAATAAAACTTCGGAACGGGTCATGTCTAATCCTTAATATTGTGTGCCAATTATCTATCGGCTTTACGTGAATACCAGTTTACTGGGCACTCATACTTTTCGAGTTGGTTTTCAACTCCAAGTGTTAATGCAAAAAGTGCCATACGTATAAGTAAGCCGTTGTCGGCTTGTCTAAAAATAGCCAAACTTGGATGGCTGTTTAAATCATTGTCGAGTTCATTTGCTTGCGCGCGTGAATCACGAGGTAATGGATGCATAATCACCGTATTTGATTTGCAATGTTGCGTATAAATATTGTGATTTAAGCGAAACTTACCCCGGTATTTATTGGCTTCTTCCTGTGACGGAAAGCGCTCTTCTTGAATACGGGTAAGATATAAAATATCCGCGTTATGTAAATTACCTTCAAGTTGTTCGGTTATTGTGATCTTATGGCCAGCATTTTCAATGTCGGCGATCACATAGTCAGGCATTGCTAGCTCACTTGGCGATATCAATGTGAACTTAATGTCCTTATGCATACAAAGTAAGCGCGAAAGTGAATGCACAGTGCGACCATATTTTAAGTCACCTACCATGGCAATATGCATACCATCGATACCCATACCTGAATGGCTTAATTCTTTTTTGATGGTAAATAAGTCCAGCAAGGCTTGAGTTGGATGTTCATTTGGTCCATCACCGCCATTGATCACTGGCACTCGGCTGCCTTCAGCAAACTCTTTGACGGAGTAGGCATCTGGGTGACGCATGGCAATCACATCTGAGTAAGTTGATAGTACTCTAGCCGTGTCATACAAGGACTCGCCTTTTGATAATGACGATGATGCCATTCCGGTGGTTTCTCGTACATGTCCGCCAAGCAAATTGAAAGCGCAGCCAAAGCTGACACGAGTACGGGTGCTAGGTTCAAAAAAAAGATTGCCTAAAATGGCACCTTCCAACACTTTGGTGCGTTTTTCACGCAAAGCATAAGGGGTCATTTTGTTAGCAACATTAAAAATAGTGTTAATCGAATCCAGATCTAACTGGCTTACTGAAAGGATATGTGAACCTTCGAACTGTGTCATCAGCCTGATTTCCAAAGTTTAGGGGCAAAATATTCACCAGAACAGCATGCTATTTTACCGTATTATTATATAGGGCATTATATAGAGTGTTATATAGGTTATGTGTAGGGTGGCTGAGGCAAAATTGTAGCAGAAAAGAACTGCCAGATAAATATAATAACCGTGCTGAACTTTGAGATTCACTTGCTGCTATGAAGAACATTCGCAGGGCTTTAGTTTACTTTTTAATGGAATTAAGTTGCGCGCCTTTATGACTCATTCAGCACTGAATGAGCGGCATACTGACCGAGCTACCTCAAATTTCATTGTGCTATAGCAGCCCTTGTATGGGTTAATGAATATTTGTTAAAGCATTTCGTCTCACTATTTAAGCTGTCTAACTTGCTAATAAAATTATCGCTTTCAAGGTGTTAATACGTATTGTTAGCCAATAGACCTATTTTGAAAATAGGTTGATTGAATAGGTACATTCCTTCTTCACTCGGTGAGAGCTTATACCGAGGATAGGCTGGGACTATACCTGCCCGGAGCGGATTTCTTGAAGTAAATTAGCCCAACTTATTACCCCAACGACTTTCTGATTAGTGCCTCGATAGATATACACTTCACCGGAGCGTTTCGCGACCAGCGCTTCATAAGCTTCATTTAGGGTGGCCGTGTCTGGTAACCCCGGCATAGGGAGGCGTGATAGCGTGGTTGAATCTTCAAATGACTGCATTTCAAGGCGCAGCATTTCAATTTCTCCCTCAGCATTACGCACTAGTACTGGGCGACCTGCTGCCCGTTTGAGTACTTCAAGTAGCAGTTCGTCATCATCATTAACAATGACAAAGCGTTTATCCATCAGTACCCTCACACCTTTCTTTTGTAGCCCTTGGTTAAGCGGAGCAATTTTGTAACCAAGCCCCATAATATCAAGTTGTTTTAGCAAGATAGAATTGGTATTAAATCCCTGATACGCCACCAAAAATGCTGGGATGGTGACAAACATGGCCGGTAAAATAATCGAAGCATCGTTGGTTAATTCAAGTAATGCAACTAATGCTGCTAGGGGCGCACTCAGGCAAACCCCCATCATCGCCGTCATCCCAATCACGGTATATAAGCCAACATAAGGCGCAATTGACGGGAATATTAGGCTACTGACTAGAGCTAGAATTGCTCCGATTAAGGCGCCAATACCATAGAGCGGACCGATAAGTCCGCCTGGTACGCCAAAGCCAATAGCAGCAATGGTCGCCAACATTTTTGCTAATAACAGCGCGATTAAAAACAACAAACTAGGATGCTCACTAATGGCTTCATTGATGGCAAAATCGCCTGAGCCTAATGCCTGTGGCATGACTAAACCAACTAGAGTGGTGACTGCTGCAGCAATGAGCAGACGATAAATTAATGGCCAGTGCTGGCCAGTGGCAGTGACTTTCATCAGTGAAAAGTTAAACAGGGCAGCGACACATCCCAGCGCAAGTCCGCCAATGAGTAAAATAGGATAATGATCGAGTGGAATGTGGATCACATTGATCAAATCGTATTCGTGAATATTACCAAATACAAGTTGGCTTGATACCGCGCCGCAAATAGCAGATAGCATAATAGGGAAAAAGTAATGAATTTTGTACTCTCGTACAATGACTTCAAATACAAACAAAACCGCAGCCAGCGGTGCGTTAAAGGTGGCAGCAATACCCGCGGCAATACCACTAGCACACATAATGCGCACGCTATTGTCTGGTAACGAGAACTTCTCAGCCATAACACTTGCGCTCACCGCACCTAAGTGAATCGCTGGGCCTTCTTTTCCGACAGAAAAATTGGTCATCAGTGCGATTAATGCTTGAAAAAACTGTCCAGCAGCTGATTGAAGCGGTACCTTACCGTAGTGCAATTTAAATCGATGCAATACATAAGCAATGCCCATGCGCCGGTAACGCTTTGACCCCAACAATGACAGCAACCAAATAAGCAGCGCGCCGATTAAAGGTAAGTAAGAGCGCCAATCGCTTAAGGTTGAGCTAAGGCTCATGGAATCTGCATGCAGATATTGTTCTGCCCACACCAAGCTTAACCGGAATAAGATAATCACTAATGAGGCGATGATGGCAAATAACAGTGCGAGTGCACAAAGTTGCACACTAATTTTAGCCTGAGATAACTTATCTCTAAATTCGTTACGTAGATATTTGCGCGTAGTTCTTTTGGCGTGAATAATAGCGGCTTTATTTATCTTAAATTGCACGGTTTGACTCTAAAGTCTGTTGATATTTTAGGGTTATGTTTGGCAATTTTTTATTGATTGACCGATAACGCGTATGTGTCATGTTATGACTCTCCATCAATTTGCACTAACGCCTTTTAACAGGTCAAAGTACTGCCTGCGCATGTTTTTTAGCTCTTTACGTTGGCTGGTAAAGCTTTATTTGGCAAGCAAATTATTATCATTAGAACCTTATTTACAATGCATAGGATTTGAACAAGATGTTAAGCTCTACAGAAATATAAGCCCTAAGCAAATAAGCTTCATCAAGCATACTGTATTTTATTAAAAGGTTGTAACGTAATGTTAAATTATCACCGCTGGTTAGACAGACTGCAAGTTTTAGAACGCAAAAACCGGACATCAAGCATATACTTAATAGGGTTAATGGTAGTGTGTTTTTTGCTGGGAGCGATAAGTTTTAACCTATGGCTTTCATTTGCACCAGAGGCTACACCAAATAGCGCCAGTGGTAAGCGTAAATTATTGCAAGAACTAGAGACTCAAGCGCAAGCGCTTGCCAGTCGAAATTTAGCCTTAAGTATTGCTGATAATGCCAACAAAGAAATGCAAGAAATGTTTAGTCAGCAATTATCTGCACAGAAAGCGTTAGAAAAAGAATTAGCATTTTATCGCAGTGTTATGGTTACCGATGCTGATGTTGAAGGGGTGGCAATTCATGGAGTGGAATTATCTCAAGGTGTAGCTCCCGAGCAATATCAGTTACGACTAATCTTAACTCAGTTGCAAAAACGCAAAGTAAAAGTGAAAACCAACGCCACTGTATTGTTGCTTGGCACACTAAATAACCAGCCGGCCGAACTGTCTTTGAGCAAGTTAATTAATAAAAAGCTGGATTTTGAGTTTAATTATTTTCAAATAATGGACAGCGATTTTGTGCTGCCAAGTGGTTTTAATTTACAACGAATTATGGTTAAAGTGAAGGTCGCTGCGAGTCGTGGGGTGAAAGGCGGGGAGATTGAACAAGTCTTTAATGTGCCAGAGCTGTTGATGGGTGAAAAAGAACTGCGGGTAATACTTGAACAAAATAGTCAGGTAAAGGATAATTCTCAGTAGACACCGAAGTAAGAGGTAGTAATGACTGAACAAGTTGATGCAACAATGCCGATCCAATTTACCGATGCGGCGGCGATAAAAGTAAAAGGTCTGTTAGAAGAAGAACAGAATCCTGAATTAAAGCTACGTGTATATGTAACAGGTGGCGGTTGCTCTGGTTTCCAGTATGGCTTTACATTCGATGAAAAAGTCAACGAAGGTGATTTCACCATTGAAAAGCAAGGTGTGCAGTTGGTTGTTGATCCAATGAGTCTTCAGTACCTTGTTGGTGGTGAAGTGGATTATACATCGGGTCTTGAAGGTTCACGCTTTTTTGTTAAAAACCCTAATGCGACCACCACATGTGGCTGCGGGGCTAGTTTCTCGGTGTAATGAGTCTTACAGCAGCGATAAACCACGCGATAAATGAGATAACAATCTCACTGTAGAATGGATTTATATAATAAAAAGCCGTCTTTCGACGGCTTTTTTGATTTCTGGACAACATCTCTAAATAATACAACCGATGATTAGCTACTCATAATGTTGAGGTTCATCCGCGGTTTAAACCACGCTTTCACTTTGGCATTAAAGCTAATCCACACTTGTATAATACCTAGGGTAATCAGCACTGAGTATATAAGCCAATCAGGCACTACGGCTTGAAATAAACCAAAATCAAATGTCGTTGGTCCGGCAACCAAATTATCTGGGTCATACATTATGATCGGTAATAGGCTATACAACAGCAGTTGCAACAGACAATAAACCCGCAGTAGATATAAACCTGCTTTCTGGCGACCGATAATTGCCAATACCATCATCAAGGTCAAAATGCATAACATTGCACTTAACTCTGATAGTGAGCTGGCGGCCATTAATCCACTGACAGACGATAATGTATAAATAACCATTAAACCGATAAGTCGTTTTGGTAAACGTGGTTTGACCGTTACTTTATCTATTTGGTTTGATTCCGAGCTGATTATTGTCATAACACATTAATGCTTTTGTTGTTTCTTTGGCGAAATACGTTCGTTCATTTCAAACGGTGGCACAACGACACCTAAGTCTTCTTGTACTGGGAACACAGCGATAAATAAATCATCATCTTCCATGCCGTTCACCCAACGTTCTTGAAACTCGTCTAGTGGAATGGCTAATGGTTCACAGTCTTTCCATTCATCAACGGCCCAAAGTGCAGCCGTTTCTTCAGATGGCCACATTGGAATACAATCTTCATCTTCAGTGGTTAGCATGACGCAACCATCTTGATCTTGAAGTGTCCAAATGATTTTTTCTATTTTAATTTGCTCAACCATATAATCGTAACGGCCTTCTGGCGTAAGATTCATCAGTTCAGACACACTTTTGGTTTTGTTGCTCATATTGACTCTCATCTTAAGTTACGGCTTTGCCCAATTTCAAACGATTGGGCAAATTTGTGGGCATCATAACATTGAGGCCACAATTGCAAAAGTAAACCGTACATATTGGTGTGTTTATCTCGCTTTAAAGCGGCCACCTAATATAGCCGTGCGTGACGCACCCGTGACGGCCGGTAAGTTGGCGGGTAAATCATGGTGATAACGCATTGCTAGCCATGCAAAGGCAATCCCTTCAACCCACTTAGCATCAACACCTAAGGCGCTGGTAGTATCGACTTTATAACCGGGAACTAAATTGGCTAGTCGCTGCATTAAGGCTTTATTTAACGCACCACCGCCGCAAACAAACAATTCGCCAGTCGGTGACAATTTATTAATGTCATTAGCAATACTGTGACAGGTAAGGTCAAGTAAAGTGGATTGAATGTCTTGTTGATCTAAATGGCTATAGTCAGCGAGTTGTTGTTCAAGCCAAGCTTGATTAAATAACTCTCTGCCAGTGCTTTTGGGATAGGCTAGTGAAAAATAAGAGTGTGATAATAGCTGCTTGAGTAAGTCTGGGTGGGTGGTGCCAGAATCTGCCCAGGCACCATCTTCATCAAAAGGTTGGTTTAAGTTTTGTTGAATAAAGGCATCGATTAAATTGTTACCTGGGCCAGTATCAAAGCCTAATACTTGCTCACTATTGCCGGGTAAATAAGTAACATTGGCAATGCCGCCAATGTTTAAAATAACTCTTGAATGACCAGACTGAGCAAACACTTGTTGATGAAACGCCGGAACTAACGGTGCGCCTTGGCCGCCAAGGGCGATATCTTTACGTCTAAAATCAGCAATAACATCGATATTGGTTTCAATGGCAATGGTGTTTGGATCGCCAATTTGCAAGGTAAAACCCATTTCTAAATTGGGCATGTGACGCACGGTTTGTCCATGTGAACCAATCGCGATCACCTCAGCGGCAGTCACTGTTGATTTTGCCAATAAGTGATTTACTGCCTGAGCAAACAGTTTGCCGACACTGCGATCGAGCCTACCTAAGCGGTTAATTTCATCTGTTTCGGGTTGACATAAACGCTGTAAGCCTTTTAATAAATGCGCAGGAATGGCTTCTGTATGGCTGGCGATTAGCACAGGATGTTCGGCCGAAAAATCAACCAATACTGCATCTACACCATCCATGCTTGTGCCTGACATTAGACCGATAAAATACTCTGGCTTAGACATGAAGTGACTCTCTGTTAACAGCAATAAAACCGCTTATTAATTACTTGCCAATTGCTGTTGTTGATTTGATTTTAATTGCGTCATCAATTGCTTGCTGAGTGCAGCGAATTTGTTCTTCTCTCTGCTATCAATTGGCATTGATTTAGGTAAATCGATGGTTCGTGGATTGCGGTGAACCCCATTTACAATAAATTCGTAATGTAAGTGAGCGCCAGTGACTCGGCCTGTTTTACCCAGAGTACCGATTATTTGGCCTTGTTTAACCGTTTCACCACGGTTTACTTTGCGCTTAGTTAAATGCAAATACTTAGTGGTGTAGGTTTCGTTGTGCTTAATGAATACATAGTTGCCATTAAACTGGTTATAACCGGCCTCAACCACTTTACCTTTACCTGCTGCTTTAATCGGCGTGCCAATGGCAGCAACATAATCGACACCGCGGTGGGCTTTAACTTGGCCTGTTACCGGATGTAAGCGACGGGGGTTAAAATTAGAACTGACGTATTTAAAGTCTACTGGCGAACGCAAAAAAGCTTTACGCATGCTACTGCCATTTTCAGAATAGTATTCACCGTCGGTATAACGTACTGCGGTGTAGCGTTCACCTTGGTTAATAAACTCTGCTGCGAGAATATTGCCATTACGCAAAAATTGACCGTCGGCGTATTCTTGTTCAAATAACAACGAAAAGTGATCGCCTTTACGAATATCTAGAGCAAAGTCGACATCCCAACCAAAAATATTGGCCAATTCCATAATGTGGTTACCAGACAAGCCTGCATCGGCAGCGGCATTCCAAAAGTTACTTTTGATATTGGCGCTAATAAACGAGGTGCGATTAACGACTTCTTTAGTGTTAACCGTTTCTTTGTATTGCTCATTGTGTTGACTGATAATTAATGTCGACACTTTATCCATGCGATAGGTTAATTCTTGTAATTCACCTTGAGCATTTTTACTGATGGCGATTTCTTCGCCCGGCATGATTTTTAGTAGATTCTTTTTCGCTAAGGGTAATTGGGTAATGTCATAAACATCTTTCGCGCTGAGTCCTGCACGGCTAAATAAACCGCCTAAGGTATCGCCTTTAGCCACTTCATAGTATTCAACGCTATAATCATCATTAGCCGCTTGTTGTTTTAATTTGGCTTTTTGAGTGGCAACTTGCTGATCGATATCATTGATCATGCCATCAATATCAGAGGTACTTGTTTGCAACATGGCAAGATGATGGGCAAACGCTTCATCGTCAGGGGTTTCGCCGCTGTTTACCTCTTCGCTATTATCACGTGATGCAAGGGCATCATTTGATATGAAATCAATCGATTCATCTTCAGCGGCACTGTCATTATTACCCGGTGGTGTTGGGCTGCGAAAGGCTAACGGAATATCATAACGTTTATTGGTTTCTATGTCTGATTTGTCAGCAGATTGACTTACCAGTTGGGTTTGTTTAGATGCTTGAGCGTCTTCCGATGGAAACATCAGAATAATTGTCGTTAGAATCACCAATAAAGATAATGTGATTTGATGTGCTTTTGGCAGCAATGTGAATAAAGTAAGAAGCTTTGCCATTGACTCTGTTACCAATTTCTCTCTTTCGTTATTATCGGCTAAGTGTACACTCTTTCATTTGCTGTGGCTAACAAGTAACATAGACCTCTTTATTTTTTGTGCAAGCCCTGGGAGTTGCAGTAGAGATGGCGAATTTAGATCAAGTATTGGCAGAGATTAAGCGCGGTACCGATGAGATATTACTTGAAGCGGATTTGCTTGAGAAACTGAAAGAAGGGCGTCCCTTACGCATCAAGTTAGGTGCAGATCCTACCGCTCCAGATATTCACTTAGGTCACACGGTCATCTTGAATAAAATGCGTACTTTTCAAGAGCTTGGTCACGAAGTGATTTTCTTGATTGGTGATTTTACCGGTATGGTCGGTGATCCTAGTGGTAAAAACAGCACCCGTCCGCCACTGACTCGTGAACAAGTGCTTGCTAACGCCGAAACCTATAAAGAGCAGGTCTATAAAATTTTGGACCCTGCAAAAACCCGCATCGAATTTAATTCTAGCTGGTTAGAGCCATTAGGCGCTGCTGGCATGATCCGCTTAGCATCACAGCAAACTGTTGCCCGAATGATGGAACGCGATGACTTTAAAAAGCGTTATGCATCAGGTCAATCGATTGCGATTCATGAATTTATGTACCCTTTATTACAAGGTTACGATTCGGTTGCATTGAAAGCCGATGTTGAATTAGGCGGTACAGACCAAAAGTTTAACCTGCTTATGGGTCGTGAACTGCAAAAATCTGAAGGCCAAAAGCCGCAGACTGTCATCATGATGCCATTACTTGAAGGGTTAGATGGCGTTAAGAAAATGTCTAAATCGGCGCATAATTATATTGGTGTGAGCGAGCCTGCCAACGAAATGTTTGGCAAACTGATGTCGATTTCTGATGACTTAATGTGGCGTTATCTTGAACTGTTGTCATTCCGTCCGTTAACTGAGTTAGCCCAATTCAAGTTAGACGTTGAATTGGGCACAAATCCACGCGACATCAAGATTTTGTTAGCCAAAGAAATCATTGCTCGTTTTCATGATGAAGAGCAAGCACAAGCGGCGCATCAAGCTTTTATCGACCGTTTCCAAAAAGGTGCCATCCCTGATGACATCGAAGAAGTGGTATTAGAAGCGGGCGACGGGTTAGCTATTGCTAACTTACTTAAAGATGCAGGCCTTGTGGGTTCAACCTCTGACGGTATGCGGATGATTAAGCAAGGCGCAGTTAAAATGGACGGCGAGAAAGTTGAAGACAGTCGCCAAATTTTTAATGCAGGTCTTGAAGCGGTATTCCAAGTGGGTAAACGCAAATTTGCTAAAGTGATTTTAAAGTAATCACGGATGTTAGCGAATAAAAAACGGCTTATAATGTAAGCCGTTTTTTTATGTCTGAACCATGGTTAATTTATGGCTAATTTATATTTGCAACACTACTGAGACTCAAGTTGATCAGACATGGTTTGATAGTCCATTAAGTCCATTTGCTCAATTAAACGCTCAGTATTGTTATCAAATTTTAGTGTGGTGACACCTGGTACCGCAAGGTCGATAATTTTACCGGGTTTACCATATTGATCGCCGGGGCCTCGTAATCGATAACTGCCTATTATCACCACGAGAGAGCCGGTATTAAACATGTGTTCTACGTTTAAACGGTATTCTAATACACCTTCATGAGCCCGCTGTAAAAACGCAATAATATGCCGACCGCCAGTGTAAGTAGTATTGGCTGTTTTATCGTAAAATACCGTGTCGCGAGAGTAGAAACGACGCAGGACGGTATAGTCATGATCCGTAAGCGCTTCCATGTATTGCATCGCGAGTTGTTGTTCTCGTGGCATATCACCAATATTGGCTTTGCTCGGAAAGCTCAATAGCAAACAGCATAATATGAAGATTATTCGCACATTAAATTCTCTTTGTTTTCAAATCAAAAGCCGGTAAAGATAAGTGCCAGCGGATAGCACTCAGACGGATGATTAGCGTGCTGAACATAGCGATCAACATCGATGTCATGCTATCCATGCCGACAAATATGCTTAAGGTATAACAGATCCCTCCAACGATGGAAGCGGTTGCGTAAATTTCCGTTCGCAACACCATTGGAATTTGCCTACATAACAAATCTCGGATAATACCACCACCGACACCGGTTATTAATCCCATTACCACCGCGACCATACCAGATAACCCGAGTAATAAGGCTTTTTCCGCACCAATTACGGTAAATAGTGCTAAACCGAGTGCATCGGCAATAGATAATGAGCGTGGCGGTAATTTATGCGGTTTACGCACTAACACTAAGCAGGTTATTACTGTCGCAAGAATGACAAGAATATAGTTAGGATCGCGGATCCAAAAAACCGGTGTAGCACCTATTAGCGCATCGCGAATACTGCCACCGCCAATTGCTGTAACAGAAGCCAACACGATAACGCCAAAGGGGTCCATACGATGTTTACCCGCGGCTAACGCTCCCGAAAGGGCAAATACCGCAGTACCACATAAATCAAAAAAGTAGATCCACTGACTCATTTACTTAACTCTTCAAGGTGAATGGTCAGAGCATCTACTGAAATACGGATCTCGATTACAGATAAAATTAACGAATATAATAACAACAATAAACTTAACCCAAAAACTATCGAACCAATTTGGTTAAAACCAACATAAATCAAAATCATACAAAACACACATAGGGCAAAGCTGCTGACACCGGCTTCTTGCATTTTTCGGATGATAATGATGCGTTGGCGTAAATTTTTAATTTGCTCGCCTTGCACTGGTTTTTTGTCGTTACTGAGTTGGCGGATTAATGCCGCTAATGAAAAAAATCGATTTGTGTAGGCCAATAGCAATAAGGAAATTGCCGGGAATAATAATGCCGGAGTCGTTAACGATACATGTAAGTTGTTCAACAAAGCGATATTCCTAAACAGGTTTTTAAGCAGACAATAATCAATTTTTTGTTATTTAAAAGGTTAATATGTTGTAAAAATGCAATGAGCTTGTGATGTAATATTCTTATATTAACAAGCGAATATGACGCACAGACAAAATAGACAAATATTGATTCATAATTGCTAAATAATAGCCTGTTTAAAACAAGATTTATACGTTTAAAGTAATCTTAATCCTGTCCATATTAATGGCAATAATAACGTTAAGCTTATCCAAAATAGGTTAGCGGTTTGTGTCACTGTGATTGCTTGGCTTATGTAGCGATGATCTGGCAAGGGACCCGCTTTTACTTTCGGTAAATCGACCCGAATTGTCTTACCATTTTCGATAAATTGCTGGGGGCCACCAAGCTCTATCTTCAATAACTTAGCCGCTAATGCATAACTGCTGTAATGATTATTCAATTGATTTTTATTGGCTTGAGCTGATATTGGCTGCGAAAAAATAGACCTAATACCCAGTTGCCCAAACTGAATCGCTAACGAGCAATGCCATAATAAGGTTGGTATGAAAAAAATTACCCGATTGAATTGGCCTACAAAACTCGAAAAAATGTGAAAATGTGGATGATATGGTGGCCAGCAATGTTCTAGTTGTCTTAACATCCGCACCACTAATGCCATGGTAGCGCCGCCTAAGCTAAAAAACAATATAGTCGCTAAGGTGCCGTAAATGGGAGTGGTAAAAAGTTTTTCAATGGCGGTTTTACTTAAACCGACTTCAGATAACACTTGAGTATTCTGACGTACCCATGGGGTGAGTAGTTGTTTTGCGTCTTGCTTATTACCAGTTTTTATTGCTGTAACGACCTTTTCAGCCACGGGTTTAAATGCTGAGTCGCATAAACAAAAATACAAGATGATTAGCTCAAAAAACCATGGGTAGGCGGCAAGGCTGAGTAAAAAACTGACGATAATCCCGCTAGGTACTATCAAAATAAGTGTGGCTAAAATCCCAGCGATAAGTTGTTGGCTCACCGCTCGGTCTGGGTGGTTAACCTTACTGGAAATTAATACCGCTAAACGGTTAAACCATAATAATGGTTGCAGCTCTCTAGGAATAGGAGCAAACCGAGCCAATATTAATGCGCAAAATAAAATACAACAGCTCTGAAGCAATCCGCCGTCTTGGCTCAGTAATTGAGGATTGAATAATTGATTGACCATAGAGACTCAATAATGTGCTGTTGTATTGTTAATGAAGCCTGCTTAGCTCGGCCCATAGCGAGTCCGAGCTAAGTGTAGACCGATTACAGCTGTTGTAATAGCGCGATAACCATCATTGCTGAATGCATACCTGCTTTGATAATGTACGAGTCAAAATCAACGGGTGAGTCATTGTTTGCATTGTCTGATAGCGAGCGAATAACCACAAATGGCACGTTAAACTGGTGACATACTTGTGCAATCGCTGCGCCTTCCATCTCACAAGCTGCCATCGTTGGAAAGTTTTCACGCATGATTTTTGTGCGTACAGGATCGCAAATAAAGCTGTCGCCAGTACAAATTAACCCTTCAATAGCCTTAACTTCACCTAATTCAGCGACAGCACTTTTGGCCGCATTGACTAAGGTGCTATCTGGCATAAATGCCGCAGGTTGCTGAGCCATTTGGCCAATTTCATAACCAAATGCTGTGACGTCTACATCGTGATGACGCACTTCTGATGAAATGACAATATCGCCAATTGCCAATGAATCGACAAAACCGCCAGCAGAACCGGTGTTAATCACATGGGTTGCGGCAAACTTTTCGATTAATAATGTGGTTGCAATACTGGCTGCTACTTTACCGATACCTGAGCGGGTCACAACCACGTCTTTACCGGCAATGGTGCCGCTAATAAATTCGATGCCAGCAATTGTTGTATGTACTGGTTCTACAATAGCTTGAACTAAATGAACAACTTCTGGCTCCATTGCGCCAATAATACCGATTTTCATGTGTAAACCTTAACTGAATAAGCAAATTCGAATGGGCGCTAATATACCATGAGCTCGATAAATTAGTGAAAACTGACAGTGATTTTATTGACCCATTAATTGGTTATTTGTGGCTAAACCTCGTGTTGATATTATTCTATTATGGCTAATTTAATCCATAGTAATTGGAAGTGATTGCTCTTTTTAACCTTAATTAATGACAGCACAATAACCTCAATCCAAGGCGCTAGCCTCAGGATTGCAGATTAAAGTGTCATTGACGTTATTTAGAGGGGAAATCATGCAACACGATATTATTTATTTTGTAGGCTCATGAAGTTGTGAGGTTAATTTTACTGCTGGCTTTGCGTGAGCAAATGATCGATTGCGCGAACCACATTGATACTGGCCTGTTCCATGGTTTCAAGATGAGCCAAAATAGTCGACTCATTACCCGACTGCATGGCTATAACAGCTGCTTTACCTGCACTGTGTACGGTTGTATGTGGTTGTTCGATAGTTTTAAAACTGGATAAACTGGCAAAATTTTGACCTTCGCCTTTGTAATACCATTTACCAAGTCTGCATTCAGTGTGGCTATTAACACTGGCATTTAGATCTTTATTTGCCAACACGCTGTATACATTACTTTTCCATACGCTGTGATCTAGTTTTACCGTGGTTAAGAAAGCGGTCATAGAGGCTTCTCCAATGACTCGTTTCATCACGCCTGAGCTTTGTAATACATCAGTCACCACTTGATCAATTTGTTCTGAAGATACAGCAATATCCCTAGAGCAAGTTTGGTTGGTAATGACTACATTCTTAATTTGTTCAGTTTGTTCAATAACTGTGGCGACTAATTTTTCAATATTAGCGCTGGCATCATGAGCATTACTGGCCAGTTGGCGCACTTCGCTTGCCACCACTGCAAAGCCACGGCCTGCATCACCAGCTCGTGCTGCTTCAATGGCTGCATTAAGAGCGAGTAGATTGGTTTGTTCAGAAATTTGCTGGATAGATGAAACTAAACTACTTATTCCATTAGCCGAAAGACTTAATTCTGCGGCAGTAGCCATGCTTTTTTCTGCATGGTCATTTAGATGCCCAGCTCGTTTTTTTAAGTTGCCAATCGCGACATGTGTTTGATTAAATAACTTATCTAATTCAGATAGCATTTGTTTTTCTTCGTCTAACTTAATTGAGTTTGCCAAGGTGGTGTCGCGAATATCATTGAGCATTGTTGCGCCCAGCAATTGTAAATTAGCGCGTGCGGTATCGTATTCAGATTGGCTATTAGAATGGTTTAATTGCTGGCTTAATTGCGTAATAGTCTGTTGTAATTGATTTAATTCATCTGAATGTTGCTGTTTATGAGTGACTAATTGGTGTTCTAAGTCGGCTATTTTAGTTTTCAAACTTTGGGTAAAACCGATCATAGTCTCTTTATCCTTTAGCAATATATTAATAATATTTTGATAAACTATCATCGATTAATCAAGTGCTTCAGCAGTCACATATCACAAAAATGCATAATAAATACTTCTAATCTTTGACCTTTAACCGTACCAAGTCCTATTTATAAATTAAATAAGATCGTAGTATTATTCTGTTTATTGCTTAATCATTAGTGCTGATCAAGATCAAAGTAAATCGTTATTTTTTATGGGTAAACGGCATCCATAGCAACCCTGTTAACCAAGCGTTTTGTTTCGCGTTTTGGTATTCAATTAATCCTATGTCGATATCCTCGTCTGCTTTACTGGCCTTAGCAGAATACGTACCAAATAGACGATCCCACCACACAATACTAAAACCAAAGTTGCTGTTGGTTTCGCACATTATTTGGCTGTGATGAATTCGGTGCAATATTTGAGTTATTAATACGGTTCTGACGACGCGTTCTAGCCTTGGTGATAGTCGGATATTGGCATGGTTAAATATGGCTAAACCATTTAATAAAATCTCAAATAAGATCACTGCACTGGCTGGTACCCCTAGTAGGATGATCGCTAATGCTTTAACCCCAATGCTGGCGATAATTTCTAGTGGGTGAAATCGCAACGCAGTCGTACTGTCGACATGAACGTCAGCATGATGAACTTTATGTAATCGCCACAATAATGGGACACGATGAAACAGCCTGTGTTGCCAATAAATAAGCAGGTCTAATAACAATAAGCTTATGGTGATGCTAGCCCAATCAGGTAATGCAATATAATTGAACAGTCCCCATTGTTGTTGCTGACAGTACAGTGCAATACCTGCTAATCCTATTGGTAATACCATTCGGGCTGCTACTGCTGAAATAACCAATATACCGATATTGCCTACCCAACGCGTAGCTGGTTTCGGTGCGTTGGCTCTATTGGGCAAATGCCTAGCAGGCAACCAAAACTCCAGTAAAAGCATGATTATCAATATCGTTAAAAATGCCCCGAGTCGAATGGATGAAATATCGTCCATCATGTTGATTTACCTCGTTGAGATTGATTAACTGAAGTGTTTTTTTTCAACGTATGATTTTTCAGAGTGTGATAGCCACCATGTATACGGGTGAAAATGGTAATTGCGCCTAAAAATGCAAAGCTATAGGCAAGTTCTGGGAAATAAGCCGGCCACAAACAAAATGCGACAAAGAAGGCGATGGTTTCGGTGCCTTCAGTTAAGCCGTTTAAAAAGTAAAAGCTCTTATTGGCAAATTGTGGTCGAGGCAGATTCAGCTTTTCGGCCGGTATGGCAAAGGCTAAAAAGCTTGAGCCTGTGCCAATGAATACGGTTAACAACACTGCCGCGGCTAAGGCATTTTCATTAGGGTTGGCCAAGGCGAATCCTAGCGGAATGGCCGCATAAAATAGAAAGTCGACACAAATATCTAAATAGCCACCTGCGGCACTGGTGTGTTTTTGGTGGCGAGCAAGGGCGCCATCGAGTCCGTCGATAATCCGATTCAGTGCGATAAAAAACAAGGCGCCATACCAAAGTTGTAATGCCAGTAACGGCACTGCCAGCATGCCTAAACCGAAACCGACTAATGTGAGCTGATCGGGATGGACATTCTTTTTGTCTAGTAGCAGCACAACTGGGGCTAACAGTGGCTTTATTACTGGGGTGATAAATCTATCTAGCATGATGTCATTCCAATTAATCTCTTGATTATCTTTTCAATTTTTTAAAGTCGCGAGTTTGTTATGTCACGACTTATCTATTTTTTAGCTATCTGTGTATTACCTACATCAGTACAGTTGATTACAGTACTTTCTATTTGAGTAGGGTTTTAGCCATTTAGTACCACAACTCAAAGTGAGATGACTTTACCTTGAGCGGCATCGGCATCTGTTTGATCGTGAGTCACCATAATGGCAGGTAGCTGATGCTGGCGTATTTGATCAAATACTAATTGTCGGGTTTCTTGACGTAACTGACTGTCTAGCTTACTAAAGGGCTCGTCTAATAATATGGCTTTGGGTTGGCTAAGCAATACCCGCAGCAATGCCACCCTAGCTTGCTGACCGCCAGATAAACTTTGCGGGTCACGTTGTTCTAATCCACCCAGACCCACTTGGGTTAACGCTTCACTAATTGCGGCTTGTCGCTGTGCTTTGGGGCTTGGCGGCATGGCAAAGCCGATGTTTCCTGCCACTGATAAATGCGGAAATAATAATGGGTCTTGGTAGAGCAAACCAATATGGCGTAAATGACTGGCTGTTGTGGTGATATTTTGGCCGTTTAAATGCAGCTGACCTTCAGCACTAAAGCCCGCTGGCAACATGCCTGTTAACCAGTTTAATAGCGTTGATTTGCCGCTGCCAGATGGGCCCATAATAGTCAATATTTCACCGCCACGAATGGTCGCGCTTAATGATAATAAGCTTTGTTGCTGGCGACGCAAGATCAGCCCATCAATGGTGAGTTCTGATGTTGAGGTGGTATTTGAGCCGTTGGCTGTACTCACGAATGTTTGCATTATTATCCTTGTTGGTGGCGTTTGACTAACATTTTTGGCAATAGCCAAGCCAGTAAAAAACCTAAAGCTGGGAGGATCATTTGCATTAACGCATATACTGCACTGATCCTGCGGCTTCCACCATTGGCGAGCGAAACAGCTTCAGTGGTAATGGTATTGATGCGTCCACCACCAGTGAGTAAGGTTGGTAAGTATTGGCTAAAGCTAATGGCTAAACCTAATGCGCAAGCAATGAATATCGGCCCAATTAGCATGGGCAGTTTAATCCGGAAAAATATTTTTGCTTTGGTGGCCCCAAGACTGGCCGCAACAATACTAAAGCGTGGGTCTAAACGACGATAGCTACTGGCCAGCGATAAAAACACATAGGGTAATACAAATAACAAATGGGCCAGTACCACATTGATAAAGGTATGTTGACTGTTTACTTGCTCAAGTAACCACACCAAACCAAATAAAAACGCGATACTTGGAATAAGCAAGGGCAGATAAATTAATACACTGCCCAGCAGCGATAGCGGTTTTCCGCTGTGCTGCTCCGCTTCTAAAGTGAGTAAGGTTAAGGTTATCGCAAGGGCGGTTGCGCAGAGGGCAATCAGTACCGTGTCGATAAGTGGCGTGTGCATTTGTTGCAATGCCGTTTGCCAGTGCAGCATTACAAATTGTTGCGGCAAGGCATCAGGGAAATGCCAAAAGCCAGCAAAAGACCACAGCAGCATTCCCACTAATGCCAAACCTATGATGGTCAACATTAAGGCGGTGATGACATGGGTTATCTTTTGGATGATAGCGCCGCCGTATTCGCGCTGGCCATTGGTTAACATCGATTGAGCGAATCGACTCACCAAGCGTTCCAGTAACCACCAGCAGGCTAATACGAATAACGTCAGTTGAATTTGTAATATCGCCCCCGCAGACGCTTTGATCCGTAAACTTAAATCCACGTCATGAAACCACTGCATAATCGCTACAGCCAATGTCGGCGGATTGTTGGGGCCTAAAATTAAGGGGATTTCTACACTGGCACTGGCGTAGGCCAATACTGCCAATATTGGCAAGCGTAAGTGAGGATACAGGCTTGGCAACACCACTTTTAAAAATGCTGTCATTGGGCAATAACCTAAACTCAATGCCACTTTATGTTGCGCCCGTAGTGTTTGCCCAAGGTCGGGTTGTGCTAATACGCCTAGCGCCATCAGTAATAAAAAAGGCAGTTCTTTTAAGGTCACGCCTAGAATAATACTCAGTCCCATCGCATCGTGTGGATATAGCCAATCGGGTGGTGCATCCCAACCACTTAACCAAGGCGATACCAAGCGAGACAACATGCCCGACGGGGTAATCAGAAATCCAATAGCAATGGCCGCGGCAGCATGAGGGATAACCAGAATTGGCCCTAAAAGGCGTTGAATATAACCCAGCCAAGGGCTGGTAAAGTAACTTGCTAGGATCAATATTGTGATTAAAAAGGCCAACAAGGTGCTAACAAAGCTGGTGGTGATACTCAATAACGCCATGTGGCCAATGCCTGGTGTTTGCCATAATTGGCTAAAACCATTCAGGCTAAAATGGGTTTGATCCAGTGCTGGGATCCAACCAAATGCAGGCAGAATAACGCCAATTAACCCACCCAATACCGGGATCAGTAACAAAGCCATCATCATAAATGGACTGAAGCGCACAATTGGATTGAACAACTTGGCTACCGTGTTCATTGCATCACTCCATAGCGTTGTAACCATAGCTTTGTAATAACCTTACTCCAACTTGGATCTGGCTCACTTAACGCTGGGCTGATTGCTTGGTTAGCAATAGTGGCACTGGGATGTGACTGAGCGGGTGGCTCAAACCAAGTTTGCTGTTCGGCTGTTAGCTTTGATAGTGCTAACACGCTGGTGTCGCCCCATATATTCGCTTGCTGTTTGTGTGCTTGAGCTTGTGGACTCAGTAAAAAATTGACTACCAATTTAGCGCTGTCCAGGTGAGCGGCATTATAGGGAATGGCGATAAAGTGAATATTACTCAAACTGCCATCTTGCATACGATAACTACGACTGCTGTCGGGTAATTCAAAACGTGCAACGGCCGCGGGAATTTCGGCGGCTGAAAAGGTAAACGCTAGGGCAAGTTCACCATCGCCGATTAAGCGACGTAGCTCCATGCCACTGGACATAAAGTGTTGACCTTTGCGCCATAGATGCGGATGTAGCTCATCTAAATATTGCCACAATACCGGTAATAACAAAGCCTGGCTTTGCTTTGTTGCGGGTTGATAAAGCAGATTTTTAATCGCCTCAGGTTGTGAGTTGTTCAGTACAATTAAGGCGTACTTTAAAAAGCTGGTGGCTAAAAAGTCAGGTGGCTTAGGGTAGGTGAATCTGCCTGGGTGTTGTTTGGCCCATAGGCTTAGTTGTTGCAAAGTTTGCGGTGGTGATGTGGTCACTATGCTGTCGTAGTAAAACGTCAGCGCAGCTTTACCCCATGGTGCTTCCATCCCTTGTGTTGGCACGCCAAAGTCACGGGTCATCGCGGGATTGTTATCTGGATCGGTTAAACCAAAGTTGGGTAATTGCGTAACCCAATTTGGCGCTAGCAGTTGATGCTTGGCCATGGCGGCAAAATTTTCACCGTTAATCCACACTAAATCGACTTGTCCTTGATGATCATTGCTTGCTGATTTTTCGGCTAATACTCGGCTGACCGCTTCGCTGGTGTCAGTGAGTTTTACATGGTGTAAATTGATCTGATATTGCTGCTTAACTTGTTTCGCGGCCCATTGAATATAACGATTTATTTGCGGATCGCCACCCCAAGCATGAAAGTACACATCTTGATTAGCGCCTCGAGATTCAACCTCTGGCCATGATGACTGTGATGTTTGTGATGTTTGTGATGTTTTAACTGATGCTTGAGCAGACTCGCGGATTGATGTTGATGTTTGAATTCGTGCTGACGGCTTGTCTGCAACATTTACAACACCGTTGCCAGATGCATTAGCCATACCAGCCCAAAGACTAGCAGTAAGCAAAAAAGCACTAAACCCAAAGCTTACTGCAATCTTAGATTTTATAAGGTTGCAGTAAAAGGCTGTGCTAACGATATGCTGCCAGCGTAAATTAGCCAGCAACATTAAGTGACCAGTCATAATCTAAAAATTCAATATCAAGTTGTTGTTTTTCTGCCGCTTGACGCTGTGCTGGCGTAAGTGTCAGAACACCTTTATCACTATTAGAATAAAGCAGTAAAAACGCTTCAATCGAATGAGTGTTACGAAACCCTTTGGTAAAGTCATCGCCATACCATTTAAAGATAGAAGACAAATACAAGCTGTCTCCCTTGGCATAATTTCGGCTATTATCGGCAAGAAAACGTTCAGTTTGCTCGGTTAATTGCAGTTCGAGTTTAGCGCCTGTGTAGGCTTCTTCACGCAGTGCAGGGCAACCAATGCTGGCACAGTTTACCGCGAAGTGGATCCTTGGGTCGTTGTAACGATCGCTACCACGAATGAGTGTGTGCTCAATATCATTAAGGCTGCGGGTTTTACCTAATAATGGAATAAAACTTTTATCCCAAGGTGAGCTAAATAACCCGCCTAACTCTTTGATTGAGTCTATATCAGGGTATTTAGTTAAGATAAGTTCAACGGTCCACGCGTTGTAAGCATTGATTAAAAATGCCAATTGCGATGCTTTGTCCCAAGCATCAAATTCAGCTTGGGTTATCAGACTCAGTTGGTTGAGATACCTGGTCAATATGGCTCGATCTTGTTGTATTGCTGCGTAATCTATCGCGCTACTGTGACCTGAATTAATCGGTTTAACATGACGGTTGAGTAAGGTGTTCCACTCATCATGTAGCACCATTTTCGTCTGGGTTTCCACAAGACGATTCGCATCAGAAAGAGCCTCAGACTCATCCACTGCAGCAATAGCCGCATTACTGCCAAGCAAGCTCAGAAATAGACCGACTGTCAGTACAAACGATTGAGTACATCGTGTTAATTTTTTCATTCTCTGAGACCTACTTTGAGTTTGTAAGAACCGTTATCTCGAGTTATTTTCTAAGCGTCATAATCAAGAGCATTTACTTAAGTTTCATCTTTTTAGGAGCTATAATCTAAGGCCCATTTTCACGAGCCTTAGCGATTACTCTGTATAGTTAGCCACGACGCCAAGTGTGGTATTTTTCTAACCAGCGCAATACAGTTTCTGGTGCGTGGTTACGCTTCCATTCACCCGCAGCGTACTTGTTGCCTTCGGCCCATGTTGGGTAACTGTGTATGGTGCCTAAAATCTTGTTAAGCCCTAATCCGTGTTTCATCGCCAATACAAATTCAGCAATTAAATCACCAGCGTGTTCAGACACGACCGTTACACCTAAGATTTTATCTTTACCTTTAGGGGTAATCACTTTAATAAACCCTTCGGTAGCACTGTCGGTAATGGCACGATCAAGCTCGGCAAAATCAAAGCGTGTCACTTCGTAATCAATACCTTGCTGTTTGGCTTCGTATTCATTGATACCCACACGAGCAACTTCTGGATCGATAAACGTAGTCCATGGGATAACGCGGTAATCCACTTTAAACTTTTTCAAATGACCAAACAGTCCATTGACTGCCGCGTACCAGCCTTGATGTGCCGCTACGTGAGTAAATTGATAAGGCCCAACAATGTCACCTGCCGCATAGATATTTGGGTATAAGGTTTCTAGGTATTCATTTGTGACGATAGTACGGTTGGTTTCAATACCTAACTCTTCTAAGCCGTAACCGCTTAAGCGAGCACTACGACCGACTGCACATAATAGTTGGTCGTATTCTAACGCTAACTCTTGCTCTTGATGTTTAACGATAAGATATTTTTTACCGCCCTGCAGTTCGCAGCGCAGCGCTTGGTGTGAGGTTAAAATATTCACACCACTTTTTTGCAAGGCTTGGGTGGCAAACTCAGACACTTCAAGATCTTCTTTGATCATGATGCGCTCAGCCATTTCAACTTGAGTCACTTGTGAGCCTAGACGGGCAAAGCTTTGTGCTAGTTCAGAGCCAATTGGGCCGCCGCCTAGTACCACTAATTTTTGTGGTGCTGTATCGAGTTTTGCAAACTCGTCCCACAAGGTATCACTGGTGACATAACCAACTTCTTCTATGCCTGGTAACGGTGGCACAAACGGACGAGCACCTGTGGCGATAACAATGCTGCGCGCGGTTAAGCGGCTGGTGTGACCGTCTGGGTGGCTAATTTCAACTGTCCATGGGTCGACTAATTTGGCATAGCCTTTAACTACGTCGACACCTAAGTTGGTGTAACGCTCAACACTGTCGTGGGGAGCAATATCGGCAACCACTTGATGCACGCGGGCCATGACTTTTTTAAATGAAAATTCAGGAGTACTGTCTTCTAAGCCGTAATGATGGGCGTTTCTTATTTGTTGAGCAATTTTAGCGCTCTTAATAATCGCTTTACTCGGCACACAGCCATAGTTTAAACAGTCGCCGCCCATTTCGCCGGCTTCAATTAAGGTCACTTTAGCTTTTACTGCGGCAGCAATATAACTGGTTACTAGGCCACCAGCACCTGCACCAATCACAATCATGTTGCGATCAAATTTAGCTGGCTTGGTCCATTTGCTGTATACGCGACGTTTTTTGATCATGTTAACAATACCTTTTGCAATAATGGGGAATAAACCTAATAGTGCAAACGACACAATAAGGTTAAACGATAAAATGTTCGATAAGCTGTCAATTTGCGCCAGCTGGGTACCCGCATTAACGTAAACAAAGGTGCCTAAAAACATACCAACTTGGCTTACCCAGTAAAAAGTCCACGATTTAAAGGCGGTCACACCCATTAACATGTTGATTAAAAAGAACGGGAATATTGGTACCAAACGTAAGGTAAATAAGTAAAAGCCACCTTCTTTTTCAATGCCGGCATCAATAGCCGCTAAGCGCTCAGGAAAACGTTGTTTAATTGAATCCCTCAATAAATAACGCGACACTAAAAATGCTAGTGTTGCGCCGATACTAGAGGCAAACGACGCAATAATTAATCCTTCGACGATGCCAAATAAGGCACCCGATGCAATGGTAAGAATCGCGGCACCAGGTAAGGACAATGCTGTTACTGCCACATACAATAAAAAGAACCCGCCAATAACCAACAAAGGTGACTCTTCACGTAATTGACTAAAGTCATTCATCGAGCTTTTTAAGCCATCTAAGGTCAGTAATTGATGCAAGTTAAAGTGGAAAAATAATCCCACTAATGATGCAGCAATCAGTAATAACACAATTTTTTTAAACATAATTTATAGCCTTAAAATGAGTGCTGTAAGGTAAGGGTAGCGTTAACAGGTAGTTCAGGAAAAACCAATGTTGATCCGAAATAACCGCCTTCAAACACCGGACGCCAGTTCTTTTGGTTAGTCACGTTATTGACGTCAAGCCTTAAACTTGTTTGCTCGGTAAAATCATAGCGAGTGTTAATGTTAAGCGTGTATTGATCGCGAATATACACAGTCGCTAAATAGTCCAATGGATAACTCTTGGTATATAGACCGGAGAAACCGGCTTTCCATTTCTCAGTAATTGACATTCCGCCATTAATTGTGAACGTTTGTTCAGGTAAGCCTTGTACTCGGCGGTCCGACGGTGCAAATGAAGCGAAGTTTGGTGCGCCAATACCTGTGCCTTGAATGATATCGGGTCTTGAGTTATCAAATGTATCGGCAACTTGTACCGTATCTTGGCTACTGGCTGAATCATCATAGCGAGCGTCTAAATAACTGTAGCCCGCGCTTAACCAAAACGGATCGGCATCATAAAAAGCTTGGGCTTCAAAGCCTTTAGTGCGAATGCCGGTATTGCTGCCATCACGGTTACGTAGACTGCGTTTTTGGTCAAACACTGCAGCGTCAACATACCAAGCACTGTCCGTGGGTGAATATTTAATGCCCACTTCGGTTAAGGTATTTTCGGTGGCAAAGTTTTGGCTACTAATTTGGTTGTTGGCGCCTAACGTGGTGCCGCCAGCCATGCTGTTTGAAGTTGATTCGTTATAACTGGCACTGGCATAGGTAGTGATATCGTCACTAAGGCGATAGCTCAAACTGACTTGACCAGATTCAAGCATTTCACTTATCGAATCGCTAGCAGCAACTTGTCCTTGTGGGGCAATAGCATCGCGCGCATCTACATTATAAAAATCGGCACGATAACCTACGCTGGTGGAAAACTTATCTGTCCATTGGCTGTTATGCTGAATGGCTAGACCGGTTTGCCAGCTGGTTGAGTCAGTGGTGTCAGATAATGAAAAATCGCCGCTGCCATCGGCATTGGTATCGTACTGCGCACCGGGTGACACAAACACACCAGGGCGCAGTTCAACTAATCGACCTTGTTGTGCTGCAGTAAGCGGAATACGGCGGTTTTCAATGGGGCCAGTTAAATCGATAGGTAAGTCAGCTTCGGTGGTAAATTGACTGTAACCTAACACTTTGTTGTAGCGGATATCCACCGCAGTAATGGTGCTTTGAGCATCGCTCCATTTATAGGCTAATTCAACTCTGTTTTGTGCAGTATCTGCACCATCAATAATTTCAACAAAACTATTTTGAGCAATTTCTTCACGTTCTAAATGCTGATAATAGGTAATGTTTTTAAAGGTCGCTTTATCGCTTAACTCACGCACATAAGTACTGTGAAGTAAGAAGGTTTGGGCGTTATTGATATTGTCTGGGTCGGTTAATACTTGGCTGCGATCTATCTCAACTAACCCTGTTGGCGATACGATAGCATTGGCGCCAGCAATAGTACTGCCGTTAGGTTGTACACCTTGACCTGTAACGTATAACCCGTTGTCGATTAATGCTTGAGTTGGACGGTTAATCCCCGCGTTGTCGGTAAACTCAACATCATAGTATTCGACATTAATGTCCCAGGTGCTGGCATCGTCTGGCAGTAAACGAAATGCCACAAAAATACTGTCGCTTTTAAAGCCTGAATAATCGTAGTAGCTGCCATTATCGATATGTTCTGCACTTAAGCGAACACCGCTTTGATTGGCGACAATGTCAGTGCCAACATCTATTTGAGCTCGGTAATGATCCCAACTGCCGCCAGATAGGGTGAGCTTATTAAATTGCTCGTCAGTAGGCGCGACTTTAGAATGTATGTTAACAAATCCACCGTTACGTTGGCTGGTGCCTAATAGCACTGGCGGCGCACCTTTTACCACATCAATTTGCTCGACAGCGTTAAATGACATGGGTACACCAAAGCCATTGTTGCCCGCTTGGCGACGCACACCGTCTTGATATAACTCACCTAACTGACCACGAATAGTGGGTAGGCTTGATGCGCCAAAGCCGCTGGCTGAATAACTGTTTGGGCTGACTTTTTGTATGTCAGATAAATCAGTGATGTTGAGCTGTTCAATCATTTCACTGGTGATAGGCGTAACCGAACGTGCGATATCTTTCAATGCTATTCCATCACCAAATGGGCCATCAACATTGCTGTTTTTAGGTGACATGCCTTTATCGTTAATCGCTTTACCTGATACTTGAATGACTTCAATAGATTCAGGGTTTTCGGCTGCTGTAGCCATTGATGACGTTATTGATGAGTACAGGGCTAGGCTAATAGCGAGTGCGGTAAGTGAACGATTAGGATAACGATAAATAGGCATAATTTTTTCTGCTGTAATGAACTTGGTGAAAGAGACCTTGTTGTTAACAAGTTTATTTCAATCATGTTATGCCAATTTTCATTGTGTTAGATCTAAATGGCATAACTGCTAGTGCAACATAGTTGCGTTTTACTCGGTCAATTAACGGCTGATGATTTTCAGTAATAGTCAGTTTAGCTTATTTAGACGGTCAACAGACCCTAGATGATGTTATTTTATATATTTTTTAAGGAATTAAGATGCAAACATCAATTAGCAATGATACTCAGAAAAAACTGCAGTGGTCGTTACTTTCTTTACGCTTAGGCGTGTTTGTGGTGATGCTGGTATGGACATTAGATAAGTTTGTCAATCCTGGCCATAGTATGAAGATTTTCGAAAAGTTTTATGGCATCGGCGGAATGAGTGAGGTTGCTGCTTATGTTATGGGCGCACTGCAATTAGCCTTAGTATTTGCGTTTGTATTAGGTATTAAAAAGCGTATTACTTACGGGGTTATCTTTCTGATGCATGGCGCTTCAACATTATCGGCATTTAATCTATATTTTGATGCATTTAATAATTTATTGTTTTTTGCAGCATGGCCAATGTGGGCCGCGTGTTTTGCGTTGTACATGTTAAGAGATGAAGACACTAAGTTTACAGTGAAATAAATTACTAACGATTTATCGACACAAAAAGGCCAGCTAAATATATTTAGCCGGCCTTTTTATTAGACGCTCAATGTTAAACGCTAATGCTAAGCGTTAAGCACTCAAGGTTTAGTTGTCAAAGCTAAACCTTATTTGGTGTCACGATTACGGATAACCAAAAAGCTAAATAACACTACAATCACCATTTGCGTACTCAAGCCTTGCCATGTTGATGCAATACCTAACCAGCTAATCGACACATCTATAGGGAAGGGAGTAAGGCTAATTACTGCTGCTTCTTGTAGCGCTGAAATCCCTTTTCCTGCCAAGATAAACGCTAAAATAAGCATGAAGTAAGAACTCACCGCAAAGAAGCGGGCTAATGGTAATTTAACTGAGTAGCGCATCATTAACCAAGCAATCACCGCTAAAATAGCCATACCTGCTAGCAAGCCGTAAACCAAGTAACTGACTTGTTCATTGCTGCTGGCAGAGCCTATGGCTTGTGTCAGTAATGATTGATAGAACAAAATCGTTTCAAAGACTTCACGATAGACCGAAATAAATGCCAGCCCAGTGAGACCCCATAAGGTGCCAGTGTTTAAATGGCGGTCGACATTATTTTTAATGTAACTTTGCCATTTGGAACCTTGGGTTTTACTGTGCATCCAATAACCAACATAAAACAACACCAAAGCGGCTAGCAATGCCGCGCCGCCTTCCATTAACTCCCTTGAGGCTCCGCTAATACTAATTAGGTTATCTGCTGCCCACCAGGTTAATACGCCAGCAGCGAGTGCTGATATCCAACCAAAGTGAACAAATTTAATCGCATCTTGACGTTCGGTTTTAATTAACACTGTCATTAAAGCAATGATAACGAGCAGTGCTTCTAATCCTTCGCGTAGCAGGATGATTAATGCAGCCGAAAACATGGCGTTATTCGATAGTGATTGCCCTGTTAATAAGGTGTCGGCTTGGTCTAGTTGAGCCAATATGCTGGTCAACTGTTGATTTACCTGGCTGTCCTGTCCTGCTGTTTTTAGGATGTTTCTAAAATTAAGCAGCTGGCTTTCGATTGATTTACGTAAACTACTGTCATGAGCATCTAAATTGTTTTCAATTAATTCAAAACCGTCGAGATAGGCGCTCACTGCTAAGGTTTGTGCTTGAGCAAACTCATTGGCTTTATATGCTTTTACAGCAGCCTGCAAGTTAGTACGCGCGACTGAAATAGGTGAGTCAGCATGTTGAAACAGTCGCTCAGGTTGTGAGCGTAGTAATGATAATTGGGTTTTATCAATTCCGACATTTTGCTGAATTAACTGGGTTGGATTGCTATTGACCCACTGTTGTAATTCAATATTCGCATCATGCTTGATGTGCTCCGAGGCAGTAGCTGTTGGCTCAAAAGCTAAACTACCTACATAGAAAGCCAGTGACCAACGCTGTTGATCATTTAACTCACTAAAAGCACGCATAGCACTGCCATCTAAACCGTCGGAAATCGCATCGTAAAGTCCCAATAATGAACGATTCATTGCTCGTTCGTGATCGGTGAAATTGGTTGGCTCTGGTGACAATGATTTTGCCAGAGGCCCATCGCCTTGGCCTAAATCACCATGACAGGTCGAACAATTTTCGATAAACAGCTGTTTAACATGGTTTTTGGCTAATAGCTGTGTTGGTAACACTAATGCTGGAGACTGGCTTAATAACTGGTTACGTATTTTTTGGCTAAGCCCTTGAATAACATCCAGTGATGTTTTTTCTGCAATGGCTTGCTGTAATTGCAATGCATCGGCTGTTAATGAATTTGGCACATCATTGGCGAGCAGGTTAGTTTTTTCGATAATGATGCTAGCAAATTGCTGCATTTCAGCAAATTCATCAGGATTAGAGATACGACCTTCGGTCACCGCTTCTGAGTAATCAACACCAATGTATTCAGCTAATTGAAGAATTTGTCGTGTTTGTTTTAAGAGATCTTGCGATGTCTCTGGTGATATATCTTGTGACGAGACTGCCGGGCTCTGTGCCCATAAAGAAGTTGAAAACACCGAAGTAATGACAATCAATAGGCATCTATTGAAGACCGAAGATGTGAGCTGTTGTCGCCATAACGTGAAGCTGCTTAAGAAAGTATTCAAGGTATTGCCTTAATAGGAATGAAGGAATTATTCTTTAAACTAAATTAAATAAATGATAATGATTTCTATTCTACTTTCTTGCTTGAGGCTAATCAATCACTCTGAAGGTTTGTTAGATAATACTGTCAGTGTAAAAAGCGATTTGAGATGAGATTGTTGGCCATGGATAATTATTTCGAGACAGTATTTAAATAGATATTGTCTATTTATAACAATTAGATAATTGTTATATTGGTACCATATAAGCATTAGCCTTGTGCCTTGCTGATATACAATAGTCAGTATTAATTATTGCTGTTTGGTATAAGTGACCTTAGATGTTTATAACTGAAGGTTATGAAACAGCCTTTGTGCTGTTATCTGCATTTTATGGACTTACTGTAGGTTAACGATTGATGTGCCAATACGTATTATTAATAAAATACATGCCAAATTTGCTATCATAATTTCGACATCAGCCAGTCTCGAAATAATTATCCATGGCCGCTAATGATTTTTGTATCGATTGCTCAGGCTTGAGGTTAGCTAGGATTAGCACTACGCTAGTTACTAGCAAACTAAACCTGATATATTAATGTTATTAAGTGTTATTGGAGTCGATAGATTGATAGAAATGAGGTCCATTATGATGAGTAACACTATGGTAAATAACCAATGACAACGCCAGTAAGTGCTTCGTTGTATGCTGATCTTCGCCTAATTGACATAGGTATGGAATTGTTTATTGAAATTCATTTTGCCAATGGTAAAACAGTGCAGTCACGTTCGAGCTTAATTGGTTATCAGGTTGGGCGGTTTATCTTGATTGAGTATCCCAATAAAGGTTTTTCTGAGGCTTATCAACATATGCTAGTGAATGCTGAAATTGTGGTAAGGGCGATGACGAATAGTGGTTTTAAAGACATTATTGCTTTTAAGTCGACCATATTCTCTGTGGTTAATCAACCGATTAGAATGCTGTGCCTTAGTGTGCCTAAAACCATCATCAAGAAAAAAGTCAGAGAGCAGTTGCGAGTTAATATCGAGCAAGAAGTGTTTATTATGCACAATGACAATAAAATCAGTGCAAAAATGCTCGACTTTTCTTCTACTGGCTGTTTACTGACGGTAGACGCCAAAACAGTGAATATTGAACAAGGCGAAGAGATACATGTGGCTATCTCTATTAACACTGATCTTTCAGGGATTTTAACGGGTAGCATGGTTAAAGTTCAAAACATTGAAGGTGTATTGAATATTGGGGTGAAATTTTCAGATGAGCATCCACAATTAAAAGATAATATTTTCAGCTATTTTTTAGTCAGTTCAACTACAAAATCATGACCCAAAGTGAATCCTAGTTGTGGACTATCAGTGTGAATCATCGTCCTTAAAAAAGATAAAAAAAAACGCATCAAAAGATGCGCGAAAATTCACAAGCAAACACGGTATTACAGCTTTTATTGTTAGTCTGAAAGTAGGCTAAAGGTAAGCTACCTTTAGCCTGTTTTTAGCCCTATATAGGCTAGCAAGCTGTTAATCTAAATAGTTTAAAATGCCTAATGCAGCATCTCGTCCTTCTGCTATGGCAGTTACAACGAGATCAGAACCTCGCACCATATCACCACCGGCAAACACTTTAGGGTTAGTGGTTTGGAAAGGGTTGTCGTCGGTTTTCTTGGCCTTAACTAATCCCCATTCGTTGGTTTCAATGCCAAAATCACTAAACCAAGCAGCAGGGCTCGCTTGGAAACCAAAGGCGATAATCAGCGCATCGGTTGCTAATACTTGCTCACTACCAGCAATGATTTCGGCGCGTTGACGTCCACTAGCATCAGCTTCACCCATTTGAGTTTCAACACATTCAATCCCGACTACTTGACCGTTTTCAGCTTTAATTGCCACTGGTTGACGATTAAATAAGAAGTTAACGCCTTCTTCACGCGCATTTTGCACTTCACGGCGAGAGCCCGGCATGTTGGCTTCGTCACGACGATAAGCACATGTCACGCTCTTCGCGCCTTGACGAATGGCTGTACGCACACAATCCATTGCAGTATCACCGCCGCCCAACACCACCACATCTTTACCTTCAAGGCTTAGATAGGGTGTAGCGTCGTCTTGAGTACCCATAATGTGATGAGTATTGCCAATGAGATACGGTAACGCTTGAATCACGCCTTGAGCGTCTTCATTGGGCAGTTTAGCTTTCATGGCGGTGTAAGTACCCATACCCAGAAAGACAGAATCGTACTCGTCTAATAGGCTTTGAAAACTCACATCCTTGCCGACAGTTACACCCATTTTGAATTGAATGCCCATGCCTTCAAGCACTGAACGGCGAGTGGCCATAACATCTTTATCAAGCTTGAAAGAAGGGATGCCATAAGTGAGCAAACCACCAATTTGTGGGTATTTATCATACACCACGGCTTGCACACCATTACGAGCCAACACATCAGCACAGCCAAGACCCGCAGGACCCGCTCCAATAATGGCAACACGCTCTTTACGTGGCGTCACATCCTTCATGTTTGGGCGCCAGCCTTGGGCAATTGCAGTATCGGTAATGTATTTTTCAACACTGCCAATGGTGACCGCACCAAAGTCGTCGTTTAAGGTACAAGCACCTTCGCATAAACGGTCTTGTGGGCATACCCGGCCACATATTTCTGGCAGAGTATTGGTTTCATGCACCAAGTCTGCCGCTTCCATAATGCGACCTTCTTCTGCCAGTTTTAACCAGTTTGGAATGTAGTTATGCAGTGGGCACTTCCATTCGCAATACGGGTTACCGCAGTCAAGACAGCGATCGGCTTGTTGTTTTACTTCTGGTTGCGTAAACGGCTGATAAATTTCAATAAATTGTGTAGCACGTTTTTTCGCTTCAAGTTTAATGGGGTCTACTCGACCCACTTCTATAAATTGAAAGTCATTGCTCATAATAATTACCCTGCCTTTACTACTAATTCCGGACTCTTCTGCTCAATTTTTAGCAGGTCAGCAACGGCAATATTCTTTGGTTTAACTAATACGAAACAATCCAACCAGTTTTCAAAATCACTTAAAATCATATGAGCATGTTCACTGCCGGTTTCAGCATAGTGAGTTTCAATCAGGCCTTTTAAGTGTTGCTGGTGGATGGTCGATTCTAATTTTTGAGTGTCGACCATTTCGGTGTTTACTCGGCGATTAAAGCGACCAAACTGATCAAATACATAGGCAAATCCGCCAGTCATCCCCGCACCAAAGTTGACCCCCGTTTTGCCTAGGATAACCACGATACCACTGGTCATGTATTCGCAACCATTGTCACCCGTTCCTTCAACGACCGCGATGGCCCCTGAGTTACGCACAGCAAAACGCTCACCCGCTTGACCCGCGGCAAACAGTTTGCCGCCAGTAGCACCATACAAACAGGTGTTCCCCATAATGGCACTGCGTTCACTTTGGAACGGGCTACCAATAGGTGGGTGAATAACGATCTTACCGCCAGACATACCTTTGCCGACATAATCATTAGCATCGCCGCACAGCTTAAGTTCAAGGCCAGGGCTATTCCATACGCCAAAGCTTTGGCCTGCACTACCGCTAAAGCCAAGTTTGATTGGTTGTTTTGCGCCTGCGACACCAATTTTAGTTGCAATATAACCAGATAATGCCGCGCCAACTGAACGGTCGGTATTGTTGATTGCATATTGACCTGAATACGGTTCACCCGCATCAACTGCAGCACTGCAATCTGCAACCAATGTTTGGTTTAACTTGCCAATATCAGATGGAGGGTTAATTTCTTTCCATGTGAGTGACGAGTTTGCCTGCACTTTGGGTTTATATAAAATTGGCGCAAGGTCAAGACCACGTTGCTTGTCTGTTTGACCTTCAAGTGTATATAACCAGTCGCTTCGTCCGACTAAATCTTCGAACTGAGTTACCCCTAATGCAGCCATCCATTCACGCACTTCTTGAGCCACAAATTCAAAGTAGGTCATGACACGTTCTGGTAAGCCGTGATAATGGTTTTCGCGTAAGTTTTTATCTTGGGTTGCGACACCTGTCGCACAGTTATTAAGATGACAAATACGTAAGTATTTACACCCAAGCGCAATCATCGGCACTGTACCAAAGCCAAAGCTTTCGGCACCCAATAAGGCTGCTTTAATAACATCGGTACCGGTTTTTAACCCGCCATCCACTTGTAGACGGATTTTATGACGTAAACCATTTTCTACTAGCGACTGATGCACTTCCGCTAAACCAAGCTCCCAAGGAGAACCGGCGTATTTCACCGAGGTGATAGGGCTTGCGCCAGTGCCACCGTCGTAACCTGATATGGTGATCATATCGGCATAGGCTTTTGCAACACCTGTTGCAATGGTGCCAACACCGGGTTCTGATACTAGCTTGACCGACACCAAGGCTTTTGGATTGATTTGTTTTAAATCGAAAATCAGCTGAGCTAAATCTTCAATTGAATAAATATCGTGGTGCGGCGGCGGTGAAATCAAGGTCACACCAGGACGAGCATGACGAAGTCCTGCGATTTCAACGCTAACTTTATGGCCAGGTAATTGCCCACCTTCACCCGGTTTTGCACCTTGAGCTACTTTAATTTGCAACACATCAGCGTTAACTAAGTAATGCGCGGTCACGCCAAAGCGACCCGATGCAATTTGTTTGATGGCCGAGTTACGTTCGCTATTGAAACGGCGTGCATCTTCGCCACCTTCACCTGAGTTTGAGCGTCCACCAAGACGGTTCATCGCAACCGCTAACGCTTCATGAGCTTCAGGGCTTAATGCACCGATACTCATGGCTGCGCTATCAAAGCGAGAGTAAAGCTTTTCAGCGCCTTCTACCGTGTCTATTTCAATGGCGTTAAGTTGACCTTTAATACCAATTAAATCACGTAAAGTGGCCACTGGGCGATCATCAACTAAGTGAGTAAACTTTTTGTACTCAGCGTAGTTTTTGTCTTTTAATGATGCTTGTAAGGTATTCACTACGTCTGGATTAAAGCAGTGATATTCACCACCTTCAACGTACTTTAATAAACCACCTTGTGGTAACGGTACATGGGCTCGATAGGCGGCGGTATGGAGTATTTTCTGGTCATCGGCAATATGGTTAAAACTGACACCTTCAATACGGCTTATCACGCCTTTAAAACATAACTCAATCACATCACTGGCTAAACCCACAGCTTCAAATTGTTGGCTACAACGATATGAACCTACGGTACTAATGCCCATTTTAGACATGATTTTACGTAAGCCTTTTTCAATGCCGTAACGGAAGTTAAGCATTAAATGGGTTACATCATCGACTTGATGCAGTTTTGCCATCGCTGAAATAGATTCATAGGCGAGGTAAGGGTAGATAGCCGTGGCACCAAAACCAATTAATACCGCAAAATGATGCGGATCGCGTGCTGAAGCGGTTTCAACAATAATGTTAGTGTCGCAACGTAGGCTTTTATCGACTAATCGAGTTTGCACAGAACCCACAGCCATAGCGGCAGGGATAACTTGAGCACTTTTCGCTACTGCACGGTCAGACAATACTAACAATGTTGTGCCGCTGCGAGCTAAGCGTTCAGCTTCGTCGGTAATACGGCGAATAGCCTGCTCTAGTGTTTCATTGGCATCATAGTTTAAATCAACTGTGTTGGCGCGATAGTTAGTGCTGTCTAATCCCAGTAACTGATTAAAATCACTGAATAACAAAATCGGTGAATTGAACATCACTCGGTAAGCATTACCGGTGGTTTCGCTAAATAGATTTTGCTCGCGACCGACGCAAGTGGCTAACGACATCACGTGTTTTTCACGTAATGGATCAATAGGCGGGTTGGTTACCTGAGCAAATTTTTGACGGAAATAGTCGTATAGTGAACGCGACTTTTTCGACAATACTGCCATAGGCGTATCATCACCCATTGAGCCAATGGCTTCTTCACCTTTGCTCGCAAGTACCCAAATAACTTGTTCTAATTCTTCACGGGTAAAACCAAACTGTTTTTGATATTGCAGTAATGTTTTACTATCAAAACCACTTGAACCTTGTTTGGTTGGAGCCATATCCTCAGCAGGGATCAATGTCTGACTGTTTTTAGCCATCCACTCTTTGTAAGGATGGCGACGCTTTAAGTCATTATCAATTTCAAATGAATGATACAAACGACCATTTAAGGTATCGAGTACTAGTAACTCACCGGGCCCAACGCGGCCTTTTTCAATCACTTCATCGGCGGAATAATCCCAAATACCGACTTCAGACGCTAAGGTGAGGATACGATCCTTGGTTATAACGTAACGAGAAGGGCGTAGACCGTTACGATCTACCGCACAGGCAGCATGGCGACCATTGGTCATTACAATGCCTGCAGGGCCGTCCCACGGCTCCATGTGCATTGAGTTAAAATCATAAAAGGCTTTTAACTCGTCATCCATTTCAGGATTTGATTGCCATGCAGGTGGAATAAGCAAGCGCATGGCTCGATATAAATCCATCCCTCCAGATAACAACATTTCAAGCATATTGTCTAAAGAAGACGAGTCTGAACCTGTTTCGTTAACAAAAGGGGCGGCTTGTTGTAAATCTGGTAGTAAAGGCGAATTAAACTTATAGGCGCGCGCTCTTGCCCATTGGCGGTTACCGGTAATGGTATTGATTTCGCCGTTATGAGCGAGGTATCGAAACGGTTGAGCTAATGGCCACTTTGGCGATGTGTTAGTTGAAAAGCGCTGGTGGAATAAGCAAATCGCACTTTTCAAACGAATATCTGCTAGGTCGGTATAAAATGATGGCAGATCTGCTGGCATCATTAAGCCTTTATAGACAATGACTTGTCCAGAAAGGCTGGCGACATAAAAGTCTTTGTCATCGGTGATCTGTTGTTCAAGACGGCGACGAGCCATATATAGGCGACGCTCAAGATCTTTTTCCCGCCAGCCTACCGGTGCGTTGATCAATACTTGATAAATTTGTGGCAAGCTTTCCCGGCCAATCTCCCCCAAGACATCCGGATTAATCGGTACTTTACGCCAGCCAGCGACACTGAGTGTTTCTCGTTGTAGTTCTTTTTCTAAGATAAACTTCGCTTCATCAGCGCGTTGCTCATCTTGGCTGAGAAATAGCATACCTACGGCAAACTTTCGGCTTAAATGCCAATCGTTTTCTGCCGCAATAGCTTCAAAAAAATCTGTAGGCATTTGCATTAATAAACCACAGCCGTCACCTGTGCGTCCGTCAGCTGCAATACCACCACGATGCTTCATTCGATCGAGACCATGAATCGCGGTACGCACAATGCGGTGACTCGCGTCGCCGTCCATTTGTGCAATCAAACCAAATCCGCAATTGTCACGCTCAAAACTGGGATGATACAAGCTCATACAAAAAACCCCCTAAACCTCTACTTGATACGACTCGGGGTAAATTTGAAGAATATCCATAGATATGCACCCGAACCATTCAAATTAAACTGAGAATGAATAAAGGTCAAACCAAAAAAATGCAACAAACTGAAATATTATTACTAAAAAAACGTTATAAGTCACCAACCTTACGTTAACGTAAACTGTGATATGTCACCTATAACGTTCTGAATAAAAAGAATTTTAGAAAATATTCAAACAATTGTTTACCTTTTTGCAACAACAATAGGGAATTATTTTTGAAATAAAAATAGTGAATTTTATTTCAAATACAGTCTTTGGGTAAAAAATTATTCTAAATGACTAAATATTCATTTTAGGTGATGTATAAATTACTTAAATTGTTTTAAACGTTTTTTGAGTTTGTGCACAACTTTAGCGAGCGCTTGAATTGATAGAGCATTTATTGATTTAGCACCAAGACAGATGTTTATCGTCTGACTACACTGGCGAACTTTGGAATGATGATGAGAGTAAGTTGTGGGTTTAGATGATTACGTTAATACGTTTGGGGCACATTGCAAACATTTATATGGCCAAAGAGTAAAAAAATTAACTATTGATGGCCAATTTACCTGTCCCAATCGAGATGGCACGTTAGGGGTAGGCGGTTGTACTTTTTGTAATGTTGTTTCATTTAGTGGCGAACAAGGTAGAGAACAGCCGATTGCGATGCAGTTAACCGAAGGTAAAGTACGCGCCCAATCTGCAAAAAAATGTACTACCTCTGCGGATATTAATTCTATTCCTACCGCTAAATACATCGCTTATTTTCAAGCTTATACCAGTACTTACGACGAGTATAAAGTGCTAAAGCAAAAGTATGATCAAGCACTTGAAGATGCCGATATTGTCGGGCTTCATATAGGTACTCGTCCTGACTGTGTACCCGATGAAGTACTTGATTTACTCGTTGAGTATCAACAAAGAGGTATTGAGGTGTGGTTGGAACTTGGCCTACAAACGGCCAATAATCACACGTTAAAACGGATTAATCGTGGTCACCAATTGTGTGAGTATCGTCAGACAGTTAAAAAGGCTCGCGCTAAAGGCATTAAGGTGTGTACCCATCTAATATTAGGGCTGCCGGGTGAAACATCTGCTGATTATTTTAATAGTTTACAAACCGTATTAGGAATTGGCGTTGACGGACTAAAACTGCACCCTTTGCATATTGTAGAAGGCAGTATTATGGCGAAACAATGGCGCTATCATCCTATGCCGCTAATAAGTCTTGAAGAGTATGCCTATGAGGCGGCAAAGCTTATCCGCCACACCCCAAAAGAGATTATCTTTCACCGCGTAACCGCCTATGCCAAAAAACCAATGTTACTCGCCCCTGATTGGTGCGCATTTAGATGGGATGGACTAGTGGCCATTGTGGATGAGCTTAAAGAATACGGTGGCCAAGGCAGTGCATTAATGTTTAGCCAAAGTAAAACGGCCTAGTGTGGTGTATTTAGGCAGATATATTATGTCTCTGCTGAATATGGACAAAGTAAAGATAGCGCTAGGTTTTGTGAAGATGTATCAGACTAATCGCTATTATTAGTTATATATTGGACGAAACATTACCAAAGTGAGTGTTTTTTAAACATTGGTAATACCAGTTGAGTAGTTATGTTGTAAAAATGTGATTTTTTACCATTAAATAGCGGCTAAATATTGGCAAGCCTTGCATAGGGTATTTTACTCGGTATCATATTTGTAATTTTATAGAGTTAGATTTTGATAGAGGTGCCTTTATGGCCACAACGCAGTTAGACTCAATATTGGATCTCAATACGCTTGAGCAATATATCAGTGCCATTGGTGCTGGAACGTTATTGAAAAGCGTAGTGTTATTCGAGCAGTTAATGCCTGAGTATGTCAGTAGCCTAGTGAAAGCTGGCGATGCAAATGATAAAGAAACGTTATGTGCAGAAGCTCATAAATTTAAAGGTGCAGCAGGATCTGTTGGCCTTAAACGCATTCAGCAATTTTCACAGTTACTACAACACGGTGAAGAAGCTAAATGGGAAACAGAACATAAAGTATGGCTTGCTGAAATCGTTGCGCATGCTGCACAAGATTTACAACAACTGAAAGTTTACTTAGAAGCGAAAGCGTAATTACGAGTAGAGTAGGCAGCATAATCAGTTTAGATTAACATCTACATTAGTGCCTACAATCGGTTTGTTGAAATGCCTCTTTATTGAAGAGGCATTTTTTATGGCCGTTTGTTCAATATTGACCATCAGTGTCTTGTTATTTTGGCTAAATTAATTCATTATTTGAATTAATATGGATAAGGGTAATCGTTTATATGAAAAATCTTCCTAGCCTCAAGAACCTTTATTATTTGGTTCATTTACATCAAGAGCAAAATTTTAATCGTGCTGCTAAGATGTGCTTTGTGAGTCAATCGACTTTATCTAGTGGTATCCAAAACCTTGAAGAACAACTGGGTTATCAGTTGATTGAACGTGATCATAAATCATTTATGTTTACCGCTATCGGTGAAGAAGTGGTTGAGCGTGCTCGAAATATTTTAACTAATGTTGATGACTTAGTTGAATTAGTGAAAAATCAAGGCGAACCGATGACCGGAGAAATTCGTTTAGGCTGTATTCCCACTATCGCGCCTTTCTTACTTAGCCGAGTCGTTAAGTTATGCCAGCAAGACTACCCCAAACTCAGTTTATTATTAAAAGAAGACACGACCGAGCGTCTATTAGATGCCTTAGCAAAAGGTGAGTTGGATTTATTAATATTAGCGTTACCTGTCGACACCAGTGGTTTTCATAGCATGAAAGTCGGCATCGATCCGTTTAAAATGGTGATGCATAAAGAGGTATCGCAACAATTTTTGCAACCCATTGACTATCAAAAAATGCCAGACGAAAGCATCTTTTTACTCCAAGCTGAACATTGCATTACCGGTCACGCGATAACAGCATGCCAATTGGGTGATAGTGCCAAAATCAATCCATTTGCTGCAACCAGTTTGCATACCTTGGTGCAGATGGTAAACAGTAAATTAGGCACCACATTTTTACCCCAAATGGCCATTGATACCGGTATTTTAACTGATACTGATCTTGTTGCAATGGATCCGCCGGGTGAAGCTCCTTATCGTGATATTGGCTTAGTTTGGCGTCAAACTACCAGCCGTATTTCAACGTTTAGAACCTTAGGCTTAGCGATTCAACAAAAGCTGCTAGCACAATCGTTACCAGGTTAACCGCAACTTGGGATAAATGAGAGATGGGATGAATCGATAAAATGGTTTATTTCAGGTTAGCAATATCAAAGGTGCGATTTGTGTCGTTAATAAGGCTATTGAAGCGTCAATAGCCTTTTTGTCATCTGTCGCGTAGCAATGTGCGTTTCAGGCATGTTTATGATTGAAATTGAGCTTAACTAAACTCAATTAACCTCAGTTTTAGGCGTTGGTCAGTTTTATCGGTGCAACGCCATACACTTCAGTCGGATGTTTTTTACCTTTAAGCATGATTGGGCCTAAATCAGTCAGGTCATATTGACTATTTTGCTGCTCAAGTCGATGCACAACATCTCCAGATAGCAACATTCGTTGACCGAGCGGATTACATTGGTCTTGTAGCCGTGCCAAGGTATTTAATACATCACTGAAAAAACTAATCTCTTGTTTATGTACGCCGACTACCGCAGCTACAACTTGGCCACAATGCGCTGCAGCCTTGAATTTTGGCACAAAACCATATTGTTGTTCAAAATATTGCCTTTGCCACTGCAATTGCTGGCAAAATTCGAAATAGATATTCATACAACGGTCTTGTTTAATACCTTGCTCTAATGGCCAGTGGATAAGTACGGCATCACCCATGTAACGATAAATTTCAGCTTCATTATCGGTTACTGTGTCCGCTAACATGCTAAAGCTATCTTGAATTAGGCGGCTAAAGCGATAATCACCTAAGGTTTCTGCATGAGCTGTTGATGAGACCATATCGATAAATAAGAATAATTGTTGCTCGTAACGTGGTTTGTGGTATTTGCCAAGGCCTATATTGAGCAAGACTTTAGGGCCAACCAACAGTGACATTTGTTCGATAAAAGCTAAGCTGACCCTTACCACAACAAGATAAACCACTAATGCCTGAAACGATGGGCTATAAATAATCTGTACTGTGAGCATTTGTCGTAATGTCACCATGTGGTTCTCTATGGCCCACATGTTTAAAAATTGTGTCACATACGCCAAGGTTGTTGCCCCAAGGAGCAAAAACAATCCTTTAAACACCACTGAAAATAAATAAGGTAAACGGCTGATGGCGCTAAAATCTGCAATGAGATTGGACATCCAATGCAAGCCGCCAAATACAACACCCATCATTATGGCAAGCGTGGCGAGATCGGCATTGCCAACAGCCCATTCAGGCAGTTGCGATGATTGTGAGTAGCGAAAAAAAACGAAAGAAGCCATTGCTACACACCAGGCAAAAATAGCGAACAATAATTTTTGAGTTTGACGGCGTGCTTTCACGGAGGATGTGGTTGCCCAAATGACTTAGTATATAAGGGGGGTAGTCTATAGAAAATTTGCTTACATGTGATAGTTTATTTGTGATTTAGATCAATAGAAGTGAAGAAATATGTGTACTAACGCAAAGTTTTTTCAACATTACTAGGGCTTGTTGAACTTTAGTGGCTGAAATTTGTTCGAGATAAACGGCTTGTTATTTATTTAACAAGGCGGCATAAATATTAGAGACGAAACTTCCAATTAGGCTAACGGTTTGTCACCAATTTATTCGATAAAGATTAAAAACACCCTTTAGCCGGTTCGTTTGAGCTGCATTTGTGGTTTGTTTCTGTGTGTTATCGCTTACTCATGTTGTATCACGAGATGTCGTAAGCTCTGCTTTGTAAAACATTGCCATGTACCACTGAAAAATTGATGTTAATGATCAACAGACCCTAGATAGCAAGCAATGTAACAATGGCAGATTATGAAAAGGCATTGGTTAATATCTGTTGAGTAAAATCAATTTTAAGGTAAAAGCCTCGGGGATTAGATAACTGAATGCTGCCGTCTTCGGCGATGCTTTCGGTGAGTATTTTGCTATTAGCTGCTTTTGGACGTAATTGCAGTACTTCACCATGACGTGCAGTAATTTTATCAACTTGACCTAGTGCAATTAACTCCATTATCTCTTCCCAATCTTGTTGCAACTGTCTGGCTTGTGCCGTATTCGGTTGCCACAATATTGGGGTGCCTATACGACGATCACCGACTGGGATACTACGTTCGCCTTCAATAGGAACCCATAACACTCTCTGCAATTTATGATAAACCAAACTGTTTTCCCAAGTCATACCCTGAATGTTTGTCAGCGGTGCCACGGTGACATAAGTGGTCTCAAGCGGTTTGCCTTTGCGATCAATCGGGATCGTTTTGAGTTCAACTCCTAAATGTAAAAAGTCTTGTTCAGGCTTTGATCCTGCCAGCGCGCCTAATTCAGATTCAATCAGTTGGCCTACCCAACCTTTATCTCGGCGTAAATCGGCTGGTACAATGATGTCATTATCGGCCGCAATATCAGCTAAACGAATGCCAGCCATATTGTGCGCTCTTTGCATTAATTCGCTTATATCTAATGGCGATGATTTAGCCATGGATGAGTATTTTCCTCTGGAAAAAAGAATGAATAGACGATCAAAATCAACAGGCTATGCTATCAAGTAATATTCGTCGAGAACAAGTTTAGTTAGTTATTTGCGATGTGGTTGAAAAACGACCATGTTTTAGTTGGTTAAAGTTATTTGATTGAATTCCTTTGTAATCGGTTGTTTTAAAAGTTCTTTTTAGGTTGTGGTTGTTTTTATATTATACTTGTCCCGAGTTACACTCGTTTTTCCCCTACATTTCACACATACTTATCCACAGATTTAATGGATAAGTGTAATAAAACCTGTCTTTAACTGATTAAAAACACCAAGTCAACGCAATAAAACAGCTTTTTAGCGGGTTTAATTTAAAATAAGCCTTGTTATTTGTGTATAACTTAAGTTGCTAAATGAGTGATTGGCTATCTTAATTGGTGTTGTTTGTTTTTTGTACGATAGCGGCGATTTGCTATAATGTTAATTTACAGTTTTTTTTAAGTTACTAATTATATTAGAGTATATTATAATAAAAAGCAGTTTACCTTAGAAAGGGTGCAACTAAATTTTAGCCTGTTATCAAGCTTTAGCAAAGTTTCGAACAGAGATATCCACAGATTTTGTGGATAATCCACAGGGTAGCTTGGTTTAATTGTTGATAATTTTGATTTATTAACATTGTTATTCAATTATCCACAGTAAATAGAGGTTTGCCGATAGGCATGCTTTGTGAAACAATCAGACGATATAAAATTTGTTATTTTTGGAGTCCATGTGATTGATAGCGACGGCTTTCGCGCAAATGTGGGCATCATTATCTGTAATAAATTTGGACAAGTTATGTGGGCCAGACGTTTTGGTCAACATTCATGGCAGTTTCCACAAGGTGGGTTAGATGATGGCGAATCAGTAGAAGAAGCCATGTATCGCGAACTTTACGAAGAAGTGGGACTCAGACCTGAGCATGTTCAAATTTTAACATCCACTCGATCTTGGTTACGTTATCGGTTACCCAAGCGTTTGGTACGCCAAGAAAGCAAACCTGTTTGCATTGGCCAAAAACAGAAATGGTTTTTACTACAATTGAAAGGTCACGATAATACTATTAACTTGAATTCTTCTGGTCATCCTGAGTTTGATGATTGGCGTTGGGTGAGTTATTGGTATCCTGTTCGTCAGGTTGTGTCTTTTAAGCGCGACGTATATAGAAAGGTAATGAAAGAGTTCGCATCGACGACATTAGCGCTGCAAACGCGCGAGTTTAGTAAAAAACGAAGCAAACAACGGAGTTAACTGATTTCAAAGAGGATTGAAACAGTGTTAAATATGCTCAGGGATATCACTCAAGCTGTTGCCAGAGCCAGCAGCCTTGAAAGTGCATTAAATATATTAGTGTCACAAACTCGATTAGCGATGGCTACTCATTGCTGTTCTATTTATATCCTTGAACAACAACATCTAGTGTTATCCGCTACCGAAGGTTTACAGCAATCTGCCGTTGGCCGAGTGAGCATGCCATTATCGCAAGGTTTAGTAGGCTTAGTTGCTGAGCGTGAAGAAGCCGTTAATCTTGCCGATGCCCGTATTCATCCTCGTTTTAAATTATTTCCCGAAGCTGAAGAAGAAGAATATCGTGCATTTTTGGCTGTGCCGATTATTTTTCAAAAACAGGTTGTGGGTGTTATTGTGGTGCAACAGCCAGAAGCCCGTCAGTTCAGCGAAAGTGAAGAAGCATTTTTAATGACCTTAGCCGCTCAGTTGGCGGTGGTTGTGCGCAGCTTGAAACACAAAGCGGCTGTTACTAATGTGCAACAGCAAGTGGTTTTCAGTGGTGTTAATGCATCAAGTGGTATTGCGATTGCTCATGGCTTGGTATTAGGCGGTGTTATTTCTCTGGAACAACCCGAGGTCAGCTGCTTCGATATAGATGTTGAAATTCAGCGCTTAAAGTTGGCCATGCAGCGTTGTAAAGACATGTTGTCGTCTATATCGCAACGTTTTGAGCGTGAAAAGTCTGCTGATGTGGCCTCTATCTTTACCGCATTTCAATTATTGCTAGACGACTCTAGCCTTGGTGGTGAATATGCCCGTGAAGTCGCTTTAGGCTGGCAGGCTGAGTCTGCGGTAAGCCGAGTGTCATTGCGCTATATCAAACAGTTTTTAGAAATGGAAGATCCATATCTAAAAGAGCGCGCCAGTGATATTCGTGAGCTTGGGCAAAAACTACTTCGACAGCTTATTGAACCGGGTCGGTTAGAGTTAGAGCCAGATAAACCGGTTATTTTAGTCGCTAAAGAAGTGGATGCCACTTTATTGGCTGAGTTTCCACGGCAAAAGCTCGCTGGTATTGTCACTGAGCGTGGTGGGGTTAATGCTCATGCGGCTATTTTAGCGCGAGCCCTGGGTGTACCTGCCATTGTTGGCGTTGATGATGTGTTATCAATCGACATCGATCAAAAACTATTAGTCCTCAATGCGAATCGTGGCCAGCTATTGGTGTCGCCATCGCCAGCAGTGATTGAAGAGTACCAATTACTGATTGATGCCGATGTGGAAAAGCAAAAGCAATTTTCTGCCGAATTAAACCTACCATCAGTGACTACTGACGGCCAGCGGATCCATTTGTATTTAAATGCAGGTTTATTGAGTGGTATCGCTTCTGAAATTGCTGAATGCGCAGATGGTATTGGGCTGTATCGAACTGAAATTCCCTTTATGCTCCATCAACGCTTTCCGAGCGAGAGTGAACAAATCAATGTATATCGTCAGGTATTGAGTGCCGCTGGTGATAGACCTGTTGTCATGCGTACATTGGATGTTGGCGGCGACAAACCGTTACCGTATTTTCCAATTAAAGAAGACAATCCGTTTTTAGGTTGGCGTGGCATTCGTTTATCGCTTGATCATCCTGAGTTGTTTTTAGTGCAATTGCGCGCGATGCTGCAAGCTGCTGGAAACGGCAATCAATTGCAAATATTACTACCAATGGTGAGTAATCTGGATGAGATAGATCAAACATTAAAATATTTAGAGCAAGCGTTTACCGAACTAAGCCAAGAACTAAAGACTATTTTAGTGAGGCCGAAGGTCGGCGTTATGCTTGAAGTTCCTGCATTGTTGTATCAATTGCAAGATGTGGCAAAACGGGTCGACTTTGTGTCGGTGGGCAGTAACGATTTAACGCAATATTTACTGGCCGTCGATCGTAATAATCCGAGTGTGAGTTCGTTATTTGATAGTTATCATCCAGGTATTCTTAGGGCACTTAAACGAGCTGTCGATGAGTGTAAATTGTATGATTTAGATGTGAGTGTTTGTGGTGAACTTGCGGGTGAACCTTATGGTGCACTGCTTTTAGTCGCAATGGGCTATAACAAACTTAGTATGAACCAAGGCAGCTTAGCCAGAATCAATTTTTTACTCAGGCGTGTATCAAAGCAAGAGCTCACTGAGTTATTAGGATCTATTTTACAACAGTCAAATGGAAACCAGGTTCGCGGCTTGTTAGCCAGTTTCTTGCGAAAACATAACCTTTTAGATTTAATCAACATCGATTAGCAGTACGATTGAATCTGCTACGGAAAATCTTAAATGATTTCCCTAGTGGTTCGTAACATAATCAAGCGTCATTTTAAGGATGTCATCGTGGATAGTTTACTGCAGGTATTTTTAATTTGCCTTGTTTTAGGTTCTGTCGTGGGATTTTTGGCTGGGCTGTTAGGTATTGGTGGTGGGTTAATTATTGTGCCTGCGCTATTGTATATTTTACCTTCAGTAGGTATCAGTTCAACCCAAATTACTCATGTCGCTATCGCTACGTCACTGGCATCGATTATTTTAACGTCTATGTCATCAGCCACCGCGCATCACAAACGTGGAAATATACCTTGGGAGCTATTTAAGCCTATATTTCCGGGTATTGTAATAGGGTCGTTAGCATCAGCTTTTGTGTCTGAGCAAATTGCATCAGATGATTTGCAACAGGCTTTTGCTATTTTTGTGGTGTTAATGGCTGTACAAATGGCATTTCCGTTTAAAGTCAAAACGGGTGGCAGTATGCCAAATTTTGCCGTGTTACTGGTGATATCGACAGCGATAGCGTTAATTGCTGGTTTAATGGGCATTGGTGGCGGGGTACTGCTGGTGCCATTTTTAAGTTATTGCGGTTTGCAAATGCGTCAAGCTGTTGGGTTTTCGTCGGCAACCGGGATGCTTATCGCAGTATCCGGTACCATTGGTTATATTATCGCAGGTTTCGATGTACCCAATTTACCCGAGGGCTCGGTTGGGTTTATTTATTTGCCGGCATTAATCGGCATTATCATTAGTTCCATGTTGTGTGCGCCTATTGGCGTAAAAGCGGCGAGTTCTTGGCCGACACCAGTATTGAAAAAAATATTTGCTTGTTTGCTTGTTGTGGTAGGGCTAAAACTACTATTAAGTTAATTCTAAATTGTTCTAAATGATTACAAAAACGCCTTTGTTCAAGTAGTTGAACAAAGGCGTTTTTAGTTAACCTAACAGCTATTACACAGCGAAAGGATACTTAATCGCATCGTGATGTTGATAGTCTTCAACGCTAAAGTCATCCAAGGTTACCCAGGTTTCGATGTCTTTTAGGGTTTTAATCTTTGGATTGATGATTAACTTAGGCGATGCAAAGGGTTCACGCGCGAGCTGAACATCTCGCATTGGTTCGAGTTGATCTTCGTAAATATGAGCATTGACTATCTTATGGTATGCCTTGCCCGGTTTATGGCCAGTAATCTGAGCCATTAACGCAAGCAATACATATACTTGTACCATATTAAAGTTTAACCCTAGCGGAACATCACAACTGCGTTGTGTGCTGTTAAGGTATAAAGTATCACCGAGTAATGAAAAATGGTGCTCGTACATACATGGTCGTAAGCAGCCTAAGTCAAATGCGCCAGGGTGCAAAAAGGTTAAAATTTCACCACGATTATCTATACCGTTACTGAGATCATCGACGATTTGTTGCAGTAAATCGACATGACCACCATCAGGCTTTGGAAATGCACGCCCTAACGCTCCGTATATCAGTCCCATATCATCGGGCCCTTTACGGTTTGGGTTATCTAGCCATGCTTGGTTTTCATTGGCGTTAGCGTCCCATGTTTTAGTGCCTAATGCCCTAAAATCGGCCGCATTTTGGTAGCCACGTAAATAACCGAGGATCTCCGCTATGGCAGACTTCCAGAAGCTTTTACGTGTGGTCACCAAAGGGAATTGATTGTTACCAACATCATAAACTAAGTCGGCATTAATGACAGTTAGGCACTTTTTGTTTGTTCGTGCATTATTAACCCATTCGCCTTCTTCGACAATGCGTTTACACAGGTCTAAATACTGTTTCATTGGTCCCAATTCCTTTTTTGCTTTTATCGATTATACCTAATCAAGGCCGGCAAATCATTGCCAAATGAAATGCAGGTTCAATTAATTATTTTTACTTTTAGAGCTAACTTTACGATCGACACCTCGGTTAAGCCGAGTTAACATCAAGAAACAATCGATTATTATTGTTTGAACATATCAGATAGACTGATCCCATTGTTTTTTTAGGAGTGTTATATGGAACGAGCAATTAAGAACTTCTTAAGCCAAGAGTCTGCGGGTGGCATTTTATTAATCGTTGCCGTCGCATTGGCGATGATTTTAGCCAATTCACCGTTAGCGGGTGTATATCAAGATTTCTTAGGCACCGAAGTGCAGCTTAGAGTAGGTGATCTTGATATCGATAAGCCGCTTTTACTGTGGATCAATGATGGCTTGATGGCATTATTCTTTTTATTAATCGGTTTAGAAGTAAAGCGTGAATTACTTGAAGGTGCGCTATCGAGCGTAGCTAAGGCATCATTGCCCAGCTTTGCTGCGATTGGTGGCATGGTGTTTCCGGCATTATTTTACTTAGCATTTAATTACTCAAACCCAGAAACTCAGATCGGATGGGCTATTCCTGCTGCTACTGATATCGCCTTTGCGCTAGGTATTATGGCACTGCTCGGTAGTCGTGTGCCCGTGGCGTTAAAAGTGTTTTTGTTAGCACTGGCAATTATTGACGATCTAGGAGTCATTGTTATTATTGCTCTGTTTTACAGCACTGATTTATCAATGCTTAGTTTGGTTATTGCCGCAGTATCGATCGTGCTGATGGTCGCACTGAACAGGAAAGGAGTCAGTTCAATTCTGCCTTACGGTTTACTCGGTTTTATTCTTTGGGTTGCAGTATTGAAGTCTGGAGTACATGCGACATTGGCCGGAGTGATTATTGCATTTTGTATTCCACTTAGAGCAAAAGATGGTTCCTCGCCATCTGAGCATTTAGAGCATAAGTTGCACCCTTGGAGCACCTTTATGATCCTGCCGGTATTTGCTTTTGCCAACGCTGGTCTGTCATTAACTAATATGTCATTTGATACATTTGCTGAACCTATCACCCTAGGTATCATCATGGGTCTGTTGTTGGGTAAGCCGATCGGGGTGCTGTTATTTAGTTATTTAGCAGTAAAACTTAAGTTAGCTGAACTACCACCTGGGATTGGTTGGAGGCATATCATACCGGTTGCTGTTATGTGTGGTATCGGCTTTACCATGTCGGTGTTTATTGCTTCGTTAGCATTTGAGAACTCACCCGCTGCATTTGGTGATTATGCAAGACTAGGTATTTTAACAGGATCGTTATTTGCGGCTGTGATTGGCTACTTTTGGTTGGCCAAGGTACTGCCTGAAAATGGAGTAAAATCATGAAATTGAATAAATTAACCTTTGGAATACTACTGACCAGTTTTGTTATTCCTGTATCGGCTGAATCATTTAATGTTTGTTTAGAATCATCTGATTCACCGACTTGCCAAAGTTATCTAGAAGGTGTGGTAGATGGTGCACTAATGTATCGTGATGATTTGGCAAAGAAAAGAATAGATCCTAACGATTACGAGTCAAGAGCACTAAAATACCGAGCAGGAAAACGTTATCAATCGGCGAATTTGAATTATTGCGCTAGTCATATACCGGTGAAATCTGAAATTGTATCAGCACTCACAGAGCAGGTGTCGTTGAACAATGTCAATAACAGTGATGAGCTTGAGTCAGTGATCACTAGTTTGATGGATTGCCGACGGAGTCAGTAACTACGTCTTTACTTAACGCAGCCATTTGGCTGCGTTTTTTTATGACTAATCTTGGCTAATCAATATGGTGAACTACCTATGGTGAACTAATATTGTCGTTGATTGGTATAGATTAATGAGCAATAGAAGTAGCGGTTTATTTGCTATAGTAGTGTGAGTAAATTTTGTTAGGTTAATGATTGATATGCAGCATTTAAATTATAACCATTTATATTATTTTTGGATGGTACAAAAAAAAGGCTCAGTGACTAAAGCGGCTGAAGCATTGTGTTTGGCCCCGCAAACCATAACGGGGCAAATTCGTGCATTAGAAGAGCGATTAAAAGGCACGTTATTTAAGCGTGTCGGTCGTAACTTAGTTGCTACAGAGTTGGGCGAATTAGTATTTCGTTATGCCGATAAAATGTTTAGCTTGAGCTATGAAATGCTCGATATACTTAATTATCAAAAAGATGATTCACTGCTGTTTGAGGTAGGTATTGCTGATGCTTTATCTAAAGCTTTAGTGAGTAGAGTGTTGTTAACTGTTATTCCAGATGATGGTTCGGTTCATTTGGCGTGTTATGAATCAACCCACGATAGCCTTATTGAGCGTTTACGTGAGCATAAGCTTGACATGATTTTATCTGATTGCGCTGGCGGCTCGTTAAAATTCCCTGAAATTTTATCGAAAAAGCTTGGTGAATGTGGTGTCAGTTTCTTCTCGGCTGAAGCGATTCCAGTCCCTTTTCCCGCCTGTCTTGAGCAGCGTAAATTACTCATACCGGGTAAGCGGACATCATTAGGACAACAGTTACACGGTTGGTTTGCTGAAAAAAGTCTTAATGTTAGTATCTTGGGTGAATTTGACGATGCCGAAATGATGAAAGCATTCGGCTATTTTAATCAGGGAATTTTTGTCGCACCGTCTATTTATCGTCATGATATACTCTCTCAAGGTATGGTGTTACTTGGTGAAACCACCGATATTAAAGAAGAGTACCATGTGATGTTCGCTGAGCGAATGATCCAACATCCGGCGGTAAAATCATTACTGGCAACGGATTTTAGTGATTTATTTGCAGGACGAGATCTACAAGTACAAGATTTTGAAAACCGTATAAGCTAGCTTGTGATATAGACATCAGGAGATTTGTGTTGGAATTAATGAATATAGCTCGTGTACGCTGGGCATGCCGTCGCGGAATGTTAGAATTAGATATATTGTTTCAACCCTTTGTCGAAGCCCAATACGAAGCCATGAGCGATGATGATAAAAACACTTTTATTCGTTTATTGGAGTGTGAAGATCCGGAGTTATTTGCTTGGTTTATGGGCCATGAACAATGTTCAGATCCATTGTTCGCCAATATGATAGTCAAAGTCCGTGGAAGAGCAGCACCTTAACCCGCCTGTTGATGTATTGGTCAGTACTAGCACTCATATGCAACAATTTGCATTGAGTGCTTCATTTTTGCAGCGTGGTGCCTTAGTGGTATCGTTTGCTGTTGTATTAACGAGCTTTTTAGCTTGGCCTTATTATCCTTCCTTGATATACCACGCCATTCAAATGTTGTTATTCGTTACCATTATCTTCATTTTTTTTTACAGCTGGCGCAGAGTATCTAGTTGGCGTTGTTTGCTTACTTTAGGTGACAAGGGGGCTGGTACATTATTGCAAGGTGAAAATGGAAGTCTCAATAAAATAACACTCACTAAAAAACCGTTTATTAGTCCATTAATGTGCATTATTTATTTACAACATCTTCAAACGGGCGAGAACAGAGTATTGCTGGTGTGGAGTGATATGTTAGACGACACAGCATATCGTAATCTGTGTCGTCTATTATTAAGCCATTAATGATGTGAAGTTGAGTGACGTTGACAGCGTTTAACTGCTCGGTTGTAAAATGGTTGGTTTAGGATTGTCGATTTGTTCAGGATAATCAATATTATAATGAAGGCCTCGACTTTCTTTACGTTCCATTGCACATCGAATAATTAATTCTGCAACTTGCACCAAATTACGCAGCTCTAATAAATTGTTACTGACACGGAAGTTTGAATAGTACTCTTCAATCTCTTGTTGAAGCATCAAACATCTTCGTAGTGCTCGTTCTAATCGTTTATCTGTTCTGACAATACCGACGTAATCCCACATAAATAGGCGCAGTTCGTGCCAATTATGGGCAATAACGACTTCTTCATCAGAGTTAGTTACTTTGCTCTCGTCCCATAAAGGTATTGGGCAAGGCATCGGTATTTTATGCAACAAACCTTCAATATCTTGTGAGGCCGCACGGGCAAAGACTAAACACTCCAGTAGTGAATTGCTCGCCAGTCTATTAGCGCCATGTAAGCCTGTGTAAGCCACTTCGCCAATAGCATATAAGCCATTAATATCGGTTTGACCATGAAGGTCAGTCATCACACCACCACATGTATAGTGTGCCGCTGGAACCGCTGGAATTGGGTCTTTGGTGATATCAATACCCAATTCAAGACAACGTTGATAAATGGTTGGAAAGTGTTTAATGATAAAGTCAGCAGGTTTATGGCTGATATCTAAATACACACAATCAACACCTAAACGTTTCATTTCATAATCAATGGCGCGAGCAACAATATCGCGAGGAGCGAGTTCAGCTCTTTCGTCGAAATCGGGCATAAAACGGCTGCCATCAGGACGACGTAAATAAGCTCCTTCACCGCGTAATGCTTCCGTTAATAAGAAGTTTCTGGCATTAGGGTGAAATAAACACGTTGGATGGAATTGATTAAACTCCATATTGGCAATTCGACAACCTGCGCGCCATGCCATTGCAATACCATCGCCACTGGCAATATCAGGATTCGAGGTGTATTGGTACACTTTTGAGCTGCCGCCAGTTGCTAACGCAACAAATTTGGCTCTGACGGTTTCTACATGTTCCTCATCGCGATTCCACACATAAGCACCAAGCACACGGTTACCCGGTCGATGCAATTTACGCGTGGTGATTAAATCAATCGCATTGTAACGTTCAAGCACTTGTATGTTTGGGTGAGCGATTGCACGTTCTTGTAATGTAGTTTGTACCGCTTTACCGGTAGCATCGGCAGAATGCAGAATACGACGATGGCTATGCCCTCCTTCACGGGTTAGGTGGTAGGGGGCTGTACTATTATCGACTCCAGCTAAGGTTTCTTCTTTATCAAATGCCACGCCACAATTAATTAACCATTGCATTGCACTTTTGGCATTTTCTGCGGTGTAGGTCACAACTGATTTATCGCATAATCCGGCGCCAGCGATTAAGGTATCGTTGACGTGGGACTCAATTGTGTCGCCTTCATCGAAAACAGAGGCGATTCCACCTTGAGCGTATAATGTTGACCCTTCTGATAATGGGCCTTTAGAAAGAAGAATTACTTTTGATTTTTCAGCAAGATGTAGTGCTAAAGTTAGTCCTGCAGCACCGCTGCCGATGACCAAAATGTCAGATTGGTGTTCAACTGCTTGTTTCATCAGGTATCATGGTGTGGCTATGTGGTTTGATCATAGTAAATCAAATTACTACGACAGGGTACTTTTACAGCGTATTTTATTGTGATTTTGCTTAGATATTTTGTTTATATGTAAAATAAATTAATTTTTTTTAATTCAATATCGAACTTTCTTCATATCAGTAGGTCTACTTATATGAACAGGATTCGAGCGACTGAGAAATCAGTATTACAGATTTAGGAGTAGTCGGCTCGGATGAGTGGACAATATAGTGATCAACAATTAGTTGAGCGAGTACAGCAAGGCGATAAAAATGCATTTAACCTGTTAGTGCTGAAGTATCAAAATAAAGTGATGAGTTTGATTTCTAGGTATGTACGCAATCAAGCGGATGTAGCGGATGTGACACAAGAAGCCTTTATTAAAGCGTATAGAGCGTTAGCAAATTTTCGTGGTGAAAGTGCATTTTATACTTGGTTGTATCGTATTGCGGTAAACACCGCAAAAAACCATCTTACATCGCAAGGGCGCAGAGCACCTGCAAACGATGTTGATATAGAAGATGCAGAATATTATGAAGGCAGTGATGCGTTAAAAGAGTTTGCATCACCAGAGCGATTATTAATGAAAGATCAAATGAGTAAAGTGATCTTTGATACGCTCGACACTCTGCCTGAAGAGTTAAAAATGGCAATATCGCTCAGAGAGCTAGAAGGAATGAGTTATGAAGATATTGCTAATATAATGGATTGCCCTGTTGGTACGGTAAGATCGCGTATCTTTCGTGCTCGAGAAGCAATCGACAAACAGCTCCAGCCTTTGCTGGAAAAGTAACAGCCTTAACCTTAGATAGGTGAATAATGCTTAAATCAAGTCAAGAGTGGGTATCTGCAGCAGTTGATGGTGAAGCCGATGATAAAACATTGGCGCAGCTTTCTGCCGACGTTGATTCACATGATGAATGGCAACGCTATCACATGATAGGCGATGCAATGCGCGGCGAGTTGCCGACAGCCATTGACTTAGACCTTTTTGCTAGCATCACTGCAGCAATTGAGCTTGAACCGACAATTATTATGCCTCAAGCCAAGCAAAGTGAATTAGTCGAGCCAATTAGCACTCCACAGCAAGTTGCAGTGGGTTCAAACGTGGTGCCATTTTTCAAACAGTTTGGCCAATATGCTATTGCAGCAACAGTTGCTATGGTGGCCATTGTTGGGGTGCAAAATTATAACCAAACCAGTGATGCAGAGTCACCGTTACCGGTATTAATGACTCGTCCTTTAGTGGGGAGTGTGTCACCGGTAAGCTATCAGACTGGTGCGGTACAAAATCAACAAAGCTATTCTAATGAGCAAGTTATAGAACAGCGTCGCCGTATTAATGCTTATATCCAAGATCACATGTTACAACAACGCTTGAATCCAGGTGTTGCTGTTGATGATAATAGCGTGCAAGATGCCGCGGTAAATCCATAATCCGCCGGCAGAACCTTGTCTTACCATGTTAGGAGTTAGCTTGCGCCTTATCCTGCTAGCACTGTTAGTGTTAACCTTTCCAACACACGCTGAAGAAGATTTATCTGCTAAAGCTTGGCTTAAGAATATGAGCCAAGCAATGCACGATAAACAATACAAAACCTCTATTATTCAGCTACAAGCCGACCATATCCGTCCGCTTGTTTACATTCATGGCATTGTCGATAATAAAGAAGTCGCTTTACTTGAATACCTTAATGGTCCGCCGAAAAATGCAGTGCGAGTGGGTAATACGGTTACGTTTATAGAACATGACCAACCGGCTTACAGTGTGGTAGCGCCTCGTATTCAGGGAATTTGGCCAGCAGCTTTAGCGGGAGATTTAAGCCAGCTTGAAAAAGGCTATCAGTTTGTTATTGGTGGTCGAGGGCGTATTGCTGGACGTCCTGGACAAATGATCCGTTTACTCGCCAATGATGACAATCGTTATGATGCTCAAGTGTGGATTGATATGGACACTTATTTGCCATTACGTTTTGACTCTCTCAATAAAGAAAAACAATTACTTGAACAAACCATGGTCATTGAGCTGATTGAATTAACCGAACCTGCGAACATTTTAATTGAAGCCGCAAAGCAAGAGTGGCCAGCAGTGATGAACCAAGCGGAACGCACGGATGGTAAAAACTGGCAATTTACTTGGTTACCAGAAGGATTTGATGTGGTTGTTCGCGATCATCATCGTTTGATAGGTATTCACGAGCCGGTTGAATATGTGGCGTTAACGGATGGATTAGCCAATATTTCTGTTTATGTCGCGCGAGCGGGAGAAAATCCGATGCCCAATGAGCTGCTTATTCGTAATGGTTTATCTATGGTAGTTGTTAAAGTGGGTACGCTTGAGGTTGTAGCTATCGGTAAGGTGCCTTCTGAAACGTTAGACAGGATAGCCAATAGTTTAGTATTAAAATAAACAATGCTCGTTAACAAGCAAGCCGTGACAACAATATTTTGTGTCACGGCTTTCGTGTTTCTAGTGGCAAATTAGAAATGATATAGCTTAGCGGTAAACTTGCTTAGCCAATGAGCGGCATTGTGCTAAAATTGAATCATTATTTATGGTTTGAGCTGATTATATGAATAGCCACATGTCCGAGTCATCCACATCCACTATGATGGAAGAAATTGCCCGCGTGGTTGATTATCAACAAGGCTGGGTAACTGTTGAGGTTGAATTAAAAAGTGCATGTAACCATTGTGCCAGCAGTGAAAATTGTGGCACATCGACGATCGCTAAAGCTTTTTCGGTTCATACACAACGTTTTTCATTACCGAGTGAAAGACCTTGCCATAGCGGTGATTTGCTTAAAATAGGTTTACCTGAAAGCGTCATCATTAAAGCGGCTGCATTGGTGTATTTATTGCCGTTAATTGGGTTGTTTTTATCGGCAATGATAGGGCATATGCTGGCTGCTGGAATAGGATTGAGTACCAATGGTTTTGCTATGGCTTTTGGTGCATTAGGCGCATTGGTTGCCTGGTTTATTGGTAAGCACTTCGCCACTGAACTAGAGGCTCACGCCACACCCGTTATCATTACCTATTTAGGCCAAGAAGTGGGCATTATCAGTGCCAGTCATTAGTTAGCCTGATCTCGGGATAACAAACTGCTCGCCCTTTGTTTTACTAACTGCGTTGAATGAACTTGCAATAGGCCAGATATACGCGCGTCAATTGGCCTTGTTAGTAAAAAATGACAATTTTGATAGTGGTTAACTTCTAAGTTTATGATCTTTATAATCATATTCTCATCTCTTATCCCTAATTCAGGTTAGTGAATATTTTCCACATTTATGCTGATGACCTATGATGCCGTGTAACATGTTTAACCATCTCTTTTAACCTGAAAATGTGTGTACAGAGCCTCGAAAACCTCCTGTAATGGTTAATAATCGCCCCAAAATGGATACTATTGTTTAATCTGATTGGTATTACCCCCCCAATCAGGTACAATTTGCCACCTTAATTTTCATCATTTTAGTAGTAGTCATTGCAGCATAATGAAACACATTAGAAACTTCTCGATTATTGCCCATATCGACCATGGTAAATCAACTTTATCCGATCGCCTGATTCAGGTATGTGGCGGCTTAACTGACCGTGAAATGGCTGCACAGGTTTTAGATTCAATGGATCTAGAACGTGAGCGTGGCATTACGATCAAAGCCCAAAGTGTCACCTTAGATTACCATGCAAAAGATGGTAATACTTATCTACTCAACTTCATTGATACACCAGGCCACGTTGACTTCTCTTATGAAGTATCACGTTCTTTGGCTGCATGTGAAGGTGCACTATTAGTAGTTGATGCTGGTCAAGGCGTAGAAGCTCAGACATTAGCAAACTGCTATACCGCACTAGAAATGAATTTAGACGTAGTTCCTGTATTAAATAAAATTGACTTACCTCAGGCTGAACCAGACCGTGTAGCAGCAGAGATTGAAGATATCGTTGGCATTGATGCCATGGATGCTGTGCGTTGTTCAGCAAAGACAGGTGTTGGCGTTGATTTAGTACTAGAGGAAATTATCGCAAAAATTCCTCCGCCAGTGGGCGATGAGTCTGCGCCTTTACAAGCGTTGATTATTGACTCATGGTTTGATGCATACCTTGGTGTTGTTTCTTTAGTACGTATTAAGAATGGCATACTTAAGAAAGGTGAAAAATTTAAAGTGATGTCCACTGGACAAAACTATAACGCCGATCGCGTAGGCATTTTTACCCCAAAAGAAAAAGACAAAACAGAGCTTCGTGCCGGTGAAGTGGGTTATGTGATTTCTGGTATTAAAGAAATTCACGGTGCGCCAGTAGGTGATACCTTGACCCATGCAAAAAATGGCGCGGACAAACCTCTTCCAGGCTTTAAACGTGTTAAGCCTCAGGTTTATGCCGGTGTATTCCCAATTTCTACCGATGAATATGAAAGCTTCCGTGATGCGTTAAATAAATTAAGTTTGAATGATGCATCACTGTTTTTTGAACCTGAAACTTCATCAGCGTTAGGTTTTGGTTTCCGTATAGGTTTTCTCGGCCTTCTGCACATGGAGATTGTCCAGGAGCGTTTAGAGCGCGAATATAATCTAGATTTGATCACGACGGCACCCACAGTGGTGTACGAAGTTATCATGAACAATGGTGAAACGATTTATGTCGATAATCCTTCAGGCCTACCTGCGCTGAATAATATCGAAGAAATTCGTGAACCGATTGTTGAAGCCAATATATTAGTGCCAAAAGAATACTTAGGTAACGTGATTACCTTGTGTATTGAAAAGCGCGGTTCGCAAACCAATATGGTTTATCACGGTAATCAAGTGGCCGTGACTTATCATTTGCCGATGGCTGAAGTGGTCATGGATTTCTTTGACCGTCTTAAGTCAACGAGTCGGGGTTATGCGTCATTAGAGTATAACTTTATTCGTTTTGATCCTGCAGATATGGTGCGACTGGACATTTTAATCAATGGCGACAGAGTTGATGCATTAGCGATGATTATTCATCGCAGTAATATTCGTCATCGTGGTTTGGCATTGGTTGAAAAGATGAAAGAACTGATCCCTCGCCAAATGTTTGATATTGCTATTCAGGCTGCTGTTGGTAGTCAGATTATTGCTCGTTCAAGTATTAAAGCATTACGTAAAGATGTAACCGCTAAGTGTTATGGTGGTGACGTTTCACGTAAGAAGAAACTACTTAACAAGCAGAAAGAAGGTAAAAAACGCATGAAGCAAGTCGGTAACGTTGAAGTGCCACAAGAGGCATTCTTAGCGGTATTGAAACTTAACGATTAATTATAATTAATTGTTTTAGTGTGCTAGTGCCTGTTGATGTTTGCTGGTTAAATTTTGTTCGAGATAAAAACGTTTTAATCGAGGCGAGTGGATTGCTGCCTAGTAATCTAAGCACCACTTGATTCACAAAGAATCACTCAATAAAGAGTAAAACGTTTTTAGCCGAACCCTTCGGGCAGCGTTTGTTGGCCATTTTTACTGCGTTATCGGCTTTTTATGTAGAATAACTACACTACAAAGCCTCTGCCTTGTATAAATGACCAACAATTCGCTGCAAAAAAAAACTTGAAAGATTAACCGACACTAAACGCCGCGTATTGCGGCGTTATAGTTATTTTTACTATATATTTTGTAACACTCAACTGGGTGAATGTTTATTCGTTAATCACCATACTGGATTGAGTTATTCTGAGCCTTTGCTCAAGCTATATGGATCCAACACACCCAGCAGGAGATAAATCAGTAATGGCAGCCTATTTTTCGCTCATTTTAGTACTCGTAACCTTAGTCAGTGGACTTATTTGGTTAATTGATGTGGTATTTTTTGCGCCTAAACGCCGTGAAAGCTTATTAGCAGCACAAGCTAACTCAACTCAGTTAAGTGCAGATGCGATAGATAAAATCATTCGTGAGCCTGTGTTAGTTGAAACTGCACATTCGATTTTTCCGGTTATCGCCTTTGTGATGATTTTACGTTCTTTTATTTATGAGCCATTTCAAATTCCATCTGGTTCGATGATGCCGACACTCTTAGTGGGTGATTTCATTCTGGTTGAAAAGTTTAGTTACGGGTTACGCGATCCTGTATGGCGCAGCAAACTAGTTGAAACCGGTGAACCTGAGCGCGGAGACGTATTTGTATTTAAATACCCTGAAAACCCAAAAATTGACTATATAAAGCGTGTGGTTGGTTTACCAGGTGACAAGATATTTTATCGTAATAAACAACTGATGATCCAAGAAGCGTGTGTCAATAAATCTGACTGCCCAGCTGCTCATACGATTGAGCATGTAGAAATTAATCGTGGTGAGTTTAGCCAAAATGACGTGCCATTAATTCGTTTCAGTGAGCAATTAGGCGATGTAGAACACGATATTTTGCTTAATCCATCGCGCCCTGATTTCAGACAGCACTTTTATCCTCAAGCGGGTCTTCCTGCTGGTGAGTTCGTTGTCCCTCAAGGAATGTATTTTGCCATGGGTGATAACCGTGATAATAGTACCGATAGTCGTTTTTGGGGCTTTGTACCGGAAGAGAATCTTGTCGGTAAAGCCGTTGCAATTTGGATTAGTTTTGAATTTGATCGTAAACCGAGTGATGTGTTACCAACGTGGGTACCGACCGGAGTACGTTTTGATAGAGTAGGTGGAATACATTGATGGAACCCATTAAAAATTTGCCGCGTTTGTGCCGTACTTTAGGGTATGAGTTTAATAATATTGAATTACTCATTCAGGCCTTAACACATCGCAGCGCAGCAAATAAACATAATGAGCGTTTAGAGTTTTTAGGCGATTCGATTTTATCGATAGCTATTTCAGATGCCTTATATCATCAGTTTCCAAAGGCGACTGAAGGTGATTTAAGCCGTATGCGCGCTACTTTAGTCAAAGGTGACACACTGACAATTATCGCTCAAGAGTTCAAGCTAGGTGATTATTTGTATTTAGGCCCTGGTGAACTCAAAAGCGGTGGCTTTAGACGCGAATCTATTTTAGCGGATGCCGTAGAGGCTATTATTGGTGCAGTTTACCTTGATGCCGATATTGAAGTGTGCCGTAAGCTATTATTATCATGGTATCAAGAGCGTTTAGCTGAGATAAAACCGGGTATTAATCAAAAAGATCCGAAGACAATTTTGCAAGAATACCTGCAAGGTTTTAAAAAGCCATTGCCAGATTACCAAGTTGTTGCGGTAGAAGGTGAAGCGCATGATCAAACCTTCACCGTAGAATGTAAAATTAGTGAATTAGATAAAGTTGTCACCGGTGTGGCAAGTTCAAGAAGAAAAGCTGAACAGCTTGCCGCTGCTCAGGTATTGGAGCTACTGAATAAATGACCAAAAAAACAGACTTGCCAGCAGGTGATAACCAAGAGCCTAGCTTAGATGAACTGCTGGCAAGGATGAACCAAGCAGCACCAACGGCTACAGCCAAATACGATGTAACTTATTGTGGCATGGTGGCTATTGTCGGTCGTCCCAATGTGGGTAAATCAACACTTTTGAACAAGTTACTTGGTCAAAAGGTGAGTATTACCTCAAAAAAACCGCAAACAACTCGTCACCGTATCATGGGTATTCATACCGATGGTCCAAGCCAGATTATATTTATTGATACTCCTGGTTTACACATCGAAGAAAAGCGTGCGATAAACCGCTTGATGAACCGTGCGGCTGCCAGTTCATTAGCTGATGTTGCTATGGTTATTTTTGTTGTTGATGGTATGACGTGGACTGCCGATGATGAGATGGTGCTCCAAAAAATTCAACATCGTAATGATGATCGAAAAATTATTTTAGCCATCAACAAAGTTGATAACATTAAAGATAAGGAATCATTGTTCCCTTATTTAACGGAATTGGCTAAAAAGTTTGATTTTGATGAAATTTTGCCAATATCAGCCAGTAAAGGCACCAATGTGCAACGCATTTTGGATATGGCACGTGAATCATTGCCAGAAGCCCCATTTTATTTCCCTGAAGATTACGTGACCGATCGCTCACAACGCTTTATGGCATCTGAAATTGTCCGTGAAAAGCTAATGCGCTTCCTTGGGGATGAACTTCCTTACGACGCAACGGTAGAGATTGAACAGTTTAAAATGATGGAAAATGGCGTCTATCAAATTAATGCGTTAATTCTGGTTGAGCGTGAAGGCCAAAAACGGATGGTGATTGGCAATAAGGGTGAGCGAATTAGAACGATTGCAACGCAATCCCGTCTGGATATGGAAACCTTATTTGACAATAAAGTATTTCTTGAAGTGTGGGTCAAAGTGAAATCAGGTTGGGCTGATGATGAACGTGCATTGAGAAGTTTAGGCTATGGCGAAAGCTAAATTGGCTTTAGCGTTATTGATTAAGTATTTATAGGCATGGCCACTATGAAACGTGGCTATGTGCTTCATCATCGACAATTTCGTGAATCGAGCGTGATCGTTAATTTGCTGATAGAAGGTGTTGGGCGTGTTGATGCCATTACTCGAGTCGGTTCTGGTAAACGGTCGATTAAAAGTATCTTACAACCTTTTCAGCCGCTGATTATCCAATTTAGTGCCCAATCCGAAGCCAGAAATTTAGGATTGAAAAATATTACCCAAATTGAAGCCGCTGCACCTGCTATGCCGCTGAGCGGTAATAGTCTTTATTCTGGTTTTTACCTAAACGAAATATTAGTTCGCCTATTGTCAGTCGATCACCAAGCTGAAGGTCTCTTTCTCGATTATCATCGTGCACTACTGGCGTTAGCTAAACAGTTTTGTTCAAGCCACCTGCGTTATTTTGAAATGGCTTTATTACTCGAGTTAGGTGCGTTGCCGTCTCTTGCTTACGACACCCAAGGTGACTCGTTAGATGACAGTTGCCACTATCGGTTTATTGCAGAGAGTGGTTTTATCCCTATAGCAACCACTCAAGAAAGCTCTTTTTCTCATGGTAAAGGCTGTTTATCTGGGGCAATGTTGCTAGCATTGGCATCACAAAACCTGCAACCTGAACAGTTTAATCAAGCTAAAGGATTAATGCGTTATTTACTCACACCATTGTTGGGTAATAAGCCGTTATTAAGTAGGCAGTTATTCAGTAACAAATCGGATTAGCATATAATCTATTTTAAACCCAACACATGGACCAAACACTTGTAAATTAGTGCATAACTTTGGTTATCGTGTGCCTCATTGTGTTATTTATTATTTTAAGGAGCTCGATGTGAGCGGAATACTATTAGGCATTAACATCGATCATATCGCGACATTGCGTCAGGCCCGCGGTACTCATTATCCTGATCCCGTACACGCAGCTGCAGTAGCAGAGCATGCCGGCGCCGATGGTATCACCATACATTTGCGTGAAGATCGTCGCCACATTCAAGATCGTGATGTGTATTTATTGGCAAAAACATTGAAGACCAGAATGAACTTCGAGTTTGCTGTCACCGAAGAAATGATCGCTATCGCCTGTGATATCAAACCAGCGTATGCGTGTTTAGTCCCAGAAAAGCGTGAAGAGCTAACAACTGAAGGCGGTCTTGATGTCGCAGGCCAGTTAGAAAAAATCCGCTCAGCCGTCACACGTTTGGCTGCAGAAGGTATTAAAGTGTCATTGTTTATTGATGCTGATAAAACTCAAATTGATGCCGCAGTGTTATCTGGCGCACCTTATATTGAGATCCATACTGGTTGTTATGCTGATGCCATCACCGATGCTGAGCAGGCAAATGAATTAGTTCGTATTACTGAAATGGCACAATATGCTCACAGTAAAGGTTTAGTGGTTAATGCTGGGCATGGATTGCATTATCACAATGTTAAGGCTATCGCGGCTATTCCTGAGCTTTATGAGCTTAATATTGGTCATGCTGTGATTGCTCGAGCCGCTATTGATGGTTTGGACACTGCAGTACGGGATATGAAGAAGTTGATGCTTGAAGGCCGCAGAGGCGAATAATGGCGATTGTAGGGATCGGTACAGACATTGTTGAGATTGCCCGCATCAGTGAGCAGCGAGAGCGCCTAGGTGACAGGTTAGCCAGAAGAGTGCTGACCGAGTCAGAGCTTACTACTTACTTGCAATCAAAACAGCCTGAGCGATTTTTAGCTAAGCGTTTTGCCGCCAAAGAAGCTGCAGCAAAAGCCTTAGGCACAGGAATTGGTAGAGGTGTGTCGTTTCAACATATCCATATCGACAATGATGATAATGGCGCGCCCCAGGTACGTTTTACCGATGGCGCGCTAGCACGGCTTGAACAGTTAGCGGGCAAGCAAGGTTTTATCAGTATTGCAGATGAAAAACATTATGCTGTAGCCACTGTGGTGTTAGAAAGTTGATGTGAACCATATTAGGCTATTTATTAAAGGCGCATTAGCGCCTTTTTTGTGAGCTTTTAAAATTGCCGTAAGTGGGGTAGATTAACAAGATATCAACAACTCATCTCAGAACGAGATGATAACTGACATCAAACAGTCTTTTTCTATACTAATACGACGACATCACACTAGATTAATATTGGTAAATCAATACGGATTGTTAGCAAAAATGATCCACTAGATATGAATTAGATCGAATATCATGATGCCAGTTTACCTACCTCATTCCTTCTTTTGAGCTGAGGTTAACTAGAGAGAATCAAAAATGAAATCGGCAGTAGAACAACTTTCAACTTATAAAAGCGTGCACTTAAATCCACAAAATATAAAGACGCATTTTGTCGGCGTTCCTATGATTATTTGGTCGGCATTTTTGATGCTGGGGACTCTTCGCTTTGCATGGCAAGATTATCAAGTGAGTGTTGCAATGATATTAGCTGTGGTGGTATTGGGCTACTATATGGCACTTCATATGCGCCTAGCGTTTGGATTAGTATTGTTCATTGTGCCGGTGTTATACACCACAGAGCTGGTTGTTCATACCTCACATCCTTTTATCATTGCCATTAGTATTTTTATTATTGGCTGGGTTATTCAGTTTATTGGCCATAAATATGAAAAGGCCAAACCTGCTTTTATGGATGATCTCAATCAGCTTCTGATTGGGCCATTCTTCTTGATGGCAGAGTTGTATTTCATATTAGGTTTGGAAAAAGACTTAGCCGCAGAAATTACCCCAATAGCACGTGATAAACGACGTGCTTTAGAGGCTAAGCGTCGTGCATCGTAATGAATGACTAATTCATGGCAATAAAAAAGGCGCTTGCAGCGCCTTTTTTATGTGTAAAAATTTACTCGTTATCATCAATTAACGTTAAATTGCTGGGTAAAACTCTGACTGTTTTAATCATATTATCTGCAACATCGATGACTTCTATTTGATAATCAACGATGCGTAAGCTGGTGTTTGCTGCAGGAATATCTTCCAGGAATTCAATGATCAGGCCATTTAAGGTTTTAGGGCCATCAATCGGAAGATTCCATTTCATTTCTTTATTAAGGTCACGAATGTTAATCGTGGCATCAATTAAGAAACTACCATCTTGTTGGATATTAATGTCTTCACTTGCCGTGGTCAGCATTGAGGTTGTGAAGTCACCGACAATCTCTTCTAAAATATCTTCAAGTGTGACTAAGCCCTGAATATCACCGTACTCATCAACAACTAACCCTATGCGTTCTTTATTTTGCTGGAAATTAGTCAATTGAACGTTTAGTGGTGTACCTTCAGGAATAAAGTATAACTCCTTAACAGCCCTTAATAATGATGACTTACTGAATTGCTCTTTGGATTGTAAGCGCAAAGCATCACGTAAGTGAATAAACCCGACAGCATCATCGATGTTGTCGCGATAGACTAACACTCGAGTATGAGGACTTTGAACCACTTGCTTATTTATCAATTTAAAATCGTCATTGACGTTAATAGCATAAATATCTGAGCGCGAAATCATAATGTCTTCGACTGTGACTTTTTCTAAATCTAAAATCGACAATAACATTTCTTGGTGACGCTGTGGGATTAGTGCTCCAGCTTCATGCACAACTGTGCGCAGTTCTTCTTGGCTTAACGCGTCACTTGTTTTGACGGTTTTAATGCCCATTAAACGTAAAAACATTGAGGTAATTAAGTTGATTGCTTTCACTAATGGCGACAGCAATATTAATAACCAACCTAATAAAATACTCGATGGAAATGCAATACGTTCAGGGTGCAAAGCCGCAAACGTTTTTGGTGTGACCTCAGCAAACACTAACACCACTATAGTCAGAACACCGGTTGCAATAGCAACACCCATATCACCAAACAAGCGCATACCGATAATAGTCGCAATTGCAGATGCAAGAATGTTAACCAGATTATTACCGATGAGAATTAACCCAATGAGTCGATCTGGGCGGTCGAGTAACTTTAAGGCGCGCTGTGCACCTTTGTGGTCATTGGATGCAAGATGTCGTAAGCGGTATCGATTGAGGCTCATCATTGCGGTTTCTGAACCAGAAAAATAAGCAGAAATCACGATTAAAACCAAAAGGAAAATAAGGAGTGCGCTGGTAGATATAGCGTCCAAAAAAGGGGCCCCATAAAGTGGTGTGAAATTGACCTATTGGCCAAATTGTCAGAAATTTAACGGCCATTATTTATTATTGGCCGTTAGTGTCAAGTAATCTTGGTTATTTTTCAACAGAATAGAAAAGCATATTCAGCGTAAAGATATTAAAATTAGTTTAATATCAATTCTTTAACAACTCTAGCACCAAAATACGCGAGAGATAGTAAGCCTGCACCCGATAAGCTATAAATCACTGCGGTACGGATTCTACAGCCAACAGTATATTGTTGCCACAACATCGCAGCGTAAACCACCCAAGCTATTATTGATAATATTGCCTTATGGCCTTTACCGTCGCCAAACATATCTTCTAAAAATACAAATCCAGTTACGAGCGATAAACTCAGTAAAATAAATCCAATAATGATGAGGTGATAAAGTTGCTTTTCAACCGTCATTAATGGCGGCATTGCTGGGCTCATCATCATTTGCTTTTTCTTCAGTTTATTCTGGATAAACCATAATTGAATGGCGTACATAGCCGCTATCATCAATGCGCTATAGGCCATGAGTGATAACACTACATGTGCCAGAAGTTCAGGGTGTATTTCAAAATGAGTAATAAACTGCGGCGGCACTAACCATAGAAGTGCTACTGACAATATTGAGCAGGCATACACAACGGGCACTACAATGATGACTTTAAGTCGAGGCATTGTAATCGTGAACGTTAATGCAATAATCCAGTTAACCAATGAAATTACGTTGGTTAAACTAAAGTTTTGTCCATCGACAGTAAAAACCGCATTCGAAAGTGCAAACCCGTGCATGATGACGGCAATACCAGAAGCCAGCATAACGGCCTTACGATTAGGCCCTTCAACATGAAAAAGTCTGCTTGTTACTAAAACCAAAGCTAAACAATAAAACAGCATGGCTGCCGCTGAAAAAATAACCATTGAGACTCAACCTATCATAGTAATTAATGCTGAAAAACTGCGCTGTGAGTGTTGAACAATACTATCAAAGCATCACATTTTCATTATTTTATTAGATTAACATGATCAGGGCCTAATATGGCAGTGACCTAAGACCCAAAATTTAACAGTTTCCTACCTTTAGCTACAATAATTTACTCAAAATGAGTCAGTGTTTACGTTCTTCGCGTTGCAAGTATCGTAATTTAGAGTGGCTTGGGTATAATGGGCTCAACTATCGATATGCTTAAAAGAGCCGCTCAATGTTTGAAAATTTATCTGACAGACTTTCACGCACACTAAAAAACATTAGTGGCCGTGGTCGCTTAACAGAAGACAACATTAAAGAAACCCTGCGTGAAGTGCGTATGGCGCTGCTTGAGGCGGATGTAGCTTTACCTGTTGTTAGAGACTTCGTTAACAGCGTAAAAGAACGCGCTGTGGGTCAAGAGGTGTCAAAAAGCTTAAGCCCAGGGCAAGCCTTTATCAAAATTGTCCAAAACGAACTTGAAAAAGCCATGGGTGAGGCGAATGAAGCCCTCGACTTAGCGGCAATACCTCCGGCTGTGATCATGATGGCGGGTCTTCAAGGCGCGGGTAAAACAACCTCGGTAGCCAAATTAGGTAAATTTTTACGTACACGTCATAAAAAATCAGTCCTTGTCGTCAGTGCGGATGTATACCGTCCTGCGGCAATTAAACAACTTGAAACATTGGCTGCAGAAGTTGAGGTTGAATTCTTTCCGTCTGACGTGAGCCAAAAGCCAGTTGATATTGCTAAAGCCGCAATAAGCTATGCAAAATTAAAATTCATTGATGTGGTGATTGTCGATACAGCAGGTCGCCTGCACGTTGATGAAGCTATGATGGATGAAATCAAACAGCTGCATGCTACTGTAAATCCGATTGAGACCTTATTCGTTGTTGACGCGATGACGGGGCAAGATGCGGCCAACACAGCTAAAGCATTCAATGAAGCGTTACCTTTGACGGGTGTTATTTTAACCAAAGTTGATGGTGATGCTCGCGGTGGTGCAGCGTTATCGATTCGCAGTATCACAGGTAAGCCAATTAAATTTTTAGGTGTTGGTGAGAAAACCGATGCATTAGAGCCTTTCCATCCAGACCGTATTGCTTCGCGTATTCTCGGTATGGGTGATGTGTTGTCATTAATTGAAGAAGTTGAACGTGGCGTCGATAAAGACAAAGCGATGAAGCTGGCTTCAAAAGTTAAATCCGGCGGCAGTTTCGACCTAGAAGATTTTCGTGAGCAATTGCAGCAAATGAAAAACATGGGCGGAATGATGAACATGCTTGAGAAGCTTCCAGGTGTAGGACAATTACCACCAGAAGCATTGGCCCAGGTTCAAGACGGTAAAATGACCGGACAAATGGAAGCCATTATTAATTCAATGACTTCTAAAGAACGTAAGAATCCAGATTTGATTAAAGGATCTCGTAAACGTAGAATCGCTGGCGGTTCAGGTACCCAAATTCAAGATGTAAACCGCTTATTGAAGCAATTTACCCAAATGCAGAAAATGATGAAAAAGATGTCTGGCAAGGGTGGAATGAAGAAGATGATGCGCGGAATGGGCGGAATGTTACCACCAGGAATGAAGTTTCCTGGTCGATAATAACAGCATCTTTCAAGAGCAAAACTAGTAATTTTTAAATTCAATCAGTTGGTTAGGTTATATTTTTGACTTTATTGCAACAAAATGGGTGAGCTAAAAATCATCAGATTTGGTTGCAATAGTTCAAAAGTCAGGTAAAATCTTCCGGCTTTCTTTCTGGGACTCTTCGCGAACACGGAGTTCCAGTTTTTATTTTTGCTTCTAGCAAATCATTAGAGGAATAAAACGCATGGTTACCATTCGTTTAGCTCGTGGCGGCGCAAAAAAGCGTCCATTTTACAATATCGTTGTTGCTGATAGCCGCAATGCTCGTGACGGTCGTTTCATCGAACGTGTAGGTTTCTTCAATCCATTGGCCCGTGGCCAAGAAGAAACTTTACGTTTAGATCTTGATCGTGTTGAGCACTGGGTTGCTACTGGCGCTGCAACATCTGAGCGTGTTGCAAAACTGATTAAAGACGCGCGTAAAGCTGTTGCTTAATTGCGTATAAGGTATAGATAGATGAGTAGTAACCAAGAGCTAGTTGTACTGGGTAAGTTAGGTTCCAGTCATGGTATTAAAGGTTGGCTAAAAATCACTTCCTATACCGATTCTGTTGAAGGTATTTTCGATTATTCGCCTTGGCTGATAAAAGAACAAGGCGTTTGGCGTGAAGTTAAGGTCGCTCAGTGGCGTTTTCAAGGTAAAGCTGTCGTGGCTGAACTAGAAGGTGTCGCTACCAGAGAACATGCGCAAATGCTCACAAATTGTGAAATTGCGATCATGCCTGAGCAAATGAAAGATTTGGATGATAGTGAATTCTATCATCGTGATCTTATCGGCTGCGAAGTGACCAATATAAACGGCTATAACATGGGTATTGTTGACCAGATCGTGGAAACAGGATCAAATGACGTACTACTGATTAAAGCTAATGCCAAAGATGCCTTCGGCAAAGCGGAACGTATGATCCCCTTTGTCCCTGAGCAGTTCATCAAACAGGTGGACTTGCAAGGGAAACAGATTTTAGTGGATTGGGATCCTGACTTCTAAGTCGAGGTACAACATATGTGGTTAGGGGTAATCACCCTGTTTCCAGAGATGTTTCGTGCTGTTACAGACTTTGGGGTTACGGGTCGAGCCGTGAAAAACGGCCTGCTAGAGTTGCAAACGTGGAATCCTCGAGATTTCACCCATGATAGACATAATACTGTGGACGACCGACCTTATGGTGGTGGGCCCGGTATGTTAATGATGGTGCAACCTCTGCGTGATGCTATCCATGCAGCTAAAGCAGCTGCAGGTGATAGGGCAAAAGTGATTTATCTATCTCCTCAGGGACGCAAGCTGGATCAGCATGGCGTTACTGAGTTAGCTAAATCAGAGTGTTTGATTTTAGTGTGTGGTCGATACGAAGGTGTTGATGAACGCATTATTCAAACAGAAGTTGATGAAGAATGGTCTATCGGTGATTACGTACTTTCGGGTGGTGAGTTACCGGCAATGACGTTAATCGATTCAGTGGCTCGTTTAGTACCTGGTGTACTGGGCAAGCAAGCGTCAGCAGAGCAAGATTCTTTCTCTGATGGTTTACTGGATTGTCCTCATTATACGCGCCCTGAACAATTGGATGGTCTTGACGTACCCGCAGTGCTGCTAAGCGGTGACCACGAAAAAATTAGACTCTGGCGTTTACAACAAAGTATCGGAAGAACTTTTTTGAGACGACCAGAATTATTTGAAAATCTAGCTCTGACTGACGAACAAACGACTTTATTAGCGCAGTTCGTGAATGAAACGGACAAGTCCGCATAGTCAACGCTCAGTTATTACTAGGATGGAGTAATTATGAACAACATCATTAAAATGCTCAACGATGAGCAAATGAAAACAGATGTGCCTGATTTTGGTGCTGGTGATACAGTAGTAGTTCAAGTACGTGTTAAGGAAGGCGAAAAAGAGCGTCTTCAAGCTTTTGAAGGTTTGGTAATTGCTAAGCGTAACCGTGGTCTGCATTCTGCATTCACAGTACGTAAAATCTCTAATGGCGAAGGTGTTGAGCGTGCTTTCCAGACGCATAGCCCGCTAATTGCTAGCATCGAAGTTAAGCGTCGCGGTCGTGTACGTCGTGCTAAACTGTACTATTTACGTGAGCGTTCAGGTAAGTCTGCACGTATCCGTGAAAAATTGGCAACTAAGTAATAGTTACCAATACAGAATAAAGATGCAGTGTTCGCACAACAACCCGCCGAAAGGCGGGTTTTTGTTTGTGGGGCTTTTAAAAATAATAAAGGGATAACAGCGAATAGAGCGGTAACAGCGAACAGAGCGATAACAACGAATAGAGCGATAACAACGAATAGAGCGATAACAACGAATAGAGCGATAACAACGAATAGAGCGATAACGACGAGTAGAGCGATAACGACGAGTAGAGCGGTAACAGCGAGTAGATCGGTAATAGCGAACAGAGCGGTAATAGCGAATAGAGCGGTAATAGCGAATAGAGCGGTAATAGCGAATAGAGTGGTAATAGCGAATAGAGTGGTAACGACGAGTAGATCGGTAATAGCGAACAGATCGCGTACAAGATGTATGACTGGGGTTGTTTTTTGTACGATATATCATCGGTTATATGATTTTTTACACTTTGTGTAAATAAGCCTTGCTCTAGGACCTTTGCGCAGGCATAGTTGCTTTTAAGGTGTAATGGTGTAGCGTTACAAAAATACAGATTGTATTATCCAATACCTAAAAAATAAATCTATTAGTGACCTTTGGTCTGTCGTCAAAAGAGAGTGATAAGTATGCAACAAGATACCATTAATAATGTGCACATCAGTTCAGAACAAGTGCTAGTGACTCCTGCAGAGTTAAAGCAAGAACTTCCATTATCAACTCATGCTTATCAATATATTCTAAATGCTCGTAAGCAAGTATCAGATATTGTCCATAAACGTGATAATCGGGTGCTTGTGGTGACGGGGCCATGTTCTATTCATGATATTGCCGCGGCAAAAGAGTATGCATTAAAGCTGAAAAAGTTACATGATGAACTCAGTGATGATTTCTACATTTTAATGCGCGTGTATTTTGAAAAGCCTCGCACAACTGTCGGTTGGAAAGGGTTGATTAATGACCCTGATATGGATGAGTCATTTGATGTCGAGAAAGGACTCAGAATGGCTCGAGAACTCATGATTTGGCTTGCTGAACTTGAATTACCTATCGCCACAGAAGCGCTGGATCCGATCAGTCCACAATATTTGTCCGAGCTAGTTACTTGGTCTGCAATTGGCGCAAGAACCACAGAATCGCAAACTCATCGAGAAATGGCTTCAGGTTTGTCGATGCCTGTTGGTTTTAAAAATGGCACAGATGGTAAGTTGGAAGTGGCTATTAATGCATTAAAATCAGCTGCCAGCAGCCACCGCTTTATGGGCATTAACCAAGAAGGTCAAGTTTCTTTGTTGCAAACGGCCGGTAATCCAGATGGACACATTATTTTACGTGGCGGTTTAGCACCTAACTATGATGCAGACAGTGTTGCTCAGAGTGAAGCCCAAATTCATAAGGCGAAACTCAGTGCTCGTTTAGTCGTCGACTGCAGTCATGGTAATTCATCAAAAGATCATCAACGTCAAAAAAACGTTTGCGAAGATGTATTTAACCAAATTGAAGCAGGTAATAAATCTATCATCGGTGTTATGCTTGAAAGTAACCTCAATGAAGGTAATCAGAGTTCAGATAAACCGTTAGCAGAGCTAAAATATGGTGTTTCTGTCACTGACGCATGCATTGATTGGGAAACTACTGAAACCATTTTAAGACAAGGCGCTAACCAGTTGTCTGCAGTATTACCAACGCGTTTTGAGACGCTGCAGGTTGTTAACGGTTAATGGATAAACAGATGAATGAAAAAACCACAGCAGGCTTAGAGCATCTTCGTGATTTAATTGATGGCGTGGATCAACAATTACTGCATTTATTACGTAAACGTCTCGATTTAGTGGCGCAAGTTGGTGCCGTAAAACATGCGGCTGGTGTACCTATTTATGCCCCACAACGTGAAGCATCGATGTTAGCTAAACGTCGAGACGAAGCACAAAAAATGAATGTCTCACCACAGCTAATCGAAGATATTTTACGTCGACTTATGCGCGAATCTTACCTAAATGAAAAAGATGTTGGGTTTAAGCAGATTAAGCAAGATCTGGGTCATGTGGTCGTTGTGGGTGGTCAGGGCAAACTGGGACAGTTATTTAGTCAAATGTTGGTTCTTTCTGGCTATGAAGTTAAAAGTATAGATAAAAATGATTGGCAAGATGCCGCTGCCATTTTTGATGGTGCAGGATTAGTGATTGTTACCGTACCCATAAATGTGACCTGCGAAGTGATCCGTGACAAGTTAACCCAGCTACCTGAAAATTGTATTTTAGCTGATCTCACCTCGATTAAAGAAGCACCTTTAGCGGCAATGTTAGCTGCGCATAAAGGTCCTGTAGTGGGTCTGCATCCTATGTTTGGCCCAGATGTTGGTAGTCTCGCTAAACAGGTGGTGGTGGTGTGTCATGGCCGTCATCAAGAAGCGTATCAATGGTTACTACAACAGATTGAAATTTGGGGGGCGCGAATAGTTGAAGCTGAAGCAGAGCGTCATGATAAAGCGATGCAACTTGTACAGGCTATGCGTCACTTTTCAACATTCGTATATGGCGTCAACTTGTGCAAAGAAGAAGCTGATATTGGTAACTTATTACAGTTTAGCTCACCGATTTATCGTTTAGAGTTAGCCATGGTTGGTCGTTTATTTGCTCAAGATCCCGAGCTTTATGCCGATATTATTTTTGCCCAACCTGGCAGCCAACACGCGATTAGTGATTATCTAGATAATTATCGTGATGCATTAACAATGTTGCAAACCGGTAATAGGCAAGCCTTTGTGGAGCAGTTCCAGCGTGTCGCTAAATGGTTTGGTGACTTTGCGCCGCAGTTCCAACATGAAAGTCGCGCCATGTTGCAATCTGTTAATGATATGAAAGCTGGATAACGCTAAATGAAGCATTATTAATTGAACTAATTATTGCGAAATAGTGACACAAAGCTTATGTTTAGTTAATACGGTAGCCAAATAACGCTGTGTTAGCTCAGTAAACTTAGTTACCTTTGGAGGATACCCCATGTCGATGATGCCATCGAATATGCTACCTGTTCAACAGGTTGAAGATAATTCCTTAGGGCATTTTCTTTACGGCTTAATGAGTGCTTTTCCATTATTTTTTGTGCCTGTATTATTGAGTTTTTGGCTTAATTTGATCCAAAAGAACGTCAACCCAGACTCTGTGTTGGGTAGTCATCTACGTTGGCAACGTATGAGTATTATTGGCCTATGTCCATTTTTTATTGCAGGATATTGGCTTAGTCCTTTATGGCTGAGTTTACCCATGTACTTACTGGGTGTTAGTTGGTTCAGTTATCGTATTTTTAAAGGCTGGATAAGTTTAAATGATGGCCTAGCAGTATGATTATTGAATAGCCTTGAATAACTAATTACCTTTTACAATTACGAGTAATAAAATGCCGAGAATATTCTCGGCATTTTTATGTGTGTCATTCCCGGTTATTTAATCGTTACTTTGCTTGGTATAAACCATGAATAATATCAGCTTGCGATACACCATCTTGATGTAACAATATAATTCCGTCAGCATTAAGTTGCTTAACGGCATTTGCATGAGTAGTTAACAGTGCAGCATTAATACAGAAGCTCGTGTTAACGATTACAGGTAAATGACTGCGGGATTTCACTTCAACCAATCCGGCTAAATCGAGGCTTAACTGCTCTGGGTGCGTGAAACTACGTACACCTGATTCGCATAGCCCGAGTTGTTGATTACCGTGACTAAGGACTGCATCGGCAGCTTGTAGCCAATCATCGATACTAGCCATGGTGTTTCTTTCTAATATTACCGGCAAATTGACGGAACCAATTAAGGTTAACATGTCCGGGTTGTACATTTGTTTACCACTTAATATCAGCATATCTGCTAATTGGCTAGCAACGATAAACTCTTGTTCTTGATCTATTTGCATTACACATAATAAACCAGCTTGTTCGATGACCTGTGCATGCTGTTTTAATTGTTGTTCATTGAGTTGTTGTTTTAAATCATTGAGCACAATGGCTTGAAAGCCTGATTCTTTGATGTGCTTTGCTTGCGTAGCCAGTTCGGTATTATCTATCGGTAAGTTAATTTGCTGTAATGCGCTAAATTGTCCGGCGCCTATTTGTAAGTGCTGACAGAACAATTGAGTATCTTGTGATTTATAGTCGCGTGAATGCTTAGCTTGGCTATTTGGTATAGATTTGATTGGCTCTTGTTTAGAGCTACCGGGTTCAATTAATAATTGAGCTTGCGATAGTTGTGTAGGTTTAACGGTTTCACATGGATAACAGCCTAATACTTTGATAAAACGAGTAAGGCGCTCTAACTCTTTAATCGCTTGTTGTACTTCGGTAGTAGCCAAGTTGCCATCAATATCGAGGTAAAACATCTCCTCCCATGGTGTTCCAGGTATTGGACGAGATTCTAACTTACTCATATTCAAATTATGAGCTTTAAGTACCAATAATGCTTCTACTAATGCTCCTGGCTTCTGTCCTGTCGCCATGATCAAGGTGGTTTTTGCTGGCAGCTGAGAAGGCACCGCAGAGGCTTTTCGAGCGACAACAATAAATCGACTCTGATTGATTTTTTGGTTCGCTAAGCCTTGCTCCATTGCAATTAACTGATACAGGGCTCCGCCTTCTGCACTGCCTATGGCTGCGACAGTATTGCTGTCCGCCTCGACAACTTTTGTCATGGCTTCAGCACTACTAGAACAATATTCAAGTTTGATATGAGGATGTTGACTTAAATAGCGACTGCATTGACTGATCGGCTGCGGGTGAGCGTAAATAGTCTTGATATCAGATAGTTTACTGTTGGGTTTAGTGAGTAAACAATGACTCACTTCAATAGTTGTTTCGCCAACAATTGACAGCGTTGTATGTTGCAGTACGTCATACACTTCATTGATAGATCCTGAAGAGGTATTTTCAATCGGTAAAAAACCATAATCGGCATGACCAGATTCAACGGCATTAACAATTTCATCAAAACTTTTGCAGCCGAAATCAAGCATTTCGACTTGACGGCGTGAACAGTAACGGCTTGCAGCTAAGTAAGAGTAAGAACCCCTAGCACCTAAATAAGCCACAGTATATTGCTGCTTTTGAGTGTCTGGGTTAGCTCTACCATGAAGATACGTTTGTTGAAATAAAACCGAGTCTTCAATAATGCTTTGATAAAGTGATATCACAAAATGTGCATCAAGTCCTTGGTCGCGCCCTTGCTGTACCAGTCTTTCAAGTAGTTCTTTTTCTCGTTGTGTATCTCGTATAGGTCTAACATCAACTTCTTTGCTGCGTGCAACATTTAGGCTCAATTGGCGGCGCTGAGATAATAACGCTAATAAGGATTTATCCAAGGCAGTTATCTGTTCACGAGTTTGACTTAACTCAGGTGGTTTTTGCATATTGACCTCAATGTGACGCTACATACTGGCGCATGACTAGATACGGCAGAGTTTATAAGACAAAAAAGCCTCCCAGTTGGGAGGCTTTAGAATTTTCATTTTCGTTTTTACACAGAAAATCCGCCTCCAGAGGTGGGCTGAATAAAAAAGAAAATAAAAAGGCTGAATATTTTTTTGTTCATGGAGTAAAACTAAAGCTCTGACAGGCGACTGTCAACGTAAATTTACTCATCAAGGCTTGAGTATTGGATTATAGACAAAAGAAAGCGCACCCGAAGGTGCGCTGGTGAGAGATAAATAATATCAAGCGGCGTTTTCCTCCTTATAAACATACTCAAATTCGCTTTCTGTGTCATTTGGTAATGATACATGGCGTTGAGCCTGGGGTTTGTGGGTCAGGCGATTTAGCTGTTTTTCCAGCTTTTGTCCCATTGCAGTAATTGCTGCGTATAGGTTTTCACTTTTTGCCTGGGCGAATAAATCTCCACTAGGTAATCCAACTGATGCCTCTATTTTAAACAACTGCTTTTCTTGAGTAATAATGACGTGCGGGTTAATTAATTGAATATCATGTCGACTTAATTTTTCTAATCGTCCTTCAATACGTTCACGGATAAGGGCAGTGACTTCAAGTTGTTTGCTAGTGATTTTCAGCATATTTAGAACCTTCTTGTTGTTTGCTTAACTCCAGATTACCAAGGTTAACCATAAAATTCGTGATCTACATCACACTTTTACCGGCTTTATATATCGAGTGCTGCATATTTGATCTCTTAGACGTTTTGAACAAAAAAGCCATTAAATATGCTTGTAATGCTGTCAGTATAGGCTCATATTTGTATGGATAAGTTAATACTTAATTAGCTTTGTTGAGGTTTTTTCATACAATTTCAAGCACGATTTTGTATGGGGTTGTCTTATTCATAAACGCTCTACAAGCATGCTCCTTTATCCTATGTTACTGGTTACTTAGCTGACATTGATTTATTACTTCTCGTTAGGTTCATCCTCTTTATAAAGCAAAGCTTCTTTGGTTGTCTTTTTTAGCTACGTAAGCATGTTTATTTGTATTAGTTTGTAAACCTTCTTGTTTTATTTATTACTGATGAGTTTATAATTTGTCAGTAAAGAATAGTAATAAGCAGGTTATTAATGAGTATAGAACAACAAAAAATAAAGGTATGGGATTTTCCAACACGTTTTTTCCATTGGGCTATGGTGTGTTTAATTGGCGGATTATGGTGGACAGCCGAAATAGGTGAAATGCAGTGGCATCAGATATTGGCGTATCTATTGATGACTCTGATTACATTTAGATTAATTTGGGGCTTTATCGGAAGTGACACCGCTAAGTTTACACATTTTTTTGTTGCACCTAAAAAAGTTATCGCTTACGCGAAAGCCCAGCCTAAACCTTCGTCACTTGGGCATAATCCACTAGGTGGTTATATGGTGATTGTGTTGCTGGGATCGCTTGTGTTGCAGTTAAGTACCGGTTTATTTGCAACAGATGATATTTTTACTGAAGGTCCGCTGATATATCTCGTTTCGTCAGATACTGCGGGGTGGCTAACCTGGCTGCATAAAACTAATTTCAATCTTATTTTGGTTTTGGCTGCGGTACATATTATTGCCGTGTTAGTGCATGTTTTTAAGGGTGACAATGTACTTAAAGCCATGTTCAGCGGTTATAAACAAGTTACCGAGCAGGTCACTTCACCTACATTGCGTTCGCCTTGGATGGCGTTAGTTATCGTGTCAGTTATTTTTGCTGCTATTTGGTGGTTGTTACTCGAACCTGTGGTCAGTTTTTTATAATTCCAGGTTAATTAAAGCCAATAAAAAAGCCCATAAAGATGGGCTTTTATCATTTTCACTATTGAGTAGAGCTACTTATACTCACCAGAGCTAACGAATCAAATTAGTCTTTTTTGTAAACGTCGTGACAACCTTTACAGCTTTTACCAGTGTTAGCAAAAGCTTGTTTAATGCTATTTTTATCGCTTGATTTAGCTGCAACAGCTAATGCCGCGGCATTATCTTGAAATGCAGTCATTTTGCTATCAAAATCGGCTTTATCTTGCCAAATTTTAGCTAGTGCTTCGGTATCGCCTTTATCTGAACCAGCAATAAAACCTTCATGTGGTATTTTTGATAGCGCTGCAACATTATCTGCACGAGCACTAAATACAGCAGCATCAAAAGGTTTTTTACCTTTTAGCATAGCGCCCATATCACCAAAGTTATAAGCAATTAAGCCGAAAGCAGCTTGGCGGTATTCAATGGCATCTGCAGGTTCTTCAAAATTATTCGCAAACACAGCAGGGATCATCATTGCGGTTGCCGCAACCGTTAGTAATATCTTTTTCATCGTCATCCTTCACTTTTTTGTGGGTGGTACCGGTTCCATAAGCACGGATATCCACATAATTATGCTAAATTTTAACTAAAGTGCTAACCATTAAGTGTTCAGCCTACTGCTTAGTCGAGTTTTTAGCGCTTAGTTATGAGGGTATTACATCTCATTCTACACAATTTTATAAGCATTTTGCGATATCTTTCATCAATAGCATCCCGCAGTTATTTTTCATTTTTCATTACAAGTTTATCGGTAGCAATTTTGCTAATCGACGTCGTTCCTTGGTACACTTGTAATGTCTGGGCATTACTAAAAAGAGAAAAAACAATGCGTGCCAATTGGAATTTAGTGGTAGAAAAAATATTAACCCATGCAAATGAAGATGATTTGTCGGTGTTGTTTCATTTATTATTAACCGAAGAAGAGCGAAGTGCAGTTTCTGGGCGTTTACAGGTGTTCCAAACGTTATTAGCAGGGGAGTTGAGTCAGAGACAAATTGCTGCAGAACATCAAGTGAGTATTGCAACGATTACACGGTGTTCAAATTATTTAAAAAATATGCCAGTAAATCAAAGAGACTTAGTTAAAAAATTGATTCTAGATTAACAATTGATTCTAGATTAACAATTGATTCTAGATTAACAATTGATTTTAGGCTAAGCAATTGGTCATCGATTCGCATCGACACAATATTTCAGTCCTCAATGCTGATAATTCAGTGCTGATAAATCACCAATATAACTGACTCGATAGGTGTCTTTTATTACCTATCGAGCCTAAAGCATTGCTCATAAAATCAAATAGACACCCATCGATTTTAATTACATTAGGTTCACCATTAACACCTACTAATCAATTCATTATGCTGTTTTGTTCAGTTAACCTTTTTGATCCTCATTGCAATAATAAATCTGACTATTGGCTAACTCCCCGCGGTAATCTGTGATGACGATAACTTAAACGTCTTAAAAATAGGTATCCACCATACGTGGTTAGGCACAGAGCAAAAAGTGTGCTCGAATCTCTAGGGTAAAAACGATAAAGGCTCACGGCACTTAATACGTAAATAAAGGGTAATAAACCATAAATCGTTTCGGGGATTAATCCTGATTTGCGTTTACGTTTGGGATCGGTTCTACGGTTCTTGGAACGTAAGTTGTAAATATGTGCACCATATAAATACACTACAATTGAAGCAATAAGTGCATAACTAGGTTCAAGAAGAAAAATACTGACACTGCCTACAAGCATGTAAGTGAACGGCAGTAATTCATACAGCGGTTTAATTAACATAAGCACTCCGTCGCTAGGTATTAATTATTATATTGGTTGTCAATTAGTGAGGATTGTACCGCCTAGTTATCCTTAACGGTCGATACAATAAATCTGACTAATTGATGTGACTAACGAACTAACTATAACCTAAACAAAAAGGCACTGCCTAGTAACTAGACAGTGCCTTACGATGTTTCAACCTTTTTACTGACAAATAGACATTAAAAATAGAATGAGTCACTTATCTATTTAATCAATAATGAATTAACGACAGCCACAGCCGCCATTCCCATCACAGCCAGGTTTCTCTGTGCCACATGATTCATGGTCGTGTCCGTGATCGTGTCCATGGCTACCACAGCCGCCTTCTGCATGGATATGTCCATGAGATAGCTCTTCTGCTGTTGCTTCTCTTACAGCAATAACTTCGACACTAAAATGCAGTGACTGACCCGCTAGAGGGTGATTACCATCAACAACGATGACATCATCTTTCACTTCAATTACTTGAACAGGGCGTTGACCCATTTCAGTTTCAGCGATAAAACGCATACCTGGAACGATATCTTCGACATCACCAAATGCACTGACAGGAACTTCTTGCTTTAAACCTGGGTGATATTCGCCATAGGCTTGTTCCGCAGGGATCTTTGCCTCGATATTTTCACCAACAGTTTTACCTTCCAAAACTGATTCAAGTCCAGGAATTAAATTTTCAGTGCCATGTAAGTAAACCATTGGTTCACTTTCAAATGAACTTTCTACTAATAGACCTTGCTCATCAGATAAGCGGTAATGAATAGTGACCGCCGCATGTTTTGTAATTTTCATATCGCCTCCAATTGTGATGTGAGTATCATACCGTATTTTGATATAAGGCTGCGATGACTAACATCAGTTTTTGGTTATTGAATCACAGCTTTTTTTGTTTTGTCTTATGCTGCATGTTTTACATCGACTGATGGTGAAAATAAATCATTTAATTGGTGTAGGAAATAGCTAAGGCGGATAAATCATCTTGGTTACACATTTATTGGCAATCTTTTTATGAATACATATTAAGTTACTACTTCTATCATCATGAAATTGTTGTATTTACTTAATTTTATTTATTACTCTTACGTCTACGTTAACGTTGGATAAGGCAATCAATAATGGTTATCACTACTCATTATTGATTTTTAACAACTTAATTATTAAAAAAATCAACTCAACTTAAAAAATAACTAGTAAATAAACTGTAATGAGGGGTTGACAACCTTAGGTTAAAAAAGCAATTCTGTTAGCCAACGTGGATCAGCTATTTAATCTAATTAAATATTATCGGCAGTTAACATTTAACTTAACGAAGAGAATCATCAAATGTTTACCCTCATGCTCGTTGTAATTACAACCATTACAACCACCACTATTACCATAGTGGGGGCGGGCTGATTACACCCTAAAAGATTTTGCATAAAAAGCCCGCTTCTAACAACTGAAGCGGGCTTTTTTGTTTTTATTCTAATCATTTGATTTTAATTTAATGTTGTCACTTTATGAGTGACAAGGAGAGCGACATGAAAGTAATGAAATTTGGTGGAACATCGCTAGCGAATTGGCCTCGTTTTTCGATGGCGGCAGATATTATTGCTGATACGGCTTTGACAGAATCTGTTGCTACAGTGCTTTCAGCTCCTGCCACAGTGACCAATGCGCTTTTAGAAATGGTAGATATAGCAGTTGAACAACATGATTATCAACCGGTATTAGATCATATTCATTTGGTCTATAGCGGGCTGTTTTCTGACGCGGCGGCATCACTTATTACGGCTCTTCAACATGAACTGCTGATTGGGAAATTAACGGCACAAATGCAAGTTTGGAAAGATAAACTTTACGGTATTAAACTGCTAGGCGAATGCCCTGATAGTGTTCGTGCTGAAATAGTGGTGACGGGTGAGCGTTTATCTGCGGCATTAATGGAACAAGTTATGTTAGCGAAAGACATCACTTCAGCACAATTAGATCCAGTGGCGTTATTTTTAGCTCATGGTCAGCCGTTGGAGTCTGTAGTCGATATTGCGGTGAGCAAGCCTCGCTTTACCTTATTGCCGCTTGATCAATACCGAGTCTGGGTGATGCCTGGATTTACTGCCGCAGATGCTCAGGGCAAGATCGTCACATTAGGCCGCAATGGTTCTGATTATTCAGCTGCGGTACTGGCAGCATGTTTAGATGCCTCAAGTTGTGAAATTTGGACTGACGTTGATGGGGTTTATAACACAGATCCTCGAGTGGTTGCTGATGCTAAATTGTTATCGCAGCTAAGCTATCAAGAAGCGATGGAGCTCTCGTACTTTGGCGCCAAAGTGTTGCACCCTAAAACGATTGCGCCAATTGCTCAATATCAAATTCCTTGTTACATCAAAAACAGTTTTAATCCGTCAGCTCCCGGTACATTGGTGTCTAATGATGATGATAAAACAGGGCTACAAGTTAAAGCTATTTCAAATTTAGACAATCAAACCATGTTTAACGTCTCTGGCCCAGGAATGAAAGGCATGGTCGGCATGGCAAGCAGGACTTTAGCGGTTATCTCTCGCAGTGGCATCTCGGTATCGCTTATTACCCAAAGCTCATCTGAATACAGTATCAGTTTTTGTGTCTCTACTTCTCAAGCAAATAAAGCCAAATGGGCACTAGAACAAGAATTTGAGCTTGAATTAAAAAGTGAATTACTTGAGCCGATTGAATTGCGTCAAGATTTGGCGATAGTGTCTTTGATTGGTGATGGTATGAAAACCCATAAGGGCGTAGCGGCTAAATTTTTTACAGCACTAGCTAAAGCCAGTGTCAACATCGTTGCTATTGCGCAGGGGTCATCTGAGCGTTCTATTTCTACTGTTATTCAACAGAAAAAAACCAAACATGCTATTGGAGCATGCCATCAAGCATTTTTCGATGTTCAGCAGTATCTTGATGTTTTTTTAGTCGGTAGCGGTAATGTGGGGGCTGGATTACTCGATCAAATCAAGCAGCAAAGTGCGATGTTAAAAGAACAACACATTAGTATTCGTGTATGTGGGATCGCTAATTCGAGCCAAATGTTGTTGAATAGTGAAGGTATTGAACTTGGCGAGTGGCAGTCATTACTGGCCGAGAAGGGCCAAACGTATGATTTAGCTAAGCTACTTGAGTGGGGACAAGAGCAGCAATTACTTAATCCTGTACTAGTTGATTGTACATCAAGCGAGTTAGTGTCAGACCGTTACCTTGATGTGATGAATGCCGGTTTCCATGTTGTCACGCCAAACAAAAAATCGAACACTCGTGATTATGCTTACTATCAAGCATTGCGTAAAACGGCTTTAACTCAGCGTCGACAGTTTTTGTATGAAACGACGGTAGGAGCTGGTTTACCGGTTATCGATAACTTGAAAAAACTCATGTACGCCGGTGATAAGCTACATAAGTTTAATGGTATTTTGTCTGGGTCATTATCCTACATTTTTGGTATGTTAGATGACGGTATGAGCTTATCGCAAGCGACTGCGATTGCGCGTGACAAGTGTTTTACTGAACCCGATCCTCGTGATGATTTAAGTGGTATGGATGTCGCTCGTAAAGTACTCATTCTTGCTCGTGAAGTTGGCCTGCCATTAGAGCTTGAAGACATTAATATTGAATCTGTATTGCCTGCTGATTTTGATGACTCAGGCGATGTTAATCAATTTATGGCCAATCTTGCTTCATTAGATGACCTTATCTCTGCTCGAGTCGCGGCGGCTAAAACCGAAGGTAAAGTGCTGCGTTATGTTGGCCAAATTGAAGATGGGCAATGCCATGTCAGAATTGTTGAAGTCGATGCAACGGATCCATTATACAGTGTTAAAGGTGGCGAGAATGCGCTGGCATTTTATAGCCGTTATTATCAACCAATTCCCTTTGTATTAAGAGGCTATGGTGCTGGTACCGATGTTACTGCTGCCGGGGCTTTTGCTGACGTATTAAGAACCTTAAACTGGACTCGTGAGGTTGGGTTATGAATCAAACGTTAAAAGTAAGCCAAGACACGCTTACTGTGTATGCTCCAGCGTCTATGGGTAATGTTGGTGTTGGCTTTGATTTGCTAGGCGCTGCATTAGCGCCGATTGACGGCTCATTATTGGGCGATAGAGTGATGATTAGCGCTGCTGCCAGCGGGGTTGAATATAGCCAAACAGGTGAATGGGCACATAAATTACCGAGCGATGGTAAGGATAATATTGTTTACCAATGTGCTGAGTTTTTTTTAGATAAATTACAACGACAAGATGGTGTCACTGTTTGTCTAGAGAAAAACCTTCCAGTCGGCAGTGGGTTAGGCTCTAGTGCCAGCTCTGTAGTCGCTGCGTTATATGCCTTAAATGAACATTTTGGACAGCCTTTTAACCAGCAAGCCTTATTAGCATTGATGGGCGAGTTTGAAGGGAAGATATCTGGCAGCGTGCATTATGACAATGTAGCGCCATGCTATTTAGGCGGCATGCAGCTAATGCTTAATGCCAGCAACAAAGCATGCGCTGCTATTCCAAGTTTTGATAACTGGTATTGGGTTATCGCTTACCCGGGAATTTCATTATCTACTGCCAAAATGCGCGAATTGCTGCCGCAGCAATATGATAAGTCTGTAGCCATCGATTTTGGTCGTTATTTAAGTGCATTTGTTCACGCGAGTTATCAGCAAGACGCTGCTTTGGCAATTGAAATGCTGAAAGATGTTTTGGCCGAACCTTATCGTGCATCCGCAATACCTGGTTATACCGAAGCACGAGCAGCATTAGCTGAATTAGGCATGCTTACTAGTGGTATTTCTGGCAGCGGCCCAACATTGTTTAGTGTAACCGACGATTTAGCCACCGCAGAAAAAGCCAAAAACTGGCTGATGCAACATTATATTTCGGAGCAAGGTGGTTTTGCTCACGTTTGTAAATTAGATAAACTTGGCACGCGCTGCGTGTAACGCTCTCTTTCACATTATTGATATTGAAATTTAAAAGGCAGTCGCAATGGAATTATATAATTTAAAACACCCATCGCAGGTAGTTAACTTCAGTCAAGCGGTTCAGCTGGGTTTAGGTAAAGATAGAGGATTGTTTTTCCCAAAGTCCATTCCTGTACTATCCAATATAGATGCATTACTGGCATTACCCTTTGCTGAGCGAAGCAAAAAAGTCTTGGGTGCTTGGTTAGCGGATGAACTAGGGCAGGAAAGTGTTGATAAGCTCGTTGATAAGGCATTTACCTTCGATGTACCACTCGTTAAGGTTGATGATAAACGCGCTTGTTTAGAGCTTTTTCATGGCCCGACATTAGCGTTTAAAGATTTTGGCGCACGGTTTATGGCCCAATGTGTTGATTTACTTGCTGGCAATAAAAAACTGACCATTTTAACCGCAACATCGGGTGATACTGGCGCTGCAGTAGCGGATGCATTCTACGGTTTAGATAACGTTAATGTAATGGTGTTATACCCAAAAGGTAAAATTAGCGAACTACAAGAGAAGATGTTTACCACCTTAGGTAAAAATATTCATACTGTGGCAGTAACGTCTGACTTTGATGCGTGTCAGCATCTGGTAAAACAAGCTTTTGATGACAGTGATGTTCGCGATGGCTTAGCGTTAAATTCTGCTAATTCGATTAATATCAGCCGTTTATTAGCTCAGATATGTTATTACTTTGAAGCGGTAGCGCAAGCAAAGCAAGCTGGACATAATGAGCTTGTGATGTCTGTACCCAGCGGTAATTTTGGTAACTTAACGGCCGGGTTATTTGCTAAAGCCATGGGGTTACCTATTAAACGTTTTATTGCAGCAACCAATAGCAATGACACTGTACCGCGTTATCTCACTGGTGGAGAATGGCAGCCGCATAAAACGGTAGCGACTATGTCAAATGCTATGGATGTGTCAGAGCCAAGTAATTGGCCTCGTGTTGAAGCGATTTGTGAGCAAATGGGCTGGCCGTTATCATTGGTAGCTGGCGTGGCTCTTTCTGAAGATGATACCGCTGGCGCTTTAGCAGAACTTTATCAGTTGGGTTATCAATCAGAGCCTCATGCGGCGATTGCGGCTCATGCATTAACGCTTGGCCTAACAGGTAACGAAACTGGGGTCTTTCTAGGTACAGCGCATCCTGCGAAGTTTAAAGATGTGGTTGACCGTGAGTTGGCCATTAATTTGCCGTTACCTCCTGAATTAGCTGCAGTGGCACACAAAACGATTCTGTCAGCAGAATTAGATGCTGATTTTGGTCAGCTTAAGGCTCATATGTTTGCTGTGTTAAAGTAACCCCTTAGCTTCAAATATCTAACACCTAATATCAATGAGATTGGCATTAGGTGTTTTTTTATATTTCAATATTATGATCTTGGTCATACCTCATAATGCTTATCCCAGTGTAGATTAGTAAAAGATGCATTATTGGCTATTATTTATACATTGGTGTTTTTAGATAGATGACGGGAGAAGGTTATGTTGCAACGTTTAATGCGCGATCATAAGCATATTGCCATTTTATTGAATATCCTTTCGAATAAATTGACTCGATTGGCTGAAGGTAACGGAGTTAATTTTAATCTGGTTAGGGATATCGTTGAGTATATGCAAGGCTATGCTGAGCATAGTCATCATCCGTTGGAAGATATTATTTTTGATTATTACAGTAATAAGACGGGTTTAGCGAATTGTGGCCAACTTTATAATGAACATCATCGTTTAGCTGAGGCATCGGGTGCTTTAGTTTATAGCTTGAATATGATTCTTTCGGATGTGGTTATCTCGCGCGACAAGTTGATTAACGATCTGCAAGAATATATTGACCTACAACAATTGCATATGCAGTATGAAGAACGGGAAGTATTTCCTAATTTTGTTAAGGCATTAGACAATAACGATTGGCAAAAAATCAACGTGTTATGTCAAAATCGCTTAATTGAAGATCCGTTATTTAATGATAATGATAAAACGATTTTTGAAGATTTACGGACCTATATTGAACATTCAGATAACAAATGATGTGATTATTCTGGGCTAGAGGGTTGTGATGTACATTCATAGCCAACCTATAAATTTTGGCAAACAAAAAGAGCGCTCTATGCGCTCTTTTAATCGATTTTATCGTTAAGTGTTAAATGTGGTGGGATCCAATTAAAGCACTAATGTATTAACATCAAAATCGAATGAATCATCAATATCTTGCAATTCCTTGAGTAAACGCTGTTTATCCTTAATGGTTTCAATTTCACGCCATTTGCGTTTTTTTGATGAGCTTTTTGAGCGGGTTGGTCTTTCAACAACTTCGTCTAGCGCACCACCATAGTCTAATCGATCCATGGTAACCTCCCTTGTTATTATGATGTCTCTGCACAAATAAGTACCATATTTCAGCTATAGGGTGCAATAGTTGTGTTGCATTTACGTTACTAATAAATCACAGTTTAGTGAATTTGATATCAAAAACGCATAAAAAAACCTCAGCAAGCTGAGGTTTTTATTTAAGGCTAGTATTTGTTCTATAGCTTACCTTTACGATACAGGTTCACTAATGCATTGCTCGATGCATCTAAATCGGTAGCATCTTGGTCGGCACCAATTCGTTCAAGCACATCATTGCCTAATTGCTTACCTAGCTCTACACCCCATTGATCAAATGAGTTTATCTGCCATATAGCACCCTGAACAAAGGTTCTGTGCTCATATAGCGCGATTAACGCACCTAACGTTGTTGGCGTTAGCTTATCCATCAATAAGGTATTACTTGGCTTGTTACCAACCATTACCTTATGTTTGGCTATAAGCGGTTTTTGTTGCTCATCAAGCTGGCTATTGCTTAGTTCAGCCAGTGCTTCATCGTAGGTACGACCTTGCATTAAGGCTTGGGTTTGCCCAAAGCAGTTTGATGCAAGTTGGTCATGATGTTCACCCAACGGATTGTGGCTTTGCAACGGCATAATAAAGTCGGCAGGAATAAGAGCTGTGCCTTGATGTAGCAACTGATGATAGGCATGTTGACCGTTGGTACCTTCACCGCCCCAAATGACGGGACCGGTGCTGTAATCGACGTCAGTGCCATCGAGTGTCACTGATTTACCATTACTTTCCATGTCGAGTTGTTGAAAATAAGCCGGAAGACCACGTAAGTAATGATCGTAGGTTAAAATGACATGTGATTGAGCACCATGAAAATTACCATACAATACAGACAACATAGCCATGATGACGGGCATATTTTGTTCGATAGGCGTGTTAGTAAAATGCTCATCCATTTGATGCGCGCCATCTAACAAGTCTTTAAAGTTATCCATACCAATAAGTAGCGCGATTGGTAAACCAATGGCTGACCATAATGAGTAGCGTCCGCCAACCCAATCCCACATTGGGAATATGTTGTTAGCGTCCATACCAAACTCAGTTGCCTTAGCCACATTTGATGTTACAGCAACAAAGTGTTTCGCCACATCTTGTTGACTTGCACCTTGGCCTAAAAACCAATCTTTAGCACTAAGGGTATTGGTAAGAGTCTCTTGAGTACTGAATGATTTTGACGACATCACAAACAATGTGGTCTCAGCATTGAGATTTTTTAATTTTTCACAGATTGAAGTTGCATCAACGTTGGCGACAAAATGGCAATTAAGCCCTGCTTGCCAATATGGTCTAAGCGCTTGTGAAACAATTTTAGGTCCAAGAAAAGAACCTCCAATGCCGATACTGACGATATCTGTAATCGCTTTACCGGTATAACCTTTCCACTCGCCTGATTGCACAGAGCCAACAAACTTAGCCATTTTGGCTAATGTTTGTTGCACTTCGGGAACGATATTCGCTCCTTCAGCAATAATCGTTTGAGTCGCTTTACTGCGTAATGCAGTGTGCAATACTGAGCGCTGTTCGGTGTTGTTAATTACATCACCATTGAACATTGCAGTAATTTTTTCACTCAGTTTTGCTTCTTTAGCGAGAGAGAATAGCAGCTTAAGTGTTTCATCGTTCACACGGTTTTTAGAGTAATCTAAAAACAGACCACAAGCCGCAACGCTCATTTGCTCAAAACGTTGTGGGTTTTGGGCAAATAATTCGCGCATGTGAGGTAGTTGACTTGAATGGGTTTGTAGCGCCTTCCAAGTCGTGCTTTGAGTCAGTGTAGTCACGAGTAAAGCCTCCAACTAGCTTAAGTTTGTTTTTAGCATAACTTCTAGTTTGCCTTGATCGATGGCAAAATTACGAATGCCTTCTGCCAACTTATCTACTGCCATTGGGTCTTCGTTAAATGCCCAGCGGAATTGTTCTTCAGTTAACGCAGCTGGAGCAGACTGTGTTGCTGGCGTTGCAACCAATTTCTGGATAATTTCTACATCAGTATTGGCTAATTCTTCTAACAATGCAGGTCCAATCGTTAGACGGTCGCAACCGGCTAATTCGATAATCTCACCGATATTTCTGAAACTTGCACCCATAACAACTGTGTTATAACCGTTCTGCTTGTAGTAGTTGTAAATCTCAGTAACAGAGACCACACCAGGATCGGTTTCTGCAGTGTAATCTTGGCCTGTGTCTTTTTTATACCAATCTAGGATGCGACCAACAAAAGGCGAAATAAGGTATACGCCAGCTTCTGCACAGGCTCTTGCTTGAGCAAAGCTAAATAGCAATGTTAGGTTACAGTTGATGCCTTCTTGTTCAAGTACTTTTGCTGCGCAAATACCTTCCCAAGTAGAAGCTAATTTGATCAAAATACGTGATTTATCAATTCCGGCATCTTTATATAATTTGATTAGCTTGTGCGCTTTGTCGATTGAGCGTTGCTTGTCAAATGATAAGCGAGCATCGACTTCTGTTGAGATACGACCTGGCACTAGCTTTAAAATTTCTACGCCAATATTGACTGCAAGCTTGTCACCTGCATCTTCAATCTGTTGTTCAATACTGTAGCTTTGAGTTTTAGCCCATTCAATTGCATTCTCGATAAGAAAAGCATATTCAGGGATCTGCGAGGCTTTTAAAATGAGTGATGGGTTGGTTGTTGCATCTTCAGGCTGGTAACGTTTAATAGCTTCTATGTCGCCGGTATCAGCAACGATGGTCGTGAATGATTTTAGTTGCGCGAGTGCATTGGCCATGGAAATTTCCTCTCGTTAAGCAATGAATATAGATCAATGCCTTTATTAGAAGCGATTTTAGGGATTATTCCAACTTTATTTGTAAAAAAATTACGAAATTATCCGTTATTTTCGCTTATTTAAAGCCATTATTGTTGCTAAATAGACAGAATTGGTCAGTTTATACGGTACATACTTCCAATTCTAATACCGCAACGTCAGTGTTAGTCACTGGTGTATTGGTTTTTACGTTGTTCTTAAAATAAAAAAGTCGCTGCAAGCAGCGACTTCTAAAGTATAGCGTATCTATATTACAATTAACGTAATACTACGCGCTTTTCAGTACCCGTCACGATAGCTTCGATACGACGGTTAACACGGTTAGCTTCAGCTGAGCTACCTTGCATAACTGGTTTAGTGACACCGTAACCAATAGAACTGATACGGCTGATGCTAATGCCATACTTTTTGTTTAGTGCACTTGCAACAGAAACCGCACGACGCTCAGAAAGCTTCATGTTGTATTCTGCTTTACCTACGTTAGACGCATGGCCTTGAACAGATACAGTGTGTTGTGGGTATTTAGTTAAGTGGTCAGCAAGTTTTTCTAAATCAGCAAACGAACCAGCACGGATTTCAGCTGAATCATTAGCAAATAAAATACCACCTAAATCATACTTAGTTGTAACGTTTTCATAAACACTACAACCAGTCGCATCAACTTTGTGAGTTGATGGTGTGTCTGGACATTTGTCGATGTTGTTTGTTACGCCATCTTTATCATCATCACCAAGTGGAACAACAACTGGTGCAACAACAACTGGTGCAGCAACTGGAGCTGGAGTACTAGTACCAAAACGGTAGCTTAGCTCAAGACCCCAATAGTTACTTTCCATCGAAAGTGTATTCCACTTTTCTTCGTCAAGATTTTCATAACGACGGTATTTAGCTTGTAACTTTAAATTGTCAGTAAAGTTATAACCAATACCAGCACCTAAATATGGTGCAATACCGCTATCACTGTAATATTCAGTGTTGTATTCTTTTTTGTTCGAGATTAGGTAGTTAAGCGCACCAGCTTCAGCTGATAAGCTCCACTTGTCTGCTAGTGGGTAAAAACCAACAAAACCTAATGACATTCCACGAGCACCAACATCATTGCGCTTGTTAGAATAATCAGTCCATTCTGCACGGCCAAGGTCACGATAACCTAGCTCAATACCGACGTATTCGTTAAATAAATAACCACCAAATACATCCCAAGCATATGGGTCATCTTCACCACATACTTTCATGGTTTTTTGGTCGCAGCTAGGTTCATAGTTGTTGACGCCTAAACCACCACCAACATACCAAGGTGTTAATTCTTGTGCAGCTGATGCAGCGAAAGGCAACATAGAGGTGAGTAATACTACTTTTAATGTGTTCTTCATCATATTTACATCCATTGTTATTTTACTCCACCAAATATGCATGTAACGGAGTTGTTATTGTCATGCATTACTGACGCTTAATGTGGTGTTTCTTTGTGTTTTAGTCAGCGGCGCAATTATGGTTGGTAATTAGATGTTTTTCCATAGTAAAAAGGATTAATTTTTGGTAATGCTAGATTAGATAACACTCAGGCTGAATTTTTTTTTAATTAAAATAACTAATTAAAACATAAGCTAAGCATGTATGTTTTAATTCATAAATGATTAAAGATGAATTGTGAATATCATCTCTTTTTTTAATAAGTTAGTTTGATTTTTATGAAATGGTCACTTTTGGGGATTATAAAAACAAAAATACGCCCTGAAGGCGTATTTTTTATTGTTAAAAGTGGCTTAACTTAACGTGTCCACACCCAGTTTTCGATCTCTTCAGGGTCGACACCGTTTGCTTTGATGTAGTTTTTGTGGTCTACCAAGCGTTGTAACATATCGGTCGTGATGGTCACATGTTGTGATTCATCAATTACGCCTTGCTGGAACAACTTATATGCCATATCGATAACTAAATGATAGCGAGAAGTACCATTACGCACACCCATATCAAATGGTGTCGTCGTTGAACCTTCTTCTTCATAACCTTTAATACGGAAGCGACGGTTACCTTTATAATCAAATACAAGCTTTTTGATGGTGTTTGGGTAGCCATGGTAGTTGAATACCACACCTTTATCTTCAGTGAAGACTTCATCCATCATCCAAGGCTTGCTTTGGAATTTAAGACTACCTAAACCGCTGCTGTGAAGTTCTGAGACACTTACAAAGCGGATGCGCACTCTTGGTAAAATCTCACGAATTAATACCAGTGAGGCCATACATTCTTGCGTCGCGTAGTCACCACAACCTGCAAGTACTACATCTGGTTTGTCATCAGAGGCGAAATCCCACACCATGATACCGTCTTTAGCTTGCTTACGGGCTTCATCAAGTGATAACCACTGTGGTAACGACTTTTTACCCGCAACAATAATGTTCAGTTTATCGCGATCAGCGTAAGCACGTTCAGTGTAAACCAAGGTGCTGTTAGCATCTGCAGGTAAATAAGCAGAAATAATGTTCGGATGTTTCTCTAACATAGCGCCTAGGAAAGACGGATTCTGGTGAGAATAGCCGTTGTGATCTTGGCGTTCTAATAGTGAAGACAATACGACGTTACATGCAGGGATAGGCTTACGGAAATGGATGCCTTGGCTTGCATGAACATATTTACAATATTGATCCGCCATTGATGACACTACCTGAGAGAAAGATTCGTAGGTAGGGAACATGCCGTGACGACCTGTTACTGTGTAACCGTGTAACATACCGAAAAGTAAATTTTCAGATAGGAGCTCAATCACGCGGCCATCGCGAGACATATCTTGATCCCAGCTTTCGATTGGCCACTGCCATGCGCGGTCGGTTTCTTCAAACACAGCTTGTAGTTGGTTTGAGTATGTTTCATCAGGGCTGAAGATACGTAAGTTACGTTGATCGCGGTTTAGTTTGAAAGCATCACGCATCCACTCACCCATTTTCAACATTGAGAAACCACGTTGACCACGAGCTGTTTCCGAACCGTAACCCAATTTGTTTAAATCTGGATTTGCTAAAGCACGTACAACTTCACCGCCGTAACTCAGACGTTGACGACCACAACATAACTCTTTTGGCGGCATCAAAGACATAATGTCTTTATCAAATATCAATTCACCGCTTTCAGTGGTTTGCACTAATTCGTCAAACTTATAGCTAGCCAACCACTTATCAAGTGCTTCAAGATGGCCTTTATCTTTGGCGCAGTTGCTCACTATTACTTGATGAGATTCACAGTTACCAGCAAGTTTCTTACCATCGTATTCAGAAGTACCAGTCCAACCTTTTGCGGTTCTCATTAAAATAACTGGCCAGCGTGGTTTAACGACATCTTCACCTGAACGTGCGCGACGTTGGATGTCATTGATCATGTCATATGACAAGTCCATTGCTGCGGTCATTTGTTCAAAAATATCGGTTTCCATTTCATCATCAACGATGATTGGGTGATAACCAAGACCACGGAATTCTAAATCTAGCTCTTCATGGCTCATTCGGCCCATACGAGTAGGGCCTGAAATTTTGTAACCGTTAATATGTACGATTGGTAGCACTGCACCGTTGTTATCTGGTGAGACTAAACGGTTGGCATACCAAGATGCAGCTAATGGACCTGTTTCTGCTTCACCGTCACCAATTAAACAGGCGGCAATAAGATTTGGGTTATCTAATACAGAGCCCCAAGCAACTGAAAGTGAATAACCAAGCTCACCACCTTCTAATATTTGACCTGGTGCTTCAGGATTCGCATGTGATGGATAACCGTAAGCTGCTGAGAATTTTTTACAGATATCTTCGATACCCGTTTCTGTATAAGGTATGGTCTCTGGGTAGAAATGGCTTAATGAACCTTCTACAAATAAGTTAGCTTGTACTGCTGGGAAACCGTGGCCAGGGCCAACAAGGTAAATGAATTCACGATTATGCTTAACAATAAGACGGTTAACGTTAGCGTAGACAAAGTTGATACCAGGACACGTTCCCCAGTGACCAAGTAAACGAGGCTTGATATCAGTATGTTGTAAAGGACGCTTAAAAAGTACGTTTTGCTTCAGATAAATTTGCGATGTCGCCAAGAAGTTAGTCGCTCGTACGTATTTTTTTAGTGCAGTTATTTCATTTGAGTTAGTCATTGTGACCTCGATTAAAAGTGAAAATAATTATTTAACTTTCTTTGAGAACACTGTATCTGTAATTTTATTACAATAATGTGGCCTTTATCTGATTTTTGACGAGTCACTTTTAGTTCAGATCGCATTTTTGGTTGATATGTCGATAATTACTTGAAATTTAATAACGATTTGCCAGTGCTTTAAGCATAGAGCATTAATAATAGAAGTGATAAAGTGTGATGGATGTCACTTGTTGCTTTTTGTTTTATTTGTGTTGCTTCAACGTGTTATTTACTTAGGCAATGTATCAGGTAGGTAACGTTGTTTTAGCATTCACAGCCCTTGGTGATCTATACCTATTAATCCACCATCATTAGCTTTTATAATGGCGCCTTTATTTGGCACTTTTATTTGTTTTACCGTTTGACACATAGCAGCTTGCATATGAAGTGCCAGGTCTGTCCATTATGTGCTTTAACATTCAGCGCAATAGCCTGATACAAAAAAATAACCTTATAACGGGGAAGATTAGACAATATGGCAATGTTAGAAACGATTATTAATTTTATGAATAGCCTACTTTGGGGCAAGCTATTAGTTTATGGACTGGTAGGCGCTGGGTTATTTTTCACCATTCGTCTCGGTTTTATTCAAGCCACTCATTTTGTTCATGGCATTAAAGTATTGGCTATTAGCCGTCGTCCAGGTAAGCATGGCTTATCATCATTTCAGGTTTTTTGTACCAGTATGGCAGCACGTGTAGGTGCTGGTAACATGGCCGGTGTGGCTGTTGCAATTGGTACCGCAGGACCAGGTGCCGTGTTCTGGATGTGGGCTATTGCGGTACTTGGTATGGCAACCGCAATGATTGAGTCGACCCTTGCCCAAGTTTATAAAGTGAAAGATGGTGATGGTCAGTACCGTGGCGGGCCTGCTTATTATATGGAGAAAGGTCTTGGTCAACGCTGGATGGGTGTGCTGTTCTCGATATTTTTAATTATAGCCTTTGGTTTAGTGTTTAATGCAGTCCAGGCTAACACCATAACTGGTGCTATGACTCAGGTGTTTGGTTTTGAGCCTGTCTATATTGGAATTGGTATTGTTATTTGCAGTGCCTTTGTGATTGTTGGAGGCCTTAAGAAGGTTGCTAAAGCATCTGAGTTAATTGTGCCTGTGATGGCTATTGCTTATATTGCCATTGCTTTTGTCGTTGTGGGTATGAACATTGAAAAATTACCCGACATATTCATGTTGGTTATCAATAGTGCATTTGGTTGGCAAGAAGCTGCTGCTGGTGGTGTTGCATTTAGTGTTTCGCAAGCAATGCAAGCTGGTATTGCCCGAGGATTGTTTTCAAACGAAGCGGGTATGGGGAGTGCCGCAAATGTTGCTGCAAGTGCATCTCCAAATCCTAACCATCCAGCATCGCAAGGTTTTGTGCAAATGATGGGCGTGTTTGTTGATACTATTGTTATTTGTACCGCAACCGCAGCGATTATTTTATTATCTGGAGATGCAGCTTCTAGCTCGGATGGTATTGCCAAAACCATTAGTGCATTAACCAGTCATGTGGGTGATTGGGGTGGAGCATTTATTGCTTTTGCCATTTTACTCTTCTGCTTTACGTCTATTATTGCCAACTATTCTTATGCAGAAACCAATGTAATGTTCTTGTCTGGCAATAGTAAAAAAGCCTTACCTTTATTTCGTTTAGTGGTTTTAGGTATGGTGATGTTTGGTTCTCTCGCTAAAATTAGTTTGGTTTGGGATTTAGCGGATGTGTCGATGGGGCTAATGGCCATTGTTAACTTAGTGGCATTAGTCTTGTTGTCTGGTTTGGCGGTTAGAGTGATCAATGACTACCGTGAACAGATAGACGCTGGTATTGATCCGGTATTTGATACTAGTAAGTTTCCGGAGCTAGCCGACCAATTAGAAGAAAAAATTTGGCCTAACTCAGCAGAGCCTGTAAAAAAATAGCATTTACCTATTAGGGTAATCGAAAAAACCATGCTACAGCAGCATGGTTTTTTTTTATCAGTTCAGTATGATGACATTATGATTTTACCTGGAGCGTACTTATGCTGGTTTTAGTTTCACCCGCGAAAACATTAGATTTCGAAAATCCACCTATAACTAACACCCATTCTCTGCCGTGTTTACTTAAACAAAGCCAAGCATTGATTGATGTATGCCGTGAATTAACACCAATGGATATTGCCAGTTTAATGAAAGTAAGCGATAAAATTGCCGGGCTTAATGCTGCTCGTTTTGCTGACTGGCAGCCACCGTTTAGCCTTGATAATGCTAAACAAGCTATATTCGCATTTCGAGGTGATGTCTACACCGGTTTTGATGCAGATCATTTATCTGAGTCACAAATAGCTTCTAGTCAAAAGCATCTGCGTATTTTGTCTGGTTTGTATGGTTTACTTAAACCGTTGGATTTAATTCAACCGTACCGGTTAGAAATGGGTACCAAACTAGCAAACTCACAGGGCAGCAATTTATATGCTTTTTGGGGCGAGACTATCACTGCTGAAGTGAATAAGGCCTTGAAAGAGCAGGGTGACGATATCATTGTCAATTTAGCGTCGAATGAATACTTCAAATCGGTCAACGTTAAGCAGCTTGAAGGACAGTTGATTACACCAGTATTTAAAGACTGTAAAAAAGGTCAATTTAAAGTGATTAGCTTTTATGCTAAAAAAGCGCGCGGATTGATGGCTCGTTACATTGTGGATACTAAACCTACTAGTGTTGAACAATTAACCGAGTTTGATCTTGAAGGTTATTATTATAATGAAGTGCAATCGACCCCTACAGCGCCAGTGTTTTTACGAGATGAACAAAAATAACGCTCTCTAAAATAATAAAACCAGCTTAATAAAAAGCCCTTGAATAAGGGCTTTTTAATGTCTGAGTGTTAAGCTCGATTGAGATAAACCGATTAGTGTTGTTCTTTTTGCTGAGTAACAGGCCTTAAATCGATTTCTGATTGCGCCATCATATAAGCAAATTGTGCATAAGCAGCGGCACTTTGCGCTAGTTTCTTGGGATCAATTTTATCCAAGGTGTCGTTAGGAGTGTGATGATAATCAAAATAATCTGAACCATCTTGATTTAACGACGCTACTGGAACGCCTAATGCTGGTAGAATTGAAACATCTGGGCCACCAGACGCTTCATTATTGCCTAGCTCAACGCCGTTTAAGGTCATAGCTGAATGTTCTTGTTTGACCTGTTCAAATGTCGCGGCATTAACGTTAAAATCAATTTTATATACTGGTCCTGCACCAAAATCAGATTCTGCGGCAATATAGTGTTTATCTAATTCATCAGCATGTTGTGCCGCATAGGCTTTACCGCCAACTAAACCGACTTCTTCTGCAGCGTATAATACTACTCGAATAGTGCGTGCTGGCTTTTGTGGTAAGTCTTGGATAAGTTTAGCCGCGGTGGTGACAATCGCCACACCAGCGCCATCATCAATCGCACCTGTACCTTCATCCCACGAATCAAGATGAGCACCAATAAGGACGATTTCGTCAGGCTTACTGCTACCTGTGACTTCTGCAATGACATTATAAGATGTGGCTATCCCTAGATTTTCTGAGGTCAAATTTAATGATAGTGTGATGTTTGGATCGCGCTTTAACATCGCATTAATTAAATCGGCATCTGGATTCGACATTGCTGCCGCAGGAATTTTAGGCGTTCCTTCTTCATATCGCATCATACCAGTATGGGCCATTCTGTCATGATCCGTCCCAATAGAGCGGATAACGATGGCAACCGCTCCTTTTTGTGCAGCAACTATAGCTCCACGAGAACGGCCGCCTACGGCTTCGCCATAACCTTTACCTGTAATATGGCGTTCAGTTTTGTGGTCGATGAATACAATTTTGCCTTCGATGCGTCCAGGTGATGCATTAGATAACTCTTCTAAGCTGTCAAAGCGTACAATTAATGCTTGAATACCGTTAACCGGTGTTGCCACGCTTCCACCTAAGGCGGTAACGACTAATGGCTGATCATAAGGCGCCACGATACTTGCGTGGGCGCTACCTCTTGACCATGCAGGAACTTGAACAGACTCCTTGTACACTTTATCAAATCCGAGCAGCCACAATTTTTCCATTGCCCAATCAACCGCAACTATATCTTTATCCGTGCCAGCTAATCTTGGTCCAACTTCAACGGTGAGTGATTCGACTATGTCATAACTTAAGCGAGACGATAAAGCTTGTTTAGCTAATTGTTGACTGATTTTTGCATCATCAGAATCATTAATCACTAATTGTGGTGCAGTGGCTTTAGTTGGTGACGTTGTTTGACAGCCAATAAGTGCTGCAAAAATGGCACCGACGAGAGTGGCTCTTTGATAGTTTTTCATGAGTTTCCTTTGATTATTTTAGCTAAGTCTCATTTTTTACAACAATCTACCAAAAAGTGTGCTTTATGTCCCGACTCTATTTGTAAGGGAACGCTATATTAGAGCGGGGTTAGATGAGGAGAAGAGCGCGTGATGAATATAGAAAAAATGCAGCAGCAAGCAGATCATGCGGTCGTATTGCTAAAAGCATTAGCAAATGAACGTAGATTGTTTATTTTGTGTCATCTTCTTAATGAAGGTGAAATGTGTGTTGGTGAAATGAATAAGAAGTTGGGGTTGAGTCAATCGGCATTATCTCAACATTTGGCATGGCTTCGTAAAGACAATTTAGTCTGTACTAGAAAAGAAGCACAAACCGTTTTTTATTCATTAAAAAGTAATGAGGTAAAAGAGTTAATTCAAGTATTAAATAATATGTATTGTTATTAAATTGACTCCACAAACGTCTTAACTGATGCATCTCATTGATGATGTCTTAAGTTAAGACGTTTAGTTCTGTAAATTATATACACGCAATATGCCGCTTACTGGCCGCAATTAAGACACTTCAAACCACAAACCTGCAATGTATCAATATTTTCAAAACCACCAACTTTCAACTTTCATAAAATTGATCGTTATCCCGTTGAAATGAGTGAAAGCTTCCATACTGTCTTTCTACAGGCTTAGTTAGTCGCCAATATTAATAGTATTAAATTAAACGTTAAAACAGTTCTCAAGCGCAACTTGCTTTTAATCAGACTATTTTTCAGGGTCAGATCATTAATAATTTTGACATGATTATATTGATACTAATCTGTTGAGTTGAGTTGAGTTGAGCTGAGATAGGGGAAGTTGCAGATGAAAAAGATAGATAGGTAAAATTTAGTGATAAAAAAACCGGCCTAAGCCGGTTTTTTGAATCTTAATCTACAAAAACTTAAGCTGCGATAGCTTTGATTTTTGCATTTAAGCGAGCCTTCTGACGACCGGCTTTATTCTTATGAATAAGACCTTTAGTCGCCATACGGTCAACAATTGGTTGTGCAATAGCGAACGCTTCTGTAGCCGCTTTATGGTCACCACTTTTGATAGCAGCGATGACTTTTTTAACGTATGTACGTAACATAGAGCGACGACTAGCATTATGCTGACGACGCTTTTCAGACTGAAGCGCGCGCTTCTTTGCAGACTTGCTATTAGCCAAGGTGCAACTCCTAAAAACTGGATTTGATACTTTTAAAGGCCGAGGAATATGCCTGCTTTTTGTCGTCTTGTCAACGACTACAGTTGAATAATCATCATAAAGATAAATTAATCCAACCTAACATGCCTAACTTCAACCCACTCGTGTAATATGTGGCGCAATTCTACCAGCTCTTTGGTCTGTGTGACAGGGCCATAATAGAATATTTATTAATATATCCCATTAATTTTCGTTGATGTGTGTTTGTGCCGGGGGGGCTGTTTGAGCAAAAAATTATTTAAATCAGGCTTGATTGTCAGTGTTATGACGCTGATTTCACGAGTATTAGGTTTAGTTCGAGATGTAGTGATTGCGAACCTAATGGGAGCAGGCAGTAGTGCTGACGTGTTCTTTTTTGCAAATAAGATACCTAATTTTTTAAGGCGTTTATTTGCCGAAGGGGCTTTTGCGCAGGCATTTGTGCCGGTACTGACCGAGTACCAGGAAAAAATGACCCCAGAAGATACACGCGAGTTATTAAGTAAAGTCGCTGGTACCTTAGGTGTACTAGTGACAATTGTTACTTTGGTTGGTGTTGTTGGTTCTCCAGTATTAGCTGCTCTTTTTGGTGGTGGCTGGTTTGTCGATTGGTTAAATGACGGGCCTAATGCAGAAAAATTTGAACTGGCTTCTGTCATGTTAAAAATTACCTTTCCGTACTTATGGTTTATCACCTTCACAGCCCTAGCAGGATCAATCCTTAATACTCGTGGACGCTTTGCAGTTTCAGCCTTTACGCCAGTATTTTTGAATGTGGCGATTATTGCCGTGGCTTTATGGTATGCGCACACATTAGAAAACCCTGAAATTGGTTTGGCTTGGGGGGTATTTGTTGGTGGATTGATTCAGTTTTTATTCCAAATACCTTTCTTAATTCGTGAGAAAGCACTTGTTAGGCCTACGTGGGGATGGCATCACCCTGGTGTGGTAAAAATTAGAACCTTGATGATCCCAGCTTTATTTGGTGTGTCTGTGTCGCAAATTAATTTATTGTTCGACACTTTTATAGCCAGTTTCCTGATGACGGGATCGATTAGTTGGTTGTATTACGCAGACCGCCTATTGGAGTTCCCTTTAGGATTATTTGGTATTGCCATCGCGACAGTGATTTTGCCTGCATTATCGCAAAAACATGTTAATGCCCAAGGCAGTGGCTTTAATCAAACGATGGATTGGGGAGTAAAAGCCATTTTACTCTTAGGCACACCGGCTATGTTAGGACTGATTATTCTTGCTAAACCAATGCTGATGGTGTTGTTTATGCGTGGTGCATTTAGCCTAAATGACGTTGAAATGGCTTCGTATAGCTTGGTTGCTTATGGCTGTGGTTTGTTAAGTTTCATGATGATTAAAGTGTTAGCTCCAGGATATTATTCGCGTCAAGACACTAAAACGCCGGTTAAATATGGCATTATTGCCATGGTTAGTAATATGGTGTTTAACCTTATTTTTGCCATTCCATTTGGTTATGTGGGCTTAGCCATTGCGACATCAATGTCTGCGCTATTAAATGCAGGTTTGTTATATCGAGGATTGCATAAAGCGGGCGTTTATCAAATGAGCCGACAAACGTTATTTTTCTCGTTTAAAGTGATTATTTCTACAGCCTTAATGGCCATTGGCATTGTTTATTTTATGCCGCAACAAAGTACATGGCTCGAATGGCACACCTTCGAACGGATGTTTATGTTGATTGAGTTAATTGTTGGTGGCGCGGTTATTTATTTGTTGAGTTTACTCGCATTGGGTGTACGGCCTTGGAAAATTAAACGTCAGGGATAATTTATCCTACGTGAGAGACTTAGGCATATCGGCTGATTATCCAAAATTCGCTGTAATAATCTGAGGTTGAAACTCGCATCTGACATTGGTTTGGGTATATAATCTGCCGATTTGCAATAGGCAGTATTGAGCGTAATGGAATTAATCCGCGGTATACACAATATTTTACCTTCTCATCATGGTTGCGTTTTGACCATTGGGAATTTTGATGGTGTCCATCGTGGCCATGCACAAGTGATCAGCAGCTTGGTTAATAAAGCGCATCATTTTCAACTGCCTGCAATGTTAATGACCTTTGAACCGCAACCGCAAGAACGTTTTCGTGGTACAGATGCGCCGGCGCGTCTGAGTCTTCTACGTGATAAAATTAGATTGTTAGATGAGCTTAAAATTGATCAGCTACTTTGTATCAATTTTACTGAAGCCTTTGCTAGTCAACCTGCTGAAGCGTTTATTGAAGAGTTACTGGTTAAAAAACTCGGGGTTAAATATCTCGTTGTTGGAGATGATTTTTGTTTTGGTAAAGGTCGCTTAGGCAACTTCGATATGCTCGTTGCTGCGGGTAAAGAATTTGGCTTTACTGTGGTCAGTACACAAAGCTTTGTTGTTGGTTCGTTGCGAGTAAGCTCTACTGCAGTGAGAGAACAACTAGCGTTAGGGCACTTAGAGCAAGCAAGGCGGTTATTGGGTCATCCTTTCATTTTAAGTGGTAAGGTTGCACACGGGCAAAAATTAGGCCGTACTATTGGTTTTCCAACAGCAAATATTGCCTTAAAACGACACGTAGTACCTGTAAGAGGGGTGTTTGCGGTTCGTTTGTACTGGGATGGCAGCGATATTTATGACGGTGTGGCTAATGTGGGTTTTAGACCCACTGTAAATGGTCAAACTTGCAGATTAGAAGTCCATTTGTTTGATTTTAGCGGTGATTTATACGGCAAACGAGTGGAAGTAGAATTAGTAGCAAAGATCCGTGATGAACAACCTTTTGAGTCATTGGACGCGCTAAAAAAACAGATTTTAAATGATGCAAATGAAGCTCGCGCTTTATTTAGCAACGATGCTAGCTGAAATGAATCAGCTTTAAATAATGGTATGGGATCAATGAGCGACTATAAATTTACTTTGAACTTGCCGGAAACAGAGTTTCCGATGCGCGGTAATTTGGCAAATCGCGAGCCAGAAATGTTAAATAGCTGGACGCAAGACGGACTGTATCAACAGATCCGTGATAGCCGTGCTGGCCGTAAACCTTTCATTCTTCATGATGGCCCTCCATATGCCAATGGCAGCATTCATATTGGTCACTCGGTAAACAAAATCCTTAAAGACATCATTATTAAGTCTAAAACCATGTCAGGTTTTGACGCGCCTTATATTCCAGGCTGGGATTGTCATGGATTACCGATTGAGCTTAAAGTTGAGCAAAAAGTCGGTAAGCCAGGTGTCAAAATTTCTGCGGCAGAGTTTCGTGAAGAATGTCGTAAATATGCCGCTATCCAAGTTGATGGCCAACGTGATGACTTCATTCGTCTAGGTGTATTAGGTGATTGGCAAAACCCTTACCTAACCATGGACTTTTCAACCGAAGCGAATATTGTCCGTTCATTGGCAAAAGTAATTGAAAGCGGTCATTTACACAAAGGTGTTAAACCTGTGCATTGGTGTACCGACTGTGGTTCAGCACTTGCTGAAGCTGAAGTGGAATACGAAGATAAAACATCTCCAGCCATCGATGTCGCTTTTGTGGCGGTTGATAGCCAAGCTGTTGCAGCTAAATTTGGCGTAGAAAATTATGCTAAACCAGTAGCGATGGCAATTTGGACCACGACCCCATGGACGATTCCTGCAAATCGTGCATTAGCGTTAAGCCCTGAGTTAGATTACAGCCTGGTTGAATTTGTTAAGAATGGTGAAACGACTACCTTGATATTAGCTCAAGTTCTGGTTGAGTCATGTCTTGAGCGTTATAGTGCAGAGTCACACACTATTTTAGGTGAAGTAAAAGGCGCAGAACTTGAGTTAATGCGTTTTAATCACCCATTTTATGCGTTTGACGTGCCTGCTATTTTAGCCGATCACGTTACTACTGACGCAGGTACCGGTATTGTACATACAGCACCAGGCCACGGTCAGGACGATTTTATTGTCGGCCAAAAATACGGTTTGGAAGTCGCTAACCCTGTTGGCGACAATGGTGTTTATAAGCCAGACACTGAGTTTTTTGCTGGTCAGCATGTATTTAAAGCCAACGCCAATGTGGTTGCGCTGTTAGAAGAAAAGGGCGCATTACTTCTGCATGTTGCTATACGCCATAGCTATCCACATTGCTGGCGCCACAAAACACCAATTATTTTCCGTGCCACGCCACAATGGTTTATCTCTATGGATAATCATGGTTTGCGTTCACAAGCGTTAAAAGAAATTGAACAAACGAAGTGGATCCCTGATTGGGGCCAAAGCCGTATTGAAAAAATGGTAGAAAATCGTCCAGACTGGTGTATTTCACGTCAGCGTACTTGGGGCGTACCTATTACGTTGTTTGTACATCGTGAAACGGATGAATTACATCCAGACAGTGTTTCATTAATGGAACGTGTAGCGCATCGCATTGAACAACAAGGCATTCAAGCTTGGTGGGATTTAGATGCCAATGAATTGTTAGGTGATGAGGCAGATCAATACCGCAAAGTGACTGATACATTGGATGTATGGTTTGACTCAGGTTCATCATTCTCATCTGTTGTCGCAGCGCGTCCAGAGTTTCATGGGCATGACATTGACTTGTATCTAGAAGGAAGCGATCAGCATCGTGGTTGGTTTATGTCATCATTGATGATCTCAACCGCTATGAATGGTAAAGCACCTTATAAGCAAGTGTTGACTCATGGTTTTACCGTTGATGGTAAAGGCCGTAAGATGTCAAAATCTGTTGGTAACGTGATAGCTCCATTACAAGTAATCAATAAGCTAGGTGCTGATATTTTACGCCTGTGGGTTGCTGCAACCGATTATAGTGGCGAAATGACGGTATCTGACGAGATTTTAAATCGTAGTGCTGATGCATATCGTCGTATTCGTAATACTGCTCGTTTCTTGCTTGCTAACTTGAATGGCTTTAACCCAGAAACGGACATGATCGCATCTGAAGATATGGTCGCGTTAGATCGTTGGGTTGTTCGCCGTGCAGCAGTACTGCAACAAGAAATCATCGAAGCGTATGATCAATACAACTTCCATTTAGTAACTCAAAAACTGATGCAGTTCTGTTCTGTAGAGCTAGGCAGTTTCTATCTTGATATTATTAAAGATCGCCAGTACACCGCTAAGCAAGAAGGGCATGCACGTCGTAGCTGTCAATCTGCGCTTTATCATATTGCAGAGGCAATGGTTCGGTGGATGACGCCAATTTTAAGCTTTACCGCTGATGAAGTGTGGCAATTGTTACCCGGTAAACGTGAAAAGTATGTGTTTACCCAAGAATGGTATCAAGGCTTAGAAGCCGTCACTCTTGAAAGTGATTTAAGCGATGATTATTGGGAGAAACTATTAACTGTCCGTAACGAAGTTAACAAAGTACTCGAACAAGCGCGTCGTGATAAACGTATTGGTGGTTCATTAGAAGCTGAAGTGACATTGTTCGCCGATGCTGATTTAGCTGCTGAGTTAGCTAAAGTGGGTGATGAGTTACGATTTATTCTTATTACCTCTAAAGCAGCCGTGGCGGATATGTCACAAGCGGGTAGCGATGCCATCGAAACCGAATTAAGTTCGCTTAAACTAGTGGTTGCCAAAAGTGCAGCCGAGAAGTGTGAGCGTTGCTGGCACTATCGTGAAGAGGTTGGCACTATTGAAGCTCACCCAACATTGTGTCAACGCTGTGTGACCAATATTGAAGGTGAAGGCGAGAAACGCGAATTCGCTTAAGGAAACATTGATAATGAGTACTGTGCCATTAACATGGAAAGACAGTGGCTTACGTTGGTATTGGGTAGCTGCATTGGTGTTTTTAGCCGATCAGCTGTCTAAACAATGGGTCCTGAGCAATTTTGAATTGTATGAGTCTATACAGCTTTTGCCGTTTTTTAACTTCACTTACGTGCGAAACTACGGTGCAGCGTTCAGTTTTTTAAGTGAAGCAGGAGGTTGGCAACGTTGGTTGTTTACCATTATTGCGGTTGGTTTTAGTACCTTGTTAACAATATGGTTGCGTAAACAATCTTATTCGTTATGGCGCAGTAATTTAGCCTTTACCTTAGTTATTGGCGGCGCATTAGGTAATTTGGTTGATCGTTTAATGCATGGTTTTGTAATTGACTTTGTCGATTTTTACTGGAATACCAGCCATTACCCTGCATTTAATATTGCCGATGCAGGCATCTTTATTGGTGCGGTACTGATCATTTGGGAATCATTTAGACCCGACGCAAAGCCATCGAAGGAGCAAGATTAACTGTGACAGATTTAAATAAGCAAGACAGTCATTCATTAATATGTCATATGAATATTGTACTGGAAGACGGGTCCACAGCCGACAGTACAAAATCATCTGGCAAACCTTCACGTTTAAATATTGGTGACGGTAGTCTAAGTCCGGCTTTTGAAGACGAACTAAAAGACTTGAAAGAAGGTGATAAGCACACATTTACCTTAGCGGCAAAAGACGCTTTTGGTGAGTCAAACCCTGATGCGATTCACTATATGGACCGAAGTCGATTTCCTGCAGATATGAAGCTTGAAGACGGTGTTATTGTGAGTTTTGCGGGTCCTGGTGGCAGTGAAATACCGGGTATCGTTCGCGATACTGCTGGTGATTCAATTACCGTCGATTTAAACCATCCACTCGCAGGACGCACGCTTACGTTTGAACTTGAAGTTATTAGTGTCATAACTGAGTAAAAAAGGTATCACATGCTAAAAGTTGATCCGACGTCTCCAGAACTGAGTATTTTATTGGCCAACCCTCGTGGTTTTTGTGCCGGTGTTGACCGTGCTATCAGTATTGTTGAGCGTGCTTTAGAGTTATTTGAACCACCAATTTATGTACGCCATGAAGTGGTACATAACCGATATGTGGTTGAAAACCTAAAACAGCGTGGTGCTCTTTTTATTGATGAACTTGACCAAGTACCAGACAACAGTATTGTTATTTTTAGTGCTCACGGTGTATCACAAGCTGTGCGTAAAGAAGCTAAAAATCGCGGTTTAAAAGTCTTCGATGCAACCTGTCCTTTAGTGACAAAAGTACATTTACAAGTGACTCGTGCAAGTCGTAAAGGTATTGAGTGCATTTTGATTGGTCATGAAGGCCATCCAGAAGTTGAAGGCACCATGGGACAATATGATAATCCTAAAGGTGGTGTTTATCTTATTGAGTCTCCAGAGGATGTTAATAATCTTCAGGTCAATAATCCAGACAACTTATGCTTTGTCACTCAAACAACACTTTCTGTTGATGACACCTTAGATATTATTACTGCATTGCAAAAGCGCTTTCCTTCAATTGAGGGGCCGCGTAAAGATGATATTTGCTACGCGACGCAAAATCGACAAGATGCTGTACGCAGTATGTCTTCCGAAGTCGATTTATTGATTGTTGTCGGTTCTAAAAATAGCTCTAACTCAAATCGATTACGTGAGCTGGCTGAAAAAACAGGTACGCAATCTTATCTCGTTGATACCGCTGCTGACGTTGAGGCTGTGTGGTTTGATGGTGTGAAAAAAGTGGCAGTAACTGCTGGTGCTTCAGCGCCTGAGGTTTTAGTGCAACAAGTTGTTAACGCGATAGCTAAACTTGCACCGAGTATTATTACTGAAGTTGAAGGCCGTAAAGAAGACACTGTATTTGCAGTTCCAGCTGAATTACGTTAGTAATTTCAATCATCTATAAATATTAACCCGCAACTTAATTTAAGTTGCGGGTTTTTTGTGCTTACAAAGTAAACCGAGTATAATACGGATAAAATATGTTGTTCTATTAATCATACAAAATTGATACTATCTGATTACATTTAAGTCAGTTATTATCTATGCAGAATGTTTAGACTGGTTTAATAGTTGTGCTGTATAAAAAATCGATATTCAAGAGTGAAAATATCTACTTTTGATCTTATCTGGAGGTTTTACGCTCATGTCATGCAAAAGGAATGGATTTTCCTTAATTGAAGTAATGGTCTCACTGGTTATTCTGGTGATTGGCCTTATTGGGATTTTTAATCTTCATTTAGTTGCCAAGAAAGGCAGTTTCGAATCTTTTCAACAAACTCAAGCCTCGTATTATGCTAACGACATCATTAATCGAATGCGTATAAACAGTAGTCAACTAGCCACCTATGCAGGGACTTATACTGGTTCATCTATATCATCGGCCAAATCTTGTGATGTTGCTGTGGGTGGTAATGTTCTATGTACCAACATTGAAACAAGAAACTGGGACTTATATCAGTGGGAACGCGCGTTTTTAGGTGAAAATGAAAAATCATCTGACAATAATAATGTGGGTGGATTAGATTCTCCAACAGCGTGTATCCGTGTTGTTGGGACAGATGTAACAGTGGTGATGACCTGGAAAGGAGTTCGCGCCACCTCAGATGGCACTGAAGCGAAATCTACTTTTGTAAAAAGTTGTGGAAGCAGTAGTGATAGACGGCGTGTGTTAGATGTAGATACGGCGATTATAAGATGATGATTGAAAAAACAAAGATAACAGAGCAACAAGGTATGTCACTTGTAGAGCTAATGGTAGCGATGTTGATCAGTTTGTTTTTAACGGCTGGTCTTTTTACCATGTTTAGCATGTCTTCAAGTAATGTCACAACTACAAGTCAATTTAATCAATTACAAGAAAATGGCCGAATCGCATTAGCGATTATGGAACGCGACTTAAGCCAGCTTGGTTTTATGGGTGACATTACGGGGACTGATTTTATTGTTGGCAGTAATACAACGTTATCTGCCACCGCAGTAACGGCTGATTGCGTGGGTGCAGGATTGAATAATGCCAGTTTTCCTAATACACAACTTTCTCATTTCAGGCGCTTGTGGGGATATGAGCAAGGTGTAAGTGCAGAATCATTAGCGTGTGTTTCACCTAATAACGCCACGGATGTCATCCAAATTAAACGCTTAATAGGACCACCAGCAACAGTTCTCACCGCAACACGCTATTACGCAGCATCTGAGCAAAATGAAATCATATTTTTCAATGGCAGTGCAGCTGCCCCTGGGTTAGCGAATAGCCGCATTTGGGAATACCAGCATCATGTCTACTTTGTTCGTAATGACGGCACCACTCCCGTTTTAAGACGTCGGACGTTATCAATAAATAACGGCATGAATAACGAAGAACAGCTCGTAGAAGGCATAGAAAATATGCGTATCCTGTATGGTTTTGACAGTAATGGTGATGGCACAGCAGATAGTTATATGCCAGCGCAAAATGTGACAACATTAATGTGGGATAATGAGTTATTTCAACGTTTAGTGTCTCTAAGAGTATTTTTATTGGTGCGCTCAAGTGAAGAAGACAGAACGTATAAAAATGATAATACTTATAAGTTAGGAGACAAAACGATTGGACCACTCAATGATAAATACCGTCGTAAAGTGGTATCGAGCACTATCGTTTTAGAAAACCCAATTTTAATCAACCAATAATATAACAGCTCATTTCGTAATTTGTTTTTGAGTGGATGCAGGAAAGGTAGGTAAATGATCACATCAATAAAGACGCAGCAGGGAATTGTGTTGTTTTTTTCGTTAATCGTCCTAGTGTTAATGACCTTGATTGGTGTGGCATTGGCAGTCAATTCGACACAGTCATTGAGAATGGCTGGTGCGGGTTCTGAACGAATTGAAGCGATGGCTTCAGCTCAAGGCGGACAAGATAAAGTTATTTTGGCGAATACAGGCAACACTTTCACAAGTATGACAGCTATTTCTCAAACAATTGATAATGAATTAGGTGTTACAAATACCATAACGCCATTGATTGTAGGTGATGTGCGATGTCAACGAAATGTAAAAGGCAATTCAATTCCTATATTTTGTCGCCGAATTGAAATTTCGAGCGCTGCAACATTTGGCCGCAATAATATGGGGCTAGTGACAGTGGTTGCTGGTATTGAACAAGAAGTGTACTGAAGGAGTTAGTCATGTTTTTTAAACAATTATCTTATACATTGCTATTTGCAATTTTGGCTTACTCATCCATCAGCTTTGCCGATGATACTGAGTTGTATGTACTTGAGTCTACCGCGCGTACAGGCTCAAAACCGCAGGTACTCATTATTTTTGATACATCCGGCAGTATGAGCACCAGTTTTTCGACTGACGATCCTTATAGCCGTGGTAATGAAAATGTCAATAATAATGGCGTTCGCTTAAGAGGAACAACTAAGTTATTTTTTACTCGTAGCAGTAGTAATATTCCTTTGTCTTCAAGTAACCAATATTTCGAAGCTAAGTTTAATGGTTGCGGTGTCAGTGATCGCTATCTAAAAGATTATGGTATGTTTACCGGATATCTTCGTGAGCACAAATATATTGGTGAAAATGGTGAATGGTCTGAATTCCCTCTGACTGACGGAACTGGTATTCAATATGTTGATTGTTATGAAGATATAGCTGAATTGAATTATGCTAACCGTCAGGAAACAAACGGTTTTCCTGTCGATGGCTTAGGGGTGAGTTCAAACCCTGTTCGTTATACTGCTATCGATAACTCATCGACTTCAACCGAAATTGATGCTGCCGTCGCAAAAGCTAAATTAACCAATTTTGGCATTGGTCAACCGATTACAATATATACCGAAAGGTATGTTGATTGGTATCATAGTACTAAAACTCAGAGTAGTTATTCTCGACTACAAGTTGCCCAACGGGTAATTGAAGATACAATTGTTACAACACCTGGTGTTGATTTCGGTTTGAGTGTGTTTAACCGAAATACTAGTAGCAGTACAAACGGTGGTAGAATTGTATATGGCATAACAACGAATAATGATGCTAATAAATCCAACTTACTCACCACCATCGGTAGTTTTACCGCTGGCGGTAATACCCCTTTATGCGAAAACCTTTATGAAGCCTACCGCTATTTTGCAGGTTTAGGTGTTGATTATGGTGACGATGATCCTACTCGAACTCCATTTAGAGACCTGACTGTAGAGGTTAATGGTGTCTACACATCCCCTTTTGTCGGTAAACAATGTCAAGATAAGGCCTATATTATATATGTTACAGATGGTGCTCCTGTTAGTGATAATGATGCAGATAGTAAAGTTTTAGGTCTCTCAGGTGTAACTACCAGTAATAGATACTCAAGTAGTTATTTAGCTGCGCTAGCAGGCTGGTTAAACACAAATGATGTTAATACTAGCCTTGATGGAACACAAACTGTATCGACCTATACCATTGGTTATGGTTCTGGTGCAACGAGTGTTGCAACACTTCTGCAAGAAACAGCAAATCGTGGCGGCGGTGCATATTTTCCAGCATCCGATGCTGCAAGATTGCAAGAGGCTTTACAATCTATCTTCTCTAATATTCTAGAAACTAATTCAAGTTTCACTTCACCATCAGTTGCCAGTAATAACTTTGATAGAACCCAAACATTAGACTCGGTTTATTACGCGATGTTTTTACCTAACGAAGGTCCTCGTTGGATTGGTAATTTGAAAAAATTTAAGGTGACTGGATCTGGTGATGTTGTCGATAAAAATGGTAATGATGCCATTGATGGTGATGGTAATTTGGCCTCGTCGGCATGTTCTTATTGGACATCGGATGCTGTCTGCAGTGCCACAAGCGGCGGCGGTGATGGTAATAATGTTGAAATCGGTGGAGCATTAACTAAGCTTCAATCAACGCCAAGTCGAACGTTATACGGGAACTTTGGTACAGGTGGCGCTATTGAAGCTTTCACTAAATCAAAAGCTGTAACCAGTCCAGGTATTGGCAGTGAAGCTGCCTTGGCTGCCTTTATGGGCGTAGACACATCTGAGTTAACTAAATTATTCGATTGGGCGATCGGCATTGATGTTGATGATGAAGACAAAGACGGTTCAACAACAGATAAGCGCTCAGATATTATGGGCGACCCACTGCATTCTAAACCGTTAGCCATTAACTATGGTACTGAAAGCTCACCAGATATACGTATTTTACTGGGCACCAATGCAGGCTTTTTACACATGTTTAAAGACAGTGGTTCGAGTATTGAAGAGTCCTGGTCATTTATGCCGCAAGAGTTACTGCCTAACCTTCGTGAGTTAAGGGCAAACGTACCAACAGGCGTTCATTCTGTTTACGGAATGGATAGCCCGCCTGTTGCATATGTAAAAAGAAATGCATCAGGTGCAATTGATAAAGCTTGGTTATTTGTGGGTATGCGCCGCGGTGGGAAATCTTATTATGCGCTCAACATTACCAATCCTGATTCACCACAATTTATGTGGAAAGTTGACCCGAGCTCCACAGGGATGAGTGATATGGGCCAGTCTTGGGCTGAGCCTGTGGTCACGTTTATTCCAGGAGTGCCAGCGGGTAATACCTCTGCTGGTACCGCATCTCCAGTTGTGATTATTGGCGGTGGATATAACCCTTCAACAAAAGATGGTGCAGGGGTTGGTACTGATGACACTACCGGTCGCAGTGTTTATATTTTAAACGCTGAAACTGGAGCCCTAGTGTATCGATTTGGTACAGGTTCTAGTGGAACACAATTACCTGGTATTGTTGATAGCATTCCAAATAGTATTGCAATATTAGACAGTAACGGTGATAGATTGACTGACAGATTATATGCAACTGACACAGGGGCTAATATTTGGCGTATGGATTTACCCAGTGCTTCACCGACGAGTTCTACCAGTCCGTGGACGGCGTTTAAGTTTGCGAGTCTAGGTGGTTCTACACAAGCAACCGATAGACGTTTTTTTGCCGAACCTGCAGTGGCGCAAACAGTATTTACTAATATTTCTCAAGTGTCAGTGACGGATGCTGATAGTAATACTACTACTAGTTTGACGTACCAGAATATTCCTTATGATGCAGTTACCGTAGGCAGTGGTCACAGGCCACATCCTTTAGATACAACGCGCTCAGACAAGTTTTTTGTGTTACAAGACCGTAATGTCGTGACTAAATCGTTTACTGGCGCTGCAGGTAAAGAGATACCTGCTCCGTTGGAGTTAGCAAATCTTTATAATGTATCTTCTACGCCTCCGACAACTGAACAGCAAAATATTGAGTTTGGTGCAAAACGAGGTTGGTATTATAACTTCGCCGCGAAAGGAGAAAAAAGTTTATCGGCATCTACAATCATTCAAGGAAAAGTGTACTTTACCTCTTATGTTCCAGGCGATGTGACATCATCAAATCAATGTCTTGCATCTGGTGAAGGTCGATTATACGGCTTTGATTTACACAAAGGTACTCGTTCATATACTCAAGAATATTTAGAAATGGGCGCACGAGTACCTGATACGCCTCAGTTAGTCATACCACCAAATGGTACATCAGATAGTTATATGTATTTAATTGGTATTGGCTCTGCTGGTGATGATATGGATAAAGTGGATGATGAGGGTGATGGCTGTGCTGCTGGTGATAATAAATGTATCGGTGCTGGTCCAGGCGTTAATAAAATTTATTATCATATTGATGAATAAAGGTGAGTAAAAAAGCAATGATAAATCAGAAAGGATTCACATTAATTGAAGTGATGATCACTGTTGTGATCGTGGGGATCTTAGCTTCAATTGCATATCCTAGTTATACTCAGTTTGTTGCTAAAGGCGCTCGTGGTGACGGTCTGGCAGGGGTAATGCATGTTGCCAATTTGCAAGAACAGTATTATTTAGATCATCGAAGCTTTGCAACAGACATGACCAAACTAGGGCTGAAAGCAGATCCTTGGATTGTTGAAAATACCTATTATAAGGTTGATACAACGCTGAGTGGTGATGATTACACCGTGACAGCTACTGCTGTTGGAGTACAAGCGACTCGTGATACGGCTTGTGCAACGATATCGTTAACCTCAACGGGTGCTAAGTCACCTACGGAGTGTTGGAAATGAGGATAAGCATAATATTTATAGCAATTTTATATTTTTTTAATACTTATTCTGCTTTTGCAGAAGATGAAACTGATTATATTCCGTATAAATGCCATATAGAAACACCTAACGGTCCAAATATTGCCTTGTTTGAATGGGAAAAAAAATTAGCGATACAAGAGCAAAGTGCTCTACTAGCGGAATACGTGCCAACAATATCTAATGAACGTTTATTGGTTAAACGAGTTGTTGAATGTATTACAGAAGATAAAAAATTTAAAGATGCATACGTGCGAGAATTAGATGAGCAAAGAACTTATTAACTTATAGCTAGCACTGTAGTGGTCAAGTAAAATTGGCCATTGCTTTAGAGTCACTCCAATATAAACGTTCTGACTCATTTGGCGTTAACCCACCATAATATTGATGAAGTCTAGTTTCACTGTAATATCCAGTGATGTAATTTGTGATCGCTTTGTCTGTTTCTGTAAAATTCCCATAACCACTGGCGGGTACTCATTCAGATTTCAAACTTCTAAAGAAGCGCTCCATTGGCGTGCTATCCCAACAATTCCCGCGACGACTCATACTTTGCTCAATTTGAAGACGCCATAATAATTGTCTGAATTTCAAGCTTGTGTAATGTGAACCTTGATCGCTGTGACAAATCACATTCTCAGGTTTCCCCCTTAACTCAAATGCCATTTTCAAGGCTTTGCATGTCAGCTCGCTGTCAGGCGATAATGACAACGCCCACCCAACAGGTTTACGGGAAAACAGGTCTAGAACCACCGCTAAATATGCCCAACGATAACCAACCCAAACATACGTCATATCGCCACACCACAGTTGATCCGGTTGAGTAGAATTTTTTAGAGAATAGAGAATAGAGAATGCTTACAATTTTGCCGAAAAAATTAAGCTCTTTAGATGAGGTAATATAACCTGCGGAAGGTTAATACAGCCACCTTTAGATAATACCGCTTTATTGTGACGAACTCGCCACAGACCAACCCAACTCTTACGATCAAGCTTTATTCATAATTGGCCGCTAATGAATACTTTGGCATGTCTGATTTAGGCTTGCGTTTGTTGCCGTTAAACATGCATTATTTTCGCGGTATTACAGGCAATATATTTTTCTTCAAATTCTTCTATGGGTAATGGCTGGCTGAAGTAAAAACCTTGACCGATTTCACATTGATTTTCTTTTAACCATTCAAGTTGTTGAATGTTTTCAATACCTTCAGCAACAATGGTCAAATCAAGCTGGCGCCCGAGCATTAAAATAGTTGACGCAATTGCGCTATCTTCTGGAAGATCGCTAACAAATGCACGGTCAATTTTCATTGTGGTAATCGGCAAATGACGTAGATATGATAATGAAGAATATCCTGTGCCAAAATCATCGACCGCAATACCAAAACCCGCTGATTTGAGTTGTTCTAATTTGGTAATTGCTTGTTCAACATCATTCATCAGTGACGTTTCTGTAATTTCTATTTCAAGTAATTCCGGACGTATTTGATAACGGATCGCCAGTTGCTTAATATCAGGTACTAAACTGGCATCTGCAAATTGTTGCGAGGCCACATTCACAGCAATAGGGATAGCATAATTATATTTACGTTGCCATTCCCTGATGACTTTACAGCTTTGCTCGATAACCCAACGTCCAATAGGGATGATAATACCGGTTTCTTCGGCTACAGGGATAAATGACATAGGACTTATTAATCGGCCGTCTTTTTGCCAGCGAATAAGAGCTTCACATCCGACGACTTTATTGGTGTTTAAGTCAAATTTAGGTTGAAAATATAATAAAAACTCGTTGTTTTTCAAAGCATCGTGTAACGAGGCTTCTGTACGTAATCTCACTGCAGCACGTTCGGTCATTTGTTGTTTAAAGAACGACCATTGATTAGAACCAGCGGCTTTAGCGCTGTACATGGCAATATCTGCATGACGAATTAAATCCTCTGCGGTGTTACCATCTTCGGGATATATCGATATACCGATAGACGCCGCTGGGTGAATAGCATGTTCGTTTAGCTGAATTGGAGTATTTAATTGGATCAGCAACTTATCAACAAAATCAGCTGCTTGTGATGGGGTTTGAATTTCATCGGCTAAAATTACAAATTCATCGCCGCCTAAGCGCGCTACGCTACCTCGATCACCTACCACTCTTTCTAAAATACGTGCGATTCGGGCGAGGAATTGATCTCCTAATGCATGACCTAAAGAGTCATTGACGTTTTTAAAACGATCTAAGTCTATAAAAAGTAGTGTAAAATTTCGCTTATGAACACGTGAACGTTGAATTGTCACATTGAGTGTTTCTAACAATAAGGTTCGATTCGGTAGCCCTGTTAATGGGTCACGTGTCGCCATTTTTCGCAGTTTATTTTGAGTTTGGCTGAATTGTAATAAGATTTGATTAAATTTACTGGTCACTAGGCCTAATTCATCATCTTTATGGGCTTGAGACATCGGCAACAAGTTTTCATCAGGATAGTCTGGATCAATTTTATCAATAGCTTCACTAATACGTGCGATGGGTTGTGTTAAAAAACGATGAAACACCACTGTTAATACTAAAGTGAGCAATAGTGCGCGAGCCAATGTCGCTATTAGCCCAAGTTGTAGCTGACTGAAGAGTTTAGTCGTCAGTTTTTGGGTGTCGTAAAAAATGGTCAATGTGCCAATGAGTTGCTGTTGTTTGTTGCCTTCAAAGTAGAACGGACGATACAGCGAACGGGAAATTTCTTTCAAATTACCAAAAAGACGATTACTTAACGATATGTAGTTATTGGAAAACTCATCAGATTCATTGGCCACAGATACAAATAGCGAACCATCATCAAGCTCAATGACCGCTGAACCGACGTTATCTACTTTGATGATGCCTTCGAGTGTTTGACTAGCAAGTTTGTCATCTAACGACCATACCGCATTCGTAGTGGTTTGCTCGACGGAATTGAGTAGTTCTTGCTGTGCTGCTGTAAGCTGTTGTTTAGTCGTTATAACAACTAACGCAATTTCTACGATAAAGATGGCAATTGCAAAAAACAAAGCAGTAAATACCACTAAGTTAGTTTGTTTCCATGTAAGAGACTTAAAACGGGCAGTCATGTATTATTCCATGTCATATAAGTGACTAATTCTACGTTGGTTTTAGCATTTTAAAATGCTAAAGTTACTCATGATTTATAGGTTCTATTAAATCAATCTTAACGTGGCTAATTAATTCGTTAACCCTTACAAAAATTGACACTATTAGCTACAACTTTAGTCAAATTCATCTGTCTTGTCATCAATAATCAAATCAAATAGCAAACCTCAGGTCACTTAATCGTAAAGTTTTTTGCTTAATAACGTCTAAATCATTTGTTAATACGATGATCTCATGTAGGAAAATGATTATTTTAAAGATTTTCACATTCTGTAACTCGCGTCTATTTAACTATTCGGTCTAATTGAAGTATACTTGTGCGCGTAATTAAAGGTCATTAAATTAAGGAATGGGTCACGTGAATCCAATTGTAAAGAGTTTTGAGTATGGTCAACATACAGTCACCTTAGAAACAGGTGTTATTGCACGTCAAGCTGATGCTGCAGTTTTAGCAAGCATGGGCGATACCACAGTATTAGTTACTGTAGTTGGTAAAAAAGTAGCGGATTTAAGCCGTGACTTCTTCCCGCTAACTGTTAACTATCAAGAAAAAACCTATGCTGCAGGTAAAATTCCTGGTGGTTTCTTCAAGCGTGAAGGCCGTCCATCAGAAGATGAAACTCTGATTGCGCGTCTTATTGACCGTCCTATTCGTCCTTTATTCCCTAACGGTTTTAAAAACGAAGTTCAAGTTATCATCACTGTGGTTTCTGTTGATCCACAAATCGAGCCAGATATTGTTTCGATGATTGGTACCTCAGCAGCGTTAGCTATTTCTGGTATTCCTTTCAGTGGCCCACTAGGTGCTGCGCGTGTTGGGTATATCAACGATGAATATGTACTTAACCCAACAGTTGATCAGCTTGCAACAAGTTCACTAAACCTAGTGGTTGCGGGTACTAAAGCTGCTGTACTTATGGTTGAATCTGAAGCTAAAGCGCTTGCAGAAGAAATCATGTTAGGTGCGGTAACTTACGGACATGATCAACAACAAGTTGTTGTTGATGCTATTGCCGAGTTCAAGGCTGAAGCTGGCAAACCAACATGGGATTGGACTGCACCAGTTCAAGATCAAGTGTTAGTTGCTAAAATCAAAGATCTTGCAGAAGCTGGCATGACAGAAGCTTACCAAATTGAAGTTAAACAAGACCGCTATGTACAAGTCGGTATTGTTAAATCTACTGCTAAAGCTGCACTAGTTGCAGAGAATCCAGATGTTGATACTCGTGAAGTAGACAACTTACTCGGTAGTTTAGAGAAAAGCGTTGTTCGCGGCCGTATTATCAGTGGTAAGCCTCGTATCGATGGTCGTGAACCAGATATGATCCGCGCGTTAAGTGTTTTAGCGGGTGTACTTCCACGTACTCACGGTAGTTCATTATTTACACGTGGTGAAACTCAAGCATTAGTAACCTGTACTTTAGGTACTGAACGTGATGCGCAGAAGATTGATAGCATCATGGGCGAACGTACTAATCGCTTTATGCTTCATTATAACTTCCCTCCGTATTCTGTTGGTGAAACAGGTATGGTTGGCTCACCTAAGCGCCGCGAAATCGGTCATGGTAAGTTAGCATGGCGTGGTATGAATGCCGTGATGCCTTCAGCTGAAGAATTCCCGTACAGCATTCGTGTTGTATCTGAAATTACTGAATCTAACGGTTCAAGCTCAATGGCTTCAGTATGTGGTACTTCATTAGCATTGATGGATGCAGGTGTACCAATCAAGACTTCTGTTGCGGGTATTGCAATGGGTCTAGTTAAAGAAGGCGACGATTTCGTTGTGCTTTCTGACATCTTAGGCGATGAAGATCACTTAGGCGATATGGACTTTAAAGTAGCCGGTACTCGTGATGGTATTACTGCATTGCAGATGGATATCAAAATCGAAGGTATCACTAAAGAAATCATGGATATCGCACTGCAACAGGCTTATGGTGCTCGTGTTCATATTCTAAACGTTATGGATCAAGCTATTGGTTCACATCGTGACGATATTTCTGCCCATGCTCCACGAATCACTACCATCAAGATTAACCCTGAGAAGATCCGTGACGTTATTGGTAAAGGCGGTGCGGTAATTCGTGCGCTTACCGAAGAAACGGGTACTACAATTGAGCTTGATGATAATGGTACTGTGAAGATTGCCTCTTCAAACGGTGAAGCGACTAAAGAAGCAATCCGTCGTATTGAAGAAATCACTGCAGAAGTTGAAGTGGGCCGTATCTACAACGGTAAAGTTATTCGTATCGTTGATTTTGGTGCGTTCGTTAACATTCTTCCTGGTAAAGACGGTTTAGTTCACATCTCGCAAATTAGCGATGAGCGTGTTGCTAACGTGTCAGACCATTTAGAGATGAACCAAGAAGTTGCTGTTAAAGTAATGGAAGTGGATCGTCAAGGTCGTGTAAGACTATCAATTAAAGAAGCTCAAGCGAAAGAAACTGCTGAGTAATGTAATTTAAAGGCTTAACGACACAAAAGGAGATCATTTGATCTCCTTTTTTTATCTATAAAAAAATAATCTGTAATGTGCATGGCTCTTAGATTGCCAGATTGCTATGATATTGAATATTAATAGAACCTGATAAGGTAAAGCGGATGGAATGTAAACTACGCACCACAATCGTTGCCGTTGTTGTCGGTGCAAGTATGTTGTTGTCAGGGTGTGCTGCAACGTTAGGTTCAAATGATAATATTGCAGGGCAGATGATTGTCGCGCCGGTTATGCCTGATTATAAATTAGAAGTGACACTCGCAAAGCTAAATGAAATTTTGGCTACCATGGAGTTAACTGACGAACAACGTGCACGTTTTCATTACGATCGAGGGGTCATTTATGACAGTGTCGGATTACGTCTACTTGGCAGAATCGATTTTCATCAAGCATTAAAATTACAGCCTGATCTAGCCGATGCATATAACTTTCTTGGTATTTATTACACTCAAGAAGGCGAGTTTGATAGTGCTTATGAAGCATTTGATGGTGTACTCGAACTGTCACCAAACTATGACTATGCCTTTTTAAATCGTGGTATTGCATTATATTATGGCGAACGTTACGAATTAGCCGTTGATGATATGAAAGCATTCTATGATCGTGACCCAAGTGACGGTTATCGAGCTTTATGGCTGTATTTGATGTCTTCCTCAATCGATAGTAAGCCTGCTTTGGCAGACCTTGCGATACAGCGTCAGCAGTTAAAGGATAAAGACTGGTCCAGTGTATTAGTCGATTTTTACTTAGGTAAGATAAATCAAGAACAAGTATTTGCTGCCGCAAAAGAAGGTTTGTCTCAGCCTAAAGAATATGCAGAACGTTTATGTGAAGCCTATTTTTACTTAGCGAAACATGCTGCTGAAAATGGTCAATATCAGCAAGCGGCTAATTTCTATCGTTTAACGTTAGCCACCAATATTTATGATTTTGTTGAGCATCGTTATGCGAGAATTGAATTAGCCAGAATGAAAAATATGATTCAACAATCTAACGAATTGTCATCTAAGAGCTAAAAAACACTTTGCCTAGCCAATTCTATCGATAGGCGCTATAATTTGCGCCTTTTTTAGCGGCTAGTGCAAGGTTAACATGTCAGGCAATAAAGTTGAGGTCGACAAGCGTCGTACCTTCGCCATCATTTCGCACCCCGATGCGGGTAAAACCACCATCACCGAAAAAGTGCTTTTATTCGGAAATGCCTTACAAAAGGCTGGCACGGTAAAAGGCAAAAAGTCTGGTCAACATGCTAAATCTGATTGGATGGAAATGGAAAAAGATCGTGGTATTTCGATTACCACCTCTGTGATGCAATTCCCTTACGGTGGCGCGCTCATCAATTTACTTGATACGCCTGGTCACGAAGACTTTTCGGAAGACACCTACCGTACACTAACCGCAGTAGATTCATGTTTAATGGTTATCGACTCCGCTAAAGGTGTCGAAGATCGTACTATTAAGCTTATGGAAGTGACGCGCTTGCGTGACACGCCTATTGTGACATTCATGAACAAATGTGACCGCGATATTCGTGATCCCATTGAATTGATGGATGAAGTAGAAGACATCTTAAAAATAGCTTGTGCACCGATTACTTGGCCAATTGGTTCAGGTAAGGAATTTAAAGGTGTGTATCATATTCTGCGTGATGAAGTCATTTTATACCAGAGCGGTATGGGTCATACAATTCAAGATGAGCGTATTATCAAAGGATTACATAATCCTGAATTAGATAAAGTTCTTGGATCGTATGCCTCTGAAATACGTGATGAAATGGAACTGGTCGCTGGCGCTTCAAATGAATTCAATCAAGAAGCTTTTCTAAAAGGCGAGCTTACGCCAGTATATTTTGGTACCGCCTTAGGTAACTTTGGTGTGGATCATATTTTGGATGGTATCGTGGAATGGGCTCCAAAGCCGCTTCCCCGTGAAAGTGATGTACGAAATGTCACGCCTGATGAAGAAAAGTTTTCTGGTTTTATTTTTAAGATACAAGCCAATATGGATCCAAAACATCGAGACCGTGTTGCTTTTATGCGTGTTTGCTCGGGTAGATATGAACAAGGTATGAAAATGCACCATGTTCGCATCGGTAAAGATGTCAATGTCAGTGATGCTTTGACCTTTATGGCTGGTGATCGAAGTCGTGCCGAAGTGGCGTACCCAGGCGATATTATTGGATTACATAATCATGGCACCATGCGAATTGGTGATACATTTACTCAAGGCGAAAAACTTCGCTTTACTGGGGTGCCAAACTTTGCACCTGAAATGTTCCGTCGTATTCGTTTAAAAGATCCACTAAAACAAAAGCAGCTGCTTAAAGGGTTAGTGCAATTATCTGAAGAGGGAGCCGTTCAGGTCTTCAGACCAATTGATTCTAACGATTTAATCGTAGGTGCGGTTGGTGTGCTACAGTTTGAAGTAGTTGTTGGACGCTTAAAAAGTGAATATAACGTAGAAGCTATTTACGAAGGTATCAGTGTGAGTACCGCACGTTGGGTCTATTGCAAAGATGAACGTAAATTAGAAGAGTTTCGACGTAAATGTAGTCAAAATTTAGCCCTAGATGGCGGTAATAACTTGACCTATATTGCTCCTACTATGGTGAATCTAAACTTATCGATGGAACGCTACCCTGATGTTGAGTTTGCCAAAACACGCGAACATTAAATGTTAAGAAGTTTTTTACAGATATGTTAAAAAAGGTGGCTGTGCCGCCTTTTTTATTATTATTTTTAACAGGGAATTAAGATGATTAAGGCTATTTTTAGGCTATTTATTGTAAAACCCTGGCAAAGGTACATTTTATGGTGTGATGAGATGGGGTTAACCCTAGAAAATACACGCAGCTGTGTACCACGATTGAGCGAACCTAAAAATGAAGCATCGACATCTGAGCCCGTCATAAATCAGAATGGCAATAAAAAAGAGCAACCTTATGATTGATACTCATGCTCATCTCGACATGTCAGAGTTCGATGATGATAGAACACAATTATTTGATGCCATGCATCGCCATGGTATTAGCTCTGCTATTTTACCTGGTGTGTCGGTTGATAAATGGCAAAAGCAAATTCTAATAGCACAGCAGTTTAATTGCTATTTCTCCCTTGGTATTCATCCGTGGTACGTGCCTGAGGACATTGATGCTGCCATTATTAAGCTTGAAGCAACGATACAACAATATAGCAAGAATAGGCGTTTGGTTGCTGTTGGGGAGTGTGGGCTGGATAAATTGCACCATTGGTCAGATAAACAATTGTTGTTACTTGAGAAACAGTTATCGCTTGCTCAAATTTACCAATTACCCGTCATTTTACATGCTGTTAAAGCTCACCAAGAATTATTGTCAATGTTGGCACATATTAGACTGCCTAAAGGCGGCGTAGTGCATGGGTTCTATGGCAATAGTGAAATTGCGAAACGTTATATTTCACTCGGTTTTAAATTAGGTGTTGGTGCTTTAATACTCAATCCAAGTGCGAAAAAGCTTCGAGAAACAGTGGTTAATTTACCTTTAGAACACTTTTTATTGGAAACTGATTCACCAAGTATGCCTCCTTTTGATCATCCTAAATCACGTAACACCCCTCTTATTCTTCCTCGAATTGTGTCCGAAATCGCATTTTTAAAGAAAAAGCCGACTGTTTGTATATTAGAACAGTTGAATAAAAATGCATTGCAACTGTTTGAGCTTTAATTGTTTTTTAATGAACATAGAGACATAAATTGTTTTTAATGTCGTAAGGGTTTGAAATTAAACTTTAAAAACTTGATCAAAACGACGCTTTTCGTTTCACGCTCAGTTATAATCATCAGCGGAAATTAGGTGAGTTAACAACATTCAAAAAAACTGTTAACAAAAGGGTGATGATTAATGGATATAGTAATGAGTTTAGTAGGGGTGGTCACCTTACTATTGATAGGTTTTGCACTATCAAATAATAGAAAAGCAATTAGTGTACGTACCGTTGGTGGTGCTTTAGCAATTCAAGCATTCTTCGCTGGTTTCGTATTATATGTTCCAATCGGTAAAGACATTCTGAAAGGTGTTTCTGACGCAGTATCAAGTGTGATTAGTTATGCACAAGCAGGTACTAGCTTCTTATTTGGTGATTTAGCTAACTTTAAAGTTGGTTTTATTTTCGCCATCAACGTATTACCTGTCATTATATTCTTCTCTTCTTTAATTGCAGTGCTTTACTATTTAGGCATTATGCAGTGGATCATCCGCATTATTGGTGGCGGTCTACAAAAAGCATTAGGCACAAGCCGCACTGAATCAATGTCAGCAACAGCGAACATTTTCGTTGGTCAAACTGAAGCACCGTTAGTTGTGCGTCCGTTTATTGCTACTATGACTCAATCAGAGTTATTCGCCATCATGGTGGGTGGTTTAGCATCAATCGCTGGTTCTGTATTAGCGGGTTACGCGCAAATGGGTGTTCCAATTGCATACTTAGTTGCAGCGTCATTCATGGCGGCACCAGGTGGCCTATTAATGGCTAAACTGATGCACCCAGAAACAGAAGCGGCTATCAATGAAATGGACGATTTACCAGATGATCCTGATAAGCCAGCAAACGTGTTAGATGCTGCTGCTTCAGGTGCTGCATCAGGTATGCACCTTGCATTGAACGTTGGTGCTATGTTGATCGCATTCGTTGGATTAATTGCAATGGTCAACGGTATCATCGGTGGCGTAACAGGTTGGTTCGGTTTAGAGGGTATTACGTTAGAACTTATCCTTGGTTATATCTTTATGCCTCTAGCTTTCTTAATCGGTGTACCTTGGAACGAAGCGCTTGTTGCTGGTTCTTTCATCGGTCAAAAGATTGTTGTTAACGAATTTGTTGCTTACTTAAACTTCGCTCCGTATCTACTTGATGCATCTGCTGAAGGCTTTAAAGTAGTAGCTGAAACTGGCGCAATGATGTCAGACCGTACTAAAGCGATTATCTCTTTCGCATTGTGTGGATTCGCTAACTTATCTTCTATTGCAATCTTACTTGGTGGTTTAGGTGCTATGGCTCCTTCACGTCGCCATGACCTTGCAAAACTAGGTATCCGTGCTGTTATCGCTGGTTCATTAGCTAACTTAATGAGCGCGACATTAGCCGGTTTATTCTTAGCTATCTAAGTTAAGAGTAATTCCAGGGGGAATACCTCCTACAGCTGGGTCTTTACTTTAATAATTATTAGAGACCCAGTTTTGTAATAAAGTTGTTATTGATTTTTGTGTTAATCCACCGTTTCCCAATACGAAGTTATGCTGTTTTAGTGATTGCAAAAGAGGATGCATTAAATTCTCTAGTCAAGATTGAAATGTCAAATTGTTAATGATGTGTGGACAAAAAGTCGCGACATTGTTCACAAAAAAGAATTTTGTATTCGTTTTTTATCGATTAAATATTGAGATTTATATCAGTAACGGTAAAATACGAATGATTAAAAAGAAGTGCTATCCAAGAAGATAGTTAAATAATATACATGGGGTTGATGATGAAAAAATTAAATACTTTAGTATTAGCAAGTACCGTTGCACTAGCGGGCTCTGCATTTACTGTTTCTGCTGCTGAACAAACTGGTGACATTCACGCTAATGATTATAAGTGGATGCAGTTTAACATTATGTACGCAATCGATGAGCATCCAATTGCAAACGAAGATGAAGCTACCCATAACTATTTAGAGATGGAGTTTGGTGGACGTTCTGGTTTTGTTGACCTATATGGTTATGTTGATGTTTTCAACTTAGGCAACAGTGATTCAGGCGATAAAGCTGACGGCGCGAGCAAAATGTTCATGAAGTTAGCTCCTCGTTTTTCTCTTGATGCTATTACTGGTAAAGATTTATCTTTCGGCCCAGTTCAAGAAGTATATTTATCTACTCTATTTAACTGGGGTGGCGGCGCTATCAATACCGATGGTAATGGTGCTGGCGATGTTAACATGTCTTTCTGGGGTGTTGGTGCGGATGTAATGGTTCCATGGTTAGGTAAAACTGGCATGAACATGTTCGCTAGTTATGATATTAACCGTAAAGACTGGAATGGTTACCAATTCTCAGCTAACTGGTTCAAGCCATTTGTTTTCTTCGATGACAAGAGCTTTTTATCTTTCCAAGGTTATGTTGATTACCAATTTGACATGGACGAAGAATATTCAGGCCAAAACAGTGATGGTAACTATAACAACACTGAACACGGTGGCGCTGGTTTCTTAGGTCTTTACTACCATACAGACCGTTTTGCTTTAGGTTATGGTGCTAAATACTTCTACCACTCATACGGCTTAAATGACAATGCATTTAAGAATCAGTTCTTTGATGGTTTGAATACAACAGGTTGGACTCACTTCCTAACCGCAACTTACAAAATCTAGTTTTTTTGTATATGAGTTGTTGGAGCCGCGTTTAGCGGCTCCATATTTTACAATAAATGCAAATCGAACTTTCATTTAAAATCATTGTCTAATAAGAGTGTTTTTATATAAAAGTTTGTACCCTACAAAGTTTTATTTTTACGCGCTAAAATGGATTTTTCGCGGAACAGTTGAAACAATTATCTTTGTTTTATCTTTTCCGGTCTTCAAGGATTCAAGTCGTGGTACTCGTTATCAGATTGAATACTTAGGTTAGTAAATAGTAGTAAGATTTACTGGCAATACTGAAGGCCCGGCCATAATTATAATCATATGCCAGCTACATAGTGTTGCCTGAAAAAAATTTATCAACTTTGATTTATCGTTTCGGAGAGCAATTATGACTGATTTAAAAAAAGCGGCACAACGTGGTATTGAATTAATGGATTTAACCACTTTAAATGACGATGATACTGATCAAAAGGTCATCGATTTGTGCCATAAAGCCAAGTCTCCAGCAGGTAATACTGCCGCAATTTGTATTTATCCTCGTTTTATTCCTATTGCACGTAAAACACTAAATGAACTTGATTGTGAAGACATTAAAATTGCAACAGTAACTAATTTTCCACACGGTAATGATGATATTGCCATCGCAGTACTAGAAACTCGTGCCGCAGTTGCCTATGGTGCTGATGAAGTCGATGTTGTGTTTCCATACCGTGCATTAATGGAAGGTAACGAAACCGTCGGTTTTGAATTGGTTAAAGCCTGTAAGGAAGAGTGCGGCGATGATGCGATTTTAAAAGTTATCATCGAATCTGGTGTGTTGAAAGATCCAGCTTTGATCCGTAAAGCATCAGAATTAGCTATCGATGCCGGTGCTGATTTTATTAAAACATCAACGGGTAAAGTACCGGTGAACGCCACACTTGAAGCGGCTGAAATTATGCTAACTGTAATCAGTGAGAAAAATCGCAATGTAGGCTTTAAGCCTGCCGGCGGTGTTCGTGATGCAGCACAAACAGCAGAGTTTTTAGACTTGGCTGCGCGCATTTTGGGTGCTGATTGGGTTACCCCACAAACTTTCCGTTTTGGTGCATCTAGCTTATTAAATAGCTTATTACATACATTAGAATTAGTTGATACCCCTAAGCCTACTTCAGGTTACTAATCGCATAGATAGTCAAAAATCTCAGTATGGCCTTGGATCATTGTCGTACTGAGGCGCTATCACTTGATAGCATCCTATTATTAAAGGCGACCCTAAAGGTGATGGGTTGCCTAAAGGGAGACGTAACATGTTTTTAGCTCAAGAAATTATACGCAAAAAACGTAATGGCGATGTATTAAGCACTGCAGAAATTCAATTCTTTGTTGATGGCATTACTCATAACACGGTTTCAGAAGGCCAAATTGCTGCGTTCGGCATGGCGGTATATTTTAAAGATATGAATATGGACGAACGGATTGCATTAACGATTGCGATGCGTGATTCCGGAACCGTATTAAATTGGGATTCTCTGGGCCTCAATGGCCCGATTATCGATAAGCATAGCACTGGTGGTGTTGGCGATGTAATCAGCCTAATGCTTGGCCCTATGGCTGCAGCTTGCGGCGGTTATGTACCAATGATTTCAGGTCGTGGCTTAGGTCACACCGGTGGTACGTTAGATAAATTTGATGCTATTCCTGGCTATCAAACTGAGCCTTCAAGTGAATTATTCCGCAAAGTGGTTAAAGACGCTGGTGTTGCCATTATTGGTCAAACCGGTGACTTAGTCCCTGCTGATAAGCGTTTCTATTCGATTCGTGATAATACCGCCACCGTTGAATCTATCTCACTTATCACCGCATCTATTTTATCTAAAAAGTTAGCCGCGGGGCTTGATGCTCTTGCAATGGATGTCAAAGTCGGCAGCGGTGCATTTATGCCTACTTACGAAGCATCTGAAGAATTAGCTCGCAGTATTACTGCTGTTGCTAATGGCGCAGGAACTAAAACAACGGCATTGTTAACTGACATGAACCAAGTATTGGCTTCGTGTGCAGGTAATGCGGTTGAGGTTCGTGAGGCGATAAACTTTTTGACTGGTCAATATCGTAATCCACGTTTATATGCTGTCACCATGGGATTATGTGCAGAAATGCTAATTTTGGGTGGTATTGCACAGAATGAAGCAGAAGCTCGTCATAAACTAAATACTGTATTAGATAATGGTAAAGCAGCAGAGGCATTTGCTAAAATGGTGTCTGGCTTAGGTGGCCCAACAGATTTTGTTGAGGCATATGATAAGTATTTACCTCATGCGAAAATTGTACGACCTGTATATGCCAATACATCTGGCTTTGCTTACAAAATGGATACACGAGAACTTGGTTTAGCCGTAGTGACCTTAGGTGGTGGACGTCGCAAACCAGGTGATGCACTGGATTACAGTGTTGGATTAACTCAAGTATGCGCATTGGGTCAGGAAGTTAACAAAGATGTTCCGTTAGCGATGATCCATGCTCAATCTGAAGATGCTTTCGCCGAAGCTGCCGCTGCTATTCAGCAAGCCATTATTATTGGTGATAGCGCGCCTGAGAAAACGCCTGAAATATATCGTTATATTCGCGCTTCAGATTTATAAAGGAAACAAATAATGAAACGTACTTTTATCTTAATGCTCGACTCTTTTGGTGTTGGTGCTGCTACCGACGCCGATAAGTTTGGTGACGTTGGCTCTGATACTTTTGGTCACATCGCGCAAGCCTGTGCTGACGGCAAAGCGGATATCGGCCGTCAAGGTCCATTGAAATTACCTAATCTTGCTCGCTTTGGTCTAGGCCATGCTGGTTTTGAAAGTACGGGTAAATTTGCTGCTGGATTTGCTGATAATGTCGAGCTCATCGGTGCTTATGGCCATGCTGACGAATTAAGCTCAGGCAAAGACACTCCTAGTGGTCACTGGGAAATGGCGGGTGTTCCTGTCCTCTATGAGTGGGGTTATTTTAGTGACTTAACCAACTCATTTCCTAAAGAACTTACAGATAAAATTCTTGAACGTGCTGGTTTAGATGGGTTTTTAGGCAACTGCCATGCGTCGGGTACTCAAATTCTTGAAGAGTTAGGCGAAGAGCACATGAAAACAGGCAAGCCTATTTTCTATACCTCTGCGGACTCTGTATTCCAAATAGCATGTCATGAAGAAAGTTTTGGTGTAGAAAATCTATACAACTTGTGCAAAATAGCGCGTGAAGAGTTAGAGCCTTATAACATTGGTCGCGTAATTGCTCGTCCGTTTGTTGGCACTGGCGCTGCTGATTTCGCTCGTACTGGTAACCGTCATGATTATGCGGTATTACCACCAGCGCCTACGGTATTAGATAAGCTTAAAGATGCTGGCGGTGAAGTGGTGAGTATCGGTAAAATTTCTGATATATATGCGCACAGCGGTATTACTCAACAATTTAAAGCGACTGGTCTTGAAGAGTTATTTGACGAAACCTTAGCGCAAATTAAACGTGCTGGCGATAACACGATTGTGTTTACCAATTTCGTTGATTTTGACTCTCATTATGGTCATCGTCGTGACACTGCCGGTTATGCTAAAGCACTTGAGTACTTTGATTCTCGTTTACCGGAATTATTAGCGATTTTAAAGCCTGAAGATTTAGTGGTTTTCACTGCTGATCATGGTTGTGATCCTACTTGGGTTGGCACTGAACATACTCGTGAACGTGTGCCGGTACTCGCTTATGGTGCAGGCTTATCTGCAGGCTCGCTAGGCCGTCGTAAGTCTTTTGCTGATATTGGCCAGTCTATTGCGAGTTATTTTGAGTTAGAACCGATGAATTATGGTGAATCTTTTATTAATTAGTCACATTTTCAAACGACGGTTCTATATAAAGTTTAATGGCTTTGCTAAACTGTAAACATGACTAAGCAATACAAAATAAAATAGAAACATAGGGGTTATAACATGGCTACACCACATATTAATGCTGTTGAAGGTGCTTTTGCTGAAACGGTACTTTTTCCAGGCGATCCGTTACGTGCAAAATATATTGCTGAGACATTTTTAGAAAATGTTGAGCAAGTGACTGATGTACGTAACATGCTAGGTTTTACCGGTACCTATAAAGGTAAGCGTATTTCTGTTATGGGTTCAGGTATGGGTATCCCATCTTGTTCAATCTATGCACACGAACTTATCAAAGACTACGGTGTTAAGAACTTAATCCGTGTTGGTACTTGTGGCGCAATCAGCACTGACGTAAAAGTACGTGATGTGATTATCGGTATGGGTGCATGTACTGATTCTAAAGTGAACCGTTTACGTTTTAAAGATAACGATTTTGCTGCAATCGCAGACTACAGCTTACTAAGTGCTGTTGTTGATTCAGCGAAAGCGCACGGCACTAAAATCCGTGTAGGTAACGTTTTCTCTGCCGACCTATTTTATACTCCAGATCCTCAAATGTTTGATGTTATGGAAAAAATGGGTATTCTTGGCGTCGAAATGGAAGCCGCTGGTTTATACGGTGTAGCACATGAATTAGGCGCCAAAGCGTTATGTGTTGTAACGGTATCAGACCACATTCGTACCGGTGAGAAGACGACCTCTGATGAGCGTCAAACGACATTCAGCGACATGATCATCATGACTTTAGATGCAGCGTTAACACTGTAATTTAATCGTTAGTCATAAAAATGGGCACTCATTGAGTGCCCATTTTTTATGTTTGTCATTTCTGTCAGCAATCTCTCTAGGCAGGAGGATCTTGTTTTACATCTTCTGACTCGTCTGCTTGCGTTTCGTTTGAAGCGATCAAGGTCGATTTTTTAGGCTTTTTACGTAATTTAGCTTGGGCTTTTCGGCGGTCAAAATCGGCACGCTTAAATGAAAGTGCTCGCGATAAAAGTAAACCAATAAAGCCAGCTACAATTAACATCATCTGCTGTAATTGCATGTTCTGTTCATGCAATATTTTTATTTCGTCGAAAAATATATCAAGATTCAAACGTACTTCAACGTAACCTAAATTGTTGTCGTCTTGAACAACGTTCTCAATCAGGGGGGGATATGGTTTTAATAAGCCTTTTAATATTTCAGAGTCGGCTTCTAAGTTTTCATAAGACACACTTTGGGCAAAGGCTAGCCTTACACCTTGTGAATTATAGATATTCACCGACATCACTTTAGGATCAGCAGCAAGTGCTGATGCTAACCATTGCAGTTGCTCATCATTTTGTAAAAACATTGCTGGAGCCGCACCATTAGCGGCTTGCTGTGCTAATAGCCTTGCCATCACTTTGGTTTGTGAATTTAATAACTTTTGACCATTACGTAAACTTGATTGCCACAAGTACATTAGGCCGAAGATCAGTGCTATTGCCACAATGATTTGCACAATTCTGCTAATTTTTTGCCTTTTCTTAAGACCTTTAACAAAAATCACTTTAATCCTCAGTGTTTTTTCTATTTAATTGGAGGCTGTTTTAGGGAGTTCTTTTACCGAGCAACCATTCTGTGCTAACCCAATTACAGAGAATTATCAAAAAGCTATACTAATCGAAAAATTTGTCAGTAGATAGTCGTAACATACTAAGAGGCCGTATTGATGCTTGAACAACGTGATAATGTTTTATTAAATTTTTTATTTTCAGATACTTGTGAGACATATCAACATTTAGGCTGTGTGTTATATCGTTATCAAGAGTCAGATTATTTACGTAACTTACAATCTCACTTACCGTATCGTTGTCGAGTTATTTTTAGTGCGCAATGCTCAACAGAGATAGAAGCCTGGTTATCTTCAATATCAAGTGATACTCATATCGCAAGGCTTGACAGGCAAAACGATTTATTTGGTTTTGAACTGTCGGCTCAAACTGCTAATGACGGGTGGGTCGCGTCATTTCCTCAAAATATACCCGCCGAAATTGTACTCATTCAACAGCCATTAGCACGGTTAAACCAACCCGGTTTATTAGTGATGGATATGGATTCTACTGCCATTCAAATTGAATGTATCGACGAACTCGCCGCTATGGCTGGCGTGGGTGAGGAGGTAGCAGCAGTTACGGCAAGTGCTATGCGTGGTGAATTGGATTTTGAACAGTCTTTAAGACAACGAGTCAGTAAACTTGCTGGTGCTGATGCCTCTATTATTCAGCAGTTGTGCGATACCTTGCCTTTAATGCCTGGTCTTGAAGTGATGTTAGCCGAGTTAAAAACGCATCAATGGAAACTGGTTGTCGCTTCTGGTGGATTCACACCATTTGTGGGCCATTTAAAAACATTACTTAATCTTGATGCGGCGTTTGCCAATGAGCTGGTTATTGTTGATGGTAAGCTAAGTGGCGCAGTGACAGGTGAAGTAGTAGATGCTCAATACAAAGCTAATGTGATTAGTCAATGTGCTGAACAGTGGGCCATTCCATCAGGTCAGCGAGTGGCAATTGGTGACGGCGCTAATGATATTCCGATGATCCAAGCTGCAGATTTAGGTGTGGCATTTCATGCTAAACCTAAATTAATTGCTGCTGCTGATGCATCGATACAAAATGTCGATTTACGAGCATTAGTGTTTTGCCTACAACTATAACGTTTTGATGTTTACCTTTATGAACAAGGCTAAATATAGAATTATTACTCTATTCTAGTTGTATTTCATGGCAGTAATGTTAGTTTTATATTTATAATCACTAACATAACTGCCTATTTTGACTATCGATATCCTCCAAGATTCACTTTTTATACCATACAGCGATGGTCAATTGCACCTTCGGCATATTCGTCCTTCATTGCCGACAGCCCTAGGTATTCCTATTTTGATGTTGCATGGGGCTATGTCTAATGGAAGAGTGTTTTATAGCAGTTCTGGCCGTGGTTTAGGCTGTTTTTTAGCTAACGCTGGTTTTGATGTTTATGTGATGGATACCGCAGGACGAGGCTTAAGCGAGCCTAAAATTCACCGTGACTTTACGTTGGGACAAGGAGAAGTCATCCGTGAACAATTGCCACTAGTGCAGCAGTTTATTCTACAGCGTCACCCTTTGGTTAATAAAGTACATTGGTGTGCCCATTCATGGGGTGGGGTGTTAATGGCCAGTAGTTTGGCTCGTTATAGTCATTTACAGTCTAGTGTTGCATCGTTATTAACCTTTGGTTCCAAACGTACTATCAAAGTGAAGTCATTTAAAAAATGGCTTATGGTCGATTTTTTCTGGAATCGTTTTGCGCCTTTTTATATTGGCAGACAAGGCTACTTTGATGCCTGTCGACTCCGTGTTGGTATGGATAATGAGAGCAGTGCATCATTATTACAAACGATTGATTGGGTGCGAGGTGATTGGGTTGATCATGATGATAATTTTCACTATGCAGAAGCCGCAACTAAAGCGGTATGGCCACCGGCATGGTTTATCGCTGGTAAAAATGATCACGTATTAGGCAATCCGTCAGATGTACGCGATATGATTGATGAATGTGGTTTTAGCCAGGTTAAGTACACTTTACTCGCCAAAGAAAAGGGCAATTTATTGGATTATAATCATGCTGGTATGTTGACTGAACGACAAGCCGAGCAAGATCACTTTGTACAAATTAAACAGTGGTATTTATCAATGTGAGCCAAGTTAGCTGTATGGGAATGGTAAGTGGTTATTAACCTATTTTCTGGTTACTTAATCTTTGACTAGCAAAAAATGCAGATTTGAACTAAATCCTTCTTATCGATTTATGCCATAGCTTATCACGAGTAGCGGTTTCTGAAAGATTGCTTAGGCTAGTATCATTAAGCTTGGAAAACGGATTTCAACTTCAGTAGTAATATCTAATAGCTCACCCGAACCGATAACTCTCCATAATTGTTCTTCTAATTGCTTTGCACGGTGATTAGCATGAATGTGGATATATTCTAGCTCGCGTCGAATATAACTCATATCGGGCTTGTCAGTTGCTCCTATATACACCCTTAACGCCATGAAGCGACCCACTTTTTTACTTTGGGTAATAAATTGAATTTGTTGTTCTCTATTACCCAGTTCTGATTTAAGTTTACATTGGATCTGTACTGCACCTCTAGGGTGGCGGGTGAGTTGCATAAACACTTCAAAAAAGGCCATATCATGAGTGGGTTTCATTAACTTGATAGGGTCTATGATGTGTTGTTTTAATACATTGTTGTCTAGTAGTGGCTTTAAATTGTATTGCAGTACCTTATCGCTGTCTTGAGCAAATAAATGGCTTATTTCATCAGTCGTTGTACCAATACCTATGTAAGCCATTTGTGCCGCTTTTACTGTTTTTTCGATAAAATATGGCACTCCTGGCAATTGGCGCATCACGAGATTTTTCATACCATCAGCCAGTTCTTTTTTCTGGCCTTCATTATCTGATAATTGCTCGAGTTTTTGTTTATTGTGAGCAATTAATTTACTTAAAAACTCAACGCCTTCATGCGGGGAGTGGCCAATGATGGCACTCAAATGCAAAGTTGCACCATTCATCCGGCTGCGAATTAGCTGATAAGGTAAATTCGATAAATTAGTTTTTCCAGCAGCGGCTTGCAGGCGTGGAAATGATAATGTAACCGGACCCGGTTCGTTGAAATTAGCTGATTTATCTAGAGTCAGTTGTAAACCTCGACTCGATATATCATGGGTAATACCAGTGGACTGTTTATCACCTTGTTGAATTGTGACTAAGGTTTTAAAGACGAATCGAGCCTCATGGCGCCGCTCACTAAATGGCATTGATACTTTTTTGATGCTGTGTTGTTTTATTTTTGCTTGAGAGAAAATCTTTAAGCCATTCACATCAGATTGATCAAACCAGCATTGATAGTCTTTACGAGCTTCCTCGTTGGTTAAATCAATAAGTTGTAAAGTATGACTAAATTGAGCTAATTGTTGCTCAGTGAGGGCCGCATAACGTGCATCATCCCCCGGTAAGGTGGATGTTTTATAGTTTTTGCTATGATCAATAGGCTGCATTACAATTTTAAATACGCGCCAGCTGGTTTTTGTCGACGCAAAACCTAAAAAGAGATGTATATTTTTGGTCGCTTTAAGCTCTGCTAAAGTAGCAGAATAAAAATGTAATTTACCATTGGTGTTATGGATAAAACTGAATAGATAACAATGCTCATTATTATCTGTGTTTTTAATCATTTGGGTTAAGCGACGGGTATTAATAAAACTCGGTAACTGACTTATTTCATTTTCATCTTGAAAGTAATGTTGGATTGGTTTGTTGCCTCTACCCAATAATTCGTAGTTTACGAGTGGTTTACCTTCAATAATGGAAATGAACAGAGGTAAATGTGTTAGCAGAGGTAAGTAATGTCGTTCATAGCCTAACCCGGTAGCGGTAACGATGACGTCGTTGACATCGACTTTATAACGGAACTTATAACCTCGGATAAGCTGTGATAACAAGGTGTCTAATGCTTCTCCACCACCCAATCTTTTCAATCTAAAAATAGCACTATCATCTTTGTTTTGAATATCCACTATTTGATATTCAACACCATGCTTTAGATCATCTAGATAAAATTCATCGCTGAGTTCAAGTAGTTTTACTCGCAAAGGTTTATCTTGGTCTAAATGATGTTTTAATGGCAACTTAATGCGAGCGCCGCCGACAGATAAATCTAGCGTTGCGCCATTGACTTCGGTTATGCCTTGCTGAGAAACCATAATTCGAATGCTATAATTCATTCGTTCTTCACAGCGATTAAAGTAGCTGCCAAGTACAACACCAGGCACTAAAAATGGATTTTCCTCGTCGACAACCTCAATTGAAACATTTTCTCTGAGTTTCAGACGTCGCAGTTTATGCGCTTTTATAACGTGCTCGTATACACCTAAGGTATATTTGTTGCGGTATAATGGTAGTGCTTGTAGCAGTGCATCTTTAGCGGGTTCGTCTAGAAAATATCTTTGGTTAGCGATGACAACTTCTTCGCATGGCAGTTCCGTTTTATCTCGTAAATCTATAATTCGTGTACATAAAGATGAGATACGGTTTAGCTCCATTTTCAATAGAAAACGGGTTGAATTAGATTCGTCAACGGTTAACTGTTCAAATACGTCCTGAAAATCAGGTTCCATGATCAGTGGTTTTAGTTGTTCGATTAATGCCCTGTGGTTATCTAAACTCATTATTTTATCGTTTTAAATGCTTATTGTGAGCCTGGCTGATAATTTTATCGGCAAGAAAGTGCTGATCTTTATAGTAATATACATTTCAATGTTGTTCGATAGGTATGCACAAATGATATCGTTGTTAATTACTCAGAAACGAAGACTAACATAGCGTATTAATGGTAATGCTGTATTGATGTAACGTTTGTTTGTTGATTTTTACAGTTTGTTTACATGAGTGTGGACAATATTTTAATCATTGGCAAGACTCTGACTAAAGATCGTTGTTATTATTATACTTATGAGTTGCCTAAACCGTCATATTTGATTCGTTCGATGTGAGGTTTAGGCAGTAAAGAAATTTCTAACAATGATGCTTTATTGATTCGTAGACTGAGTGACATGGGTCATAAAAGTACTAATTGATTTGCAACCTAGGAACTAACATGGCGAAAGCTCCAAAAATGGCATTTGTTTGTGACGATTGTGGCCTGGATTATCCGCGTTGGCAGGGACAGTGTCGTTGTGGTGCGTGGAATTCTTTGGTGGAAATGAAACTGTCGGCCTCAAAGAGTTCAACTTCACGTTCATCGGTATTGGGATACGCTGGTGCTGTGGGGGGGGGCTCTAAAAAACTCAGTGAAGTTGAATCACAAGATGCCGAAAAAAGACTGACTGAAATCGGTGAATTAGATAGAGTGCTCAGTGGTGGTTTAACGACGGGATCGGTGAATATTATTTCCGGTGACCCAGGAGCTGGTAAAACAACATTACTGTCTGATTTGGTTGCTCGGATGTCACAATCTATGGCTTCACTGTACTGTACTGCAGAAGAATCATTATCTCAGTTCAAAAACCGTGTTAATCGTTTAAAGCTTAATTATAACGAAGATAACTTGTTTCTGCTGTCTGAAACCAGTGTAGAAGCCATTATTGAAGAATTAGAAGCCAAGCAAATCAAGTTTGCTGTCATTGACTCTATTCAAGCGGTTGTCACCGATGCGGCCAATGGCAGTCCGGGGTCGCCTTCACAAGTTAAAACGGCGGCTCAAGCATTTACTCAATATTGTAAAAAAAATAATGTCACCATGTTCATTATTGCTCACGTAAATAAAAATAACGAAATAGCAGGCCCGCAAACCTTGGTTCATATCGTAGATTCATTGCTACATATCGACACCAACGACGGGCAAATTCGTACCTTGCGCGCCAATAAAAACCGTTTTGGTGATGTTGATACCGTGGGGATATTCCGCATGAGTGAACGCGGTATGATCAGTGTTGATAACCCAAGTGAAATATTTTTATCGGGTTCAACCACCGAATCGCCGGGCTCGACCATCACTTGTATTCGTAAAGGTAACCGTAATTTACTATTGGAAATACAATGTTTAACCACCGAGACTGAATCTGAGTTTCCACAACGAGTGTGTGTGGGCTTAAACATGAATCGGATTAAAATGTTAACCGGTATTTTACGTAAGCATACTAAAACCAAAATTTTTCATGATACATTTTTTAATATAGTGGGCGGTTTAAAAATTGATGAGTCAGAAACCTGCATCGATCTAGCGCTTGTTACGGCATTACTGAGCAGTTTAAATGACTTTGTCGTGCCAAGAACCACTTGTATTATGGGCGAGTTGAGTTTGAATGGCGATGTGCGCCCAATTGATAGTGGTGTGCCGAGAGTCAAAGAAGCTGCGCAGCATGGTTTTACTGAGATTTTTATCCCATTTCGTAATTATCACAAAACCATGGAAGGGCTTGGGGCAAAAATTATTCCAGTGAAAACTATCCATGAGCTGCTTGAGTTAATTAATTAACCCTCGGTTGCTAAAAGCAAAACTTGAGCATAAAAAAGGTAAGTCATTGACTTACCTTTTTTGCATTTTACGGTATATCTGAAAGCTTAAGGCGCTGGAGTGATTAACGACGTAAGCTCACGATCTAATAACTCAGCATCGCCTATGTTGAGTTCAATAATTCGGCGCAGGTGGGTAATGCTGTCAACGTCAATGTGAGTACACTTTAAGCCCAGGTGTTCTGGGGTTTTATGGACAATTGCCGCTTCCATTTTGAGTTCAATATCAGAGTCGGGTAACACAAACTCTAAGGTTAAAATGCTATTGAGTTGACCTGTATACCCAGATGGTAATTCTACTAATGCACCGTTAAGACTTAAATCTAAAATTTTAGTGCGCCAAGTTTGTTCTGTTTGCGCGAGATGAGCACTGGCTGCAAAAAAAATACGAGAAAATTTACGTCTGTCGTCCATAGTTTGCCCTTAGTAATCAATATCGCAAGACACATAGTCAGTGTTTATTGTTTAAGCATACTCGATTTATCTCGATTTATCTCGATTACGCTGAGAATATTTAGTTTAAAAAAGGAGCGCATTGCGCTCCCTGGTTATTTTGAGTGGTTATATATACTGACTTCAACTAAATGAGTAAATGACCCATTAATGCAATAATCGGTAGTGTTACTAAGGTTCGTAGAATAAAGATAACGAATAGCTCAAAAAAGTTAACCGGTATTTTACTACCAATTAAAAGAGCACCTACCTCGCTCATATAAATAAGCTGAGTAACCGATAAAGCAGCAATAACAAAACGGGTCAAATCTGATTCTATAGAGCTGGCCAAAATGGATGGGATAAACATATCGGCAAACCCTACCACAATCGTTTTCGAGGCTTCGGTAGCTTCGGGAATATGCAGCAGTTCTAACAGGGGAATAAATGGCATACCTAAGTAATTAAAAATAGGCGTATGCTCAGCCAACACTAATGCGACGGTACCAATAGCCATAACAACAGGGATAACCCCGAATATCATATCGACAACGTTTTTAATCCCTTCCGTTAGCACATGCTTAATGCCACCTGCAGAAGATGCGCGTTGCATTGCTTGATCAAATCCCCACGAAAACACACCATGATTGGCTGGGATCGTTTCGTCATCTTCATGACGAGGAGTGTTATCGATATACAGATCTTTCTTCCATGACAACGGCGGTAATTTAGGGACTATGATTGCAGCAACAAAACCCGCTAAGCACACTGTCAGATAGAACGGCACAAACAAGTGCTCAAGTTTGACCTGTGATATCACCACTAGGCTAAAGGTTATCGATACGGCAGAAAAGGTTGTACCAATAACAGCAGCTTCGCGTGCAGTATAGAAACGGGTTTCGTATTGTTTAGTGGTCATTAAAATGCCCACACTGCCATCGCCTAACCAAGATGCCATGCAGTCAATAGCACTGCGACCAGGTAAATTGAATATTGGGCGCATTACTTTGGTTAATAATGTGCCAAAAAACTCCAATAAACCAAAATTGAGCAATAGCGGTAATAACATGCCAGCAAAAATAAATACTGAAAATAGTACAGGTACTAAATCATTCAGAACTAAGCCACCCGTGGCCGATGAAATAATCGCTTCGGGGCCCACTTGCAAATAAACCATGACGATAAAAATTGCGCCTAGAATGCGCACCGCTAACCAAAATAAATTCACTTTCAGTAAAGTGCGTAAAAAAGTACTTTTACGCACGAATTTAGGATTAATGAGCTGTGTGAGTAACGAGGCCAATGCCATTAATACTACAATGCAGGTAACAATAAGCTGAATCGAACTGCCCATTTGGCTTTGCAACGCTTTTGAGATGATTGCAATCGGAATGGTAATCGAACCTTCGACATTGATAGGCGTCATAAACAGTAACAAGCCAATCAGTGACGGAATAATAAAGGTGAGAATTGTTTTAATGTTATGTTTTTTATGTGTCACGTTAAATACACCTTACTTATGTGTTCTAAGTTGGCCAGCTGTGCTACCCAACTGTTTATTATGGACCAAAATTGAATGTCCATTCAGTTGTTTTTTTGGGTAGGCAAGGTTACCCCCTTATTTGCTGTATGTAAAATGATAACTTAATCGAATAGATATTAGTTAAATGTGAGTAGATATTTACTTTAAGAAATTGTCGGGGTATATGGTTAAAATCTAATTTAATCAGCCTGTTGAAACTTTGTTGCGGGTGTGTGTTATCTTTGGAACTAGCACTTTTTTATGGTTTGTATGCCATTAATAAACATGGATATGATGACGGTTCATGACCACTTTTATTAATGGCTATCAAGTAGCGTTTATAAGGTTAACGCGCTGGAGTATTGGGCTCAAGGGAATAGTCCATGCCCGGTAACCCTAACCAATAGCCATTGCAATGATGATTGATAATCGATGCCTGTTTATTGTCATTAAACTGTTTATTCATTAGCGATTTACTATTAAGCGGCTCTTCTGTTATTTGTGTTAATACATCAGCAAGTTCTGAACCCATGGCTATATCGGCTAATTTATTGGGGGATATACGCCAATAATCAATCCCCATGTCTATCATTTGTGGAATTTGGTTAATCAGGTTTACCTGCGCCGCAGATTGAGTTTGAATGCCATTTAAGCGGAGTAACGGTTGTGACTCTTGAGTTTGAGCCAGTAAGCCTTTGCTATGGCGTTGGCAAATAGTTTGACACTTATCTTTTGGCAATTGGTAATGTTTGGCGGTAAAACAGCGTGCAGAATGTGCCAAGGGTAAATAGCCGTGACCGAGCACCTCTATTTCAAAAGCGGGTTTATCACCTTGATTGATGACGGTGTTTAACCACTGCTGTGATAATTCACAAGGCATGACAAAACGGTACATCCCTTTTTGGTGCAATAAATCAAGACTGGTCCGATTGTAATTATTGATTGTTGGCCCACACACAAAGGGGACTTTCGCTTGGTGCGCATAATGTACTGCAGCCATATCATTCGCTTCGATACTAAAATCACCATTATCAATAGCTCGTTTCAGTTCATTAAGCTCAGATTGCGCTTCTATCAAAGCCATGGTTGATAACACCACATGTTTGCCATGAGACTTGAGCATATTGGCGAGATCTAGGTAGTCGTTAAACTTCAGTTCACGGCGGCGGCTACATACGGTTTCACCTAAATAAACGCTATCGATGTAACTCAATGCTACTTGCTGATAAAAGTGTTCAACGTCAGATTTTGACCAGCAGTAACTAATTGGAGCGAGAGATATTTTCATTGTAAAACCTTATTGCCATTGACGCTCATAAGCGCCCAATGTAGTGATTTGTCCTTCGGATACTTTTGCTAACGCTTGCGACCATTGTGGTTGCTCGCAAAAAGACTCGGGGTTAGCTAAATAAGTGTCGATAGCGCTACGCCAAACGTGGGTGACTTGGCTGACGTAAGCAGGGCTTCGCTGACGTCCTTCTATTTTAAGTGATTTAATTCCCGCTTGGGCGAGCTCGGGTAACAAGCTTAAGGTGTTTAAACTAGTAGGTGACTCCAGTAAATACTTTGCATCATGATCGTACTCAGCAACATAACGGCCTTTACAGACCACTGGATAACCCAGTTGTTGGTTAGCATCAGCTTTATCGATTAATACATTATTGAGTCGGGTCAATTTATCGCTGCCAGAATCTTGCCAGCGCACATGATTAGCCGGGGAACATGAGCCGCCGGTATTAGGTGATTGTCCTGTTACATATGATGATAAATGGCAGCGTCCTTCAGCCATGATGCATAAACTACCAAAAGCAAATACTTCAAGCTCAACAGGGCTCACTTTAGCTAAATCTCTAACCTGTTTAATCGACAACACTCGTGGCAATACTGCTCGTTCGATATTAAAAGCTTGTTGATAAAATGACAGAGCCCCTAAGTTTGTGGCGCTGGCTTGTACCGATAAATGTAGCGGAAGGTGCGGATAATGCTGGTGGGCATAATCGAGTAATGATAAGTCAGCTACGATGAGGGCATCCATTTCTAATTGTGCGGCTAAATCAACGGCCTGATACCAGCGCTGTTCTTCGCCGGGTTTCGGAAAAGTGTTAAGGGTTAAAAATACCTTTCGCCCTTGGCTTTGGGCCAGTTTTGTCGCTTGTGCCAGTTGTACTGCAGAAAAGTTTAGACCTGCAAACGAGCGCGCATTAGTGTCATCTTTTAGTCCGAGGTAAACCGCATCAGCGCCAGCGTTCAGAGCGGCTTTGAGCGACGCTAAATTACCTGCAGGGCATAAGAGTTCCATGTTGGTGTTCTCATTTTTTTCAAAGAACAGGAGTGTAAATGTGATTGAGTTAACATGATTTGATTTAAAACAGGTTTCGTTAGATAAATTGCCAGTAAACTGACTTGATTATTGGTTCAATTTACAAGTAGGTACTCTCGATGGCTCAAGCTTTTACACAACAATTATCGGCGCACTTGTTACATTTTGCGCCTCAAGTAAGCCGTCGCTCGCTAAACTTGATGCCTGAAGCGTTAAAAATAATCGTCATTAATAAACTGCTTAATTTAGTGTTAGCGGAACAATTGAAGGCAGATGAACTCCATTTTCTCAAACAAAAGTGGGTAGGCATTTGTGTTGATGATATTGGTTTGCGTTTTGAGGTGGGTGTCGAACAACAACTACGAGTGCGTGCTTTTACTCAGCCTGATGTGACATTAAGTGCCAATGTGCCTGAGTTAATTTTGGTTGCAGCAGGCAAAGAAGATCCCGACACGCTATTTTTTCAGCGTAAATTACGTATAGAAGGGGATACAGAGTTGGGGTTAGAGGTTAAAAATTTATTGTTGTCTATAGAGTTAGATAACTTACCCAAACCCGCTCGGATCGGCATTGAGCAACTGGCAAAAGTATTACAAACATTAACAGCCAGTGAATAGTGATGGTGTTATTTGACTATAAAAATCGGCGCATTAAGCGCCGTTTTTGCAGATACTAGATACTAGATACTAGATATTAGATATTAGATATTAGATGCTAGGTACCTAGGCACTATATATTAGCTCTTAGTTGCTCAATCCTGAGGTTACACATTGCCCGTGAGAGCAGCGTATTTTAGTAATAGCGCATCATGTGACTCAACATGTTTTGGGTCGGGATCGATACAATCTATAGGACAAACAGACACGCAAGTTGGCTTGTCGTAATGACCGACACATTCGGTGCACAACGCGGGATCGATTTCATACACCTCTTCACCCATAGTAATGGCCTCATTAGGACATTCGGGTTCGCACATATCACAATTGATACAGCTATCGTCAATGATTAGTGCCATAAAAACCTTAATTTAAGCTGGTTGATGAGGGTTTCGGGTATCCATTCCCTCAGGTAAATTACGCATTAACATGGCTTTGTCGATATTAATAGCTGCTGGAAGCGCTAGAAACACAAAATGGCCTGAGCCTAAAGCAGAGTCAATCGATTCGCCTTTGCGATTTATTAACCATTCAATAGTGATAACAAAATTACCTTCAGTTGTCATTATTTCAACACTGTCACCGACTGAAAATTTATTTTTTACATCAATTTCAGCCAAACCCTCAGCATTTCGTTTACCGGTGAATTCACCAACAAATTGCTGGCTATCACTCACAGAATGGCCATATTGATAGTTTTGATATTCGTCATGAACGTGACGACGTAAAAACCCTTCGGTATAGCCACGATGCGCCAAACCTTCAAGGTTGTTCATTAATGTGCGATCAAAGTCTTTGCCTGTAGCGGCATCTTCAATTGCTTGGCGATATAATTGTGCGGTGCGCGCGACATAGTAAAAAGATTTGGTACGACCTTCAATTTTTAATGAATCAATCCCCATTCTGGTTAAACGATCCACATGTTGAATAGCCCGTAAATCTTTTGAGTTCATAATGTAGGTGCCATGTTCATCTTCAAACGCAGGCATATACTCGCCAGGACGACCAGCTTCTTGCAGTAGCACTATGTCGCTACTAGGTTGGCCCGAACCTAATGTAGGGCTCTCAAACTGTACGGTTGGAGCCACAGGGATGATATCGCCAGTCTCTGTTTGCTGTGCTGGGTGCACATCGTATTTCCAACGGCATGAGTTGGTACAGGTTCCTTGATTAGGATCGCGTTTATTCATGTAACCAGAGAGCAAGCAACGGCCAGAGTACGCCATGCAAAGTGCGCCATGCACAAACACTTCTAATTCAATATCTGGACAACGTTGGCGAATTTCTTCAATTTCATCCAATGATAATTCACGCGATAAAATGACTCGCTTGATGCCTTGTTGTTGCCAGAATTTAACCGATGCCCAGTTAATCGCATTTGCTTGAACCGATAAGTGAACCACTTGTTCAGGAAACGCTTCGCGGACCATCATGATAAGCCCAGGGTCAGACATGATCACCGCATCAGGTTTCATCGCGATCACCGGTTGCATGTCTTTAATATAGGTTTTTAGCTTGGCATTATGTGGGGCAATATTACTCACCACATACAATTTTTTACCGAGGGCGTGAGCCTCTTCAATACCGCTGGCAAGTGTCTCCATTTTGAAATCATTATTTCTAACTCGTAAGCTATAACGAGGTTGGCCTGCGTAAACAGCATCAGCACCATAAGCAAAGGCGTAACGCATATTTTTAAGCGTACCAGCAGGAGATAATAATTCAGGTTTAAACATGTTTTTTGACCTAATTGAACATTGTGTGATGAAAGGGTCGAAGCTTACTTAAGGATATTAGCGAGGACAAATATGGCCTTGGTATTTGTGAGGTTGGTTGTATTTTTATTGTATCGAAGGAATTTATAACTGTTAAATCAGCACAGAAAGATATAAATAATTGAGTTGTCGTCAGTTGAGTAATCGCAAACGTTATCGGTTTGGGTATATAATCCAACATTAGAGACTATTTATTTATGGAGAACCCATGTCTACGGAACATCAACTCTTGGTTGGACTATTAAAAAAGCTCAAAGATGATGCTTTAGTTTTACCAACATTACCTGAAGTGGCCATGCGTGTTCAAGAAGTGGTATCTCGTCAAGATTCGAGCCTTAAACAAGTAGCAGATATTATTGGACAAGATGCGGCTATTTCAGCCCGTATTATTAAAGTGGCAAACAGCGCTTTATATTCTCGTGGTAATAAAGCAGAAAGCATAAATGCCGCCGTTAATCGTATTGGTTTAGTGCAAATTAAATCCATTACCACGTCAGTTGCCATGGAACAGCTCTTTATCTCAACCAACGAAATGGTGTGGGAGGTGATGGATGAGGTATGGAAGACCTCTATTGAAGTGACAGCTTCATCTTGTGCGATGCTTGAAATGTATAACAAACGTCATCCCACTAAAAAACTAGACCGTGATACGCTTACCCTTGCGGGATTGGTACATAATATTGGTGCATTACCAGTATTAACCGAAGCAGAAGTTCACCCAGAATTGTTTAGCCGAATTGATGACTTACGAAGTCTCGTACGTAAAATGCAGGGGCCGATTGGTCGTGCGGTATTAAAAACGTGGGACTTTGCCCCAGAAGTTATGGAAGTGGTGGAGCGTTGGGCTGATCTTCATTATATGCCTGAAAAAGTGACTTATCTCGACTTTATTCGTTCTGCGGCATTTTATACTGGTGAACTTAGAGCCGGTGAAGAGTTAGAAGAAAGGTTAGGTGTCTTTGTCCTACGAGGTTTACCTGTAACACCAGAAGATCTTGCTAGTGATGAGTTTATTGATATGTACCATTCAATTAAGCAAAGTTACGAATAATGCTATGTTAAGTGAGTTTCACGGATATTAATCAATGAGTTAACATTAAATGATTAATATCTAAGTGAGATTTTTTTGATGTTTAAATAACCGATGACTAAAACTGTAACATGATGAATACTTAATGAATTATTTGCTAATAACAGTGTTATTTATGATTGTGATTATGCTGTGCACCATTGCATTTCTCCATTGGCGTCAGCATCGTTTTATTAAACAATTAACTCACTCGTTAGAATTACAATTACTCAATCAAGATTCATTTAACATAGATTCTCCTGCCAAATCGTTAAAACCGCTCATTAATGTCCTCCATCATTTACATCAATCAAGCCTATTTAGCACCGAACGAGATAAGTTAACCGGATTAGCTAATCGTGTCGGCTTTAAACGTAAAATGTTGTCAAAAATGCCTATTTCAGAAGGTATGTTAGTGCTGGTGGATATTCGACAATTTCGTTTTGTGAATGATTTATTTGGTTTTTTATTTGGTGACAAATTGCTGAAAGCTTTTGCCAAGCGGATAGATAACCTGAACTGTAAAGCACAGTTCATCGCACGTATGAACGGTAATGAATTTTTGTTGTTTTTCCAGCAACCGTTGACTGTCGAGCAGTTGCAAACGATAAAAAATGATTTACAAAGTCCATTTGAAATAGAACAACAGCCAATCAGTATCAAAATGCAGCTCGGAGTATTGTCGCTCAATGAGCATCATGCCGATGTCAGTTTGATGCTGCGCCGTTTAGATTTAGCACTGAAGAAAGCCAAAGCATTAAAACAGCCGATTGCTTTTTACGATCAAGATGATGATAAAGCACAATACCGAGAATTGTTGATTATTAATGGCTTGCCTAAAGGGTTAAAGCAAGGTCAATTATTTATGGTATTTCAACCAAAGCTAGACATAAAAAGCGGCCGATGTAAGCAGGTTGAAGCGTTAATTCGTTGGCAACATGAAGGCTTAGGATTAATTTCTCCAAATGAATTTATTCCATTAGCGGAACAGACCGGAATGATCGATATTCTGAGTAGTTGGGTGTTAGATAACGTATTGGCTCAACAAGCCAAATGGCGAAATATGGGGGTTTACGTTAATGTAGCCATTAATTTGTCATCTACTGATTTAGATAATCCAAACCTTGCTGCCGATGTCGCCACCAAACTATCCCAGTATCTGGTTCCTGCCGAAACCATTACCATTGAAATTACTGAAAGTGTGTTAATGAAATCGCTCGAGCAAACGATTGTTACCTTAAATCAATTACGTGATATTGGAGTCAAACTTGCGATTGACGATTTTGGTACTGGTCATTCTTCTTTAGCTTATTTGCGTCATTTACCCGTTGATGAAGTGAAAATTGATAAAGCCTTTTTAGATGAATTTGAAACATCTCAAGCGGCGAAACAAATTGTTAAGACCAGTATCGAGCTGGCTAAAAATTTAGGTTTTGAAGTGACGGTTGAAGGGGTTGAATCTAAGTCTGTTTTAGATGCATTACATCTTTTTGGAGTAGACACTATTCAAGGTGATTACTTTGCTAAACCATTGACTGCCAGTGAGTTTGAACATCTTTATCCGCAACTTAATTATCAAAAAATTAATAATCCACACTTTAGTGATCCTAAAAGTTAACTCTCTTCAACGTTAAATGTCGTTGTGTCTGGTGGTTAATTACTTAAATCCTGCTGATAAATGAGCGATTAATTCTACAGGCATAGGTGCAAGTTGACGCTTCTGGTTCATGCAGACCATTTCAATTGTAGCCGTTACTGCAGGTTTTTTAGCATTAGGCCGCCATATTTGTTGTTTCCATACGGTACGATATTTACTTTCAAAATAAAATTGTGTGCGCACATCAATAATATCTGCAAACTCAACCCCATCGTGACATAACATATCGCTGCGATAAACGGCAAAACCCAATTGTTGTTGCTGCCAAAGTTGGCTGAGTACATCTGCGCCGATGACATGTTCACGCGCACGCTCGAAATATTTTAAGAAGTTAGGATGATATACCACACCAGAAAAGTCGGTGTCCTCATAATAAATTTGTACAGAAAAAGAGTGAACTGGGCTGTACTTGTGCTCTACAGAGGGGTGACTCATTACACTATGACCTTATATTATTGATATTGTGGTTATGTCGTTAATCATTTGAAGGCAGAAGCAGCTGTTGGTACTTACCTTGTCTTTGTAACGTTAGCAGCCCTTTGTCGAGTAATTGGCTAATGTGCTCTGCTTGAGGGTTAAGTTTAGAAAATGCGACGAAAATTTTACTGGTATGATTATTAAACTTAGCTTTTATATTACGGCTAACACCCATCTGTTCGATGTAAACATCAGCAACAAGGTCATACATAATGGCGGTATCAATTCTGCCTACTAATAATAAATTGATTAATTGGCGCTGGCTATTTACCGTGATGACGTGTAACTGCAGCTGTTCAACAAGCGTCGTAAATTCGTCGCCGTACTCATAACCACTCACAATACCAATCGTGCTTTTTATTGGGATCTGCCATTTATTATCCGCAATGGTAGGGTGTTCTTTGGCAAAGAAAAAAGAAGCTGTTACTGTAAACAAAGGTTCATTACCGAATATAAATCGGTTAATAGTGCTTTGCTCTTTTGTCACATTAAAAACGCCATCAACCGAACCTCGCTCGGTCATAATCAAACCACGAGTATAGGGTACGACAATAGTAGAAACGTCAACATCAACTTGCTTAAAAGCCTGTCTAATAAGGTTATGGGAAATACCATTACCCACTTCATCGGCAAAAGGAGGCCAACTATCTTCTGCCGCTAAAGTGATTTTTAGTGGTTCCGCCACGGCGATGGTCGAGTTAAATGTATATAAAACTCCCACTGATATGAATATCAATTGGATGAATAAACGAGCTCGTTTGGGCATGGGAATGTAATCAAAAATTAGTTTTTTGTAACGTATTAACGACATATAATCCTTTATAGAAGTGTCCTGCTACGGCCCAGCAAGAATAACACTTTTGCAAATAAAGTGATATTCCCAATCATGTGAGCCCTCTCATTATTGATTTAAATAATAACAATGTAATGCGATATGAATAAGCATTTCACAGGTAATTATCTGCCTTGAAATGAATGTGTCTTCGCATCAATAACGAGAGTTTAAGGCACCTTATTAGGGTTAGTTTAGAATACAGATTGATAGGTAACAGCATCGTTAGTGAAGGTTATGTGTGTTTGCAGACGTCGCAGTAAGTCGTTAACAGTTTGGGTGCTGCTTATGCATGAATCGCTAATAAGTTGCCGCTCTCATTATTCGTTTTCAACTTCAACATATTCACATAAGGTTAACTTGTTATGTAGAAGACATACTTCTAATTGAGTGACATCAAGAGCATGACTGAATAAAAAACCTTGAACTATTTTACAATTATACTGTTTCAATTTAAGCAGCTGAGCATGAGTTTCGACGCCTTCTGCAATGACATCTAATTTCAGCTCATTACCTAAGGTAATGATGTTTCGTAATACTATATTGCTGGTTTCTTCAGGCAAAATACTGCTTAAAAACCCCTTATCAATTTTTAAAGTATCAATGGGGAACTGGGTCAAATAGTTTAATGACGAATAACCTTTGCCAAAATCATCTAGGGCAATACGTACGCGTAATTGTTTGAGTGCTAATAGAACGTCTTGTGCTGTTTTTAAATCTTTAATGAGTAATGACTCGGTTATTTCAAGTTCAAGATGATGAGCCGGGAAGGTGGTTCGTTCTAAAATGGCAGCAATGTCATCAACAATAGTCGGTTGTGATAATTGTACCGGTGAAATGTTAACCGAAATATTGCCTCTCAGTATCCCTTGTTGAAGCCAGCGATATCCTTGCTGACAGGCTTGTTCAAGTACCCATAATCCAATATCGATAATTAAGCCACTGTCTTCAGCTTGATCAATAAAGCGGCTAGGAGAAATCATCCCGTGTTGAGGGTGATTCCAACGAAGTAACGCCTCTAAACCGACAATCTCATGTGTATCAACGCAACATTTTGGCTGGTAATGCACTTCAAGTTGCGCATCTGACATGGCATTATTTAGCTGATCTTTAATCAATAATCTTTCTAATAGTGCCGTGGATAATGTTTCGTTAAAAAAGTAACTTCCGTTTCGCCCATTCTGTTTAGCTGCGTACATGGCGGTATCAGCATGTTTTAATAATGTTTTGGCATCTTTACCATCTTCCGGGAAGCATGCCACACCAATACTGGCAGAACTGTTTAGCCAATATTGATTAATTTGATAGCCTTTGTTGAGCGTTTGACGAACTCGTTCAATGATATTAACTAAATCTCGGTTCACGTCGGCCGCAATTTGCTCGTATGGAATGATTAAGGCAAATTCATCTCCGCCGAGTCGAGCCAATACATCTTGTTGGCTTAAACAATGCTGAAGCCGTTTACCAACTTGGATAATGAGCTCATCGCCTACGTCATGGCCCATAGAATCGTTAACTTCTTTAAAGTGATCTAAATCGATAAACACCACAGCGGCGGTGTTGTATGGATTAGACATAAGTAATGACAGTTGTTGATTAAAATGAAACCGGTTTGCCAATCCCGTTAAGCTGTCAAAGTTAGCCCGGCGACTGAGCTCTCTCATTTGTTTGATTCGAGATAACGCAAACAAAATCATAATCAATATAATCATGGTGCCCGAAGCAATTAATGCGTAATACCACCAGGCTTTTTTAATGTTAAATGCAAATTCTGCCTGTTGGTTGCTCCATATACCGTCGCTATTGGTGCTTTGTACTTTAAACACATAATCACCAGCGGCTAAATTAGTGTACATCGCCCGAGGTAGTAATGTGGTCAGCCAATCCTGATCGAACCCGGCTAACATATATCGATATTGATTCCGTTCAGGGGCGGTATAGTCTAATGATGCAAATGAAAACTGGATCATGTTGTTGTCGTAATCAAGTATCGGCTTCGGGGGAGGGTTATGGCTGTTAATATTAATATACGATTTATTGGCTATTTTTGCCGAAGTGATATGCACCGGAGGCGCAAAATCATTTTGGCTAATAGTGTCGATATCTATCTGTATCACCCCTTTATTAGTACCTAATAGTAACTGGTGTTGATAAATGGCTATTGCGGCTTCATTAAAGGTTAAGTTGTCGGTGTTAATCACGCTGGGATAAACACTTATTTTAGCGGTTTGGGGGGTATATTTGATCAACGTATGCTGGCTCGTTAGCCATAAATTACCTTGGTCATCACCAATGACGGCTTTTAAACGGTTATCTGGTAGGCCTTGCTGACGTGTAATGTATTCAATGGTAAATCCCTGAGGTACATTTGAAGTTGGAATTATTTTTGCTAACCCGAGACCTTGGGTTGCTGCCCATATAATGCCTTGTTTATCTTGGTAAATACCGCCTATTCGGATGTTCTCTCTTTCATTACCTAAGCTTAAGTGTGAGGTGATATCCGTTTTAGGATCGATAATGAAAATACCATTGGTGGTGGCTAACCATAACTCACCTTGGGTAGCGATTAAACTGTCGAAGGTGAAATTCCCACCTGAAGTATAAAGATTATCCGCATCGTTAAAATAATGTTTTATTAAACCTTTTTGCGGGTTAAATAGCATTACGCCAGCGTCTAAATAGCCAGTGATCCACACATTGCCTTCTTGGTCTGGGTCAACAGTATAGAAATCAGTATTAGGAAAGCCATAGGGATTATTCACTTTATTACTAAAGTGTTGCACAGTGTCAGAACGTTGATCATAAAAACTCAGGCCTTCAGCGTCAGAAAACCACAGATTATTATCTTTGTCTGTTGTTACGTTCCAAATATTGTTTATTAATGATGGAGTGGTTTTATCTTTTAAAGGTCCTAATTCAACCGTTTTATTATCGATGTTTATCTTATCGATACCCTTATTTGTTGCTACCCAGGCATCACCTGATTGCGTTAAGGCTATTGCGTAAACATTGCCTCCTGATAGCTCTGATTGGCTGGCAAGGGGTTTATACAGTCGACTTGATTTTTTCAATGGCGTGTAAAAGGCCGCACCTTGGTTAGTCGCAAACCAAATGACTCCTGAATGGTCGATAAATACATCATCAACATCATTGGTCGGTAATGATTGTTGATTAAACGTTTGTGAGGTTAACCAGTCAAAATGTTCGGATGCGACAGTTAAATTTGCCGCACCTTTATCGGTACTAATCCAGATATGTTGATCGTCTTCAATCGCTATGCTGGAGATGTAGTTACTGGGAATTTGTCCAACCTTTGGTTGTTTTGGACTAAAAAAATGCTGGAATGTGTTGTCGTTAGGCATAAATTTAATTAAGCCAAAATGTTGGCTACCAAACCAAAGTTGACCATGATTATCTATTTGACTCGTCAGAATGTAATCATTAAATAAATCTGCCGTAGCAACGGCTGAACCTGTAGTGGATATTGCTTGTGCTTTATCTGATTGATATAGCTGCATTGTTGTACTGTTGGGTTCTAATAATGCGAGACCATGGTCGGTCCCTACCCAAATACGGTGTTGAGTGTCTTCTACTATGCTGTAAATAGATGTTTCTACAGGAGTATCTTGTTGGTTTAAATATAATGGAACCGAGATAAAATCGGTTCCATGCTCTGTTTTATATTGTAACCCACTGCCAGTACCTATCCATAGCTGGCGTTTTGAATCCAAGTATAAACGCATTATCCAATTGGTGTTTTGAGCGAAAGGCTGTTGTGAGGTGGGGTAGATGTTAAGTTCATCATCGACGGTGAGTTGATTAAGACCGTCTTCAGTAGCAAACCAGATATTGCCTTGGGCGTCTTCGATAATATCTGTCACAAAGTTATTCGATATATGTCTTTTGGATCCCGGTGAAAACTGAAAATTTATAAACTCTTGGCCATCATAGCGGCTCACACCAGCATCGGTTGCAAACCATAAAAATCCATTTTTTTGCTGATAGATAGAGGTGATCATGGTTGACGGTAAACCGTCAGCAATATTGAGCCTATCTATTTGAAACTGTTCTGCGTTTGTGGCTGAAATAAAGGCAACTGAAAGAAGTAAGCATAACAGCGAGCATAACCATCTTTGGAAAAAGAACACCATCAGAGACCTTATTATTATTTTTATAAAAAACTGATTTTGATACCTATAATAACAGGATGATATATTGTAAATACAGTCACTATTTTACACAACAAAATAATAACATTGTTTGTGAATTTGGGATCTACTCATCTTCCTCTCATCAAATTTAAACCGTATTGATGAGAAGAAACTTGTGTAAATGAAGGCTGAATGGCTGAGGAATAAATCAAACTAATTTCTGTTGGTATCTATCTTAGCGATATTTTTGTCGTATGTGTTAGCTTTGTCGCTTGTGCTTAAAGTGGGTGATTATTGTCATTGTTTGTATTTAAATAAGAAGCGAGGCATCGATTGCGGTGAAGTGCTGGGCTTGATCGGTTAATGATTTTGCAGTGAGGCGCTCAACACTTAATACATGGGTGTAGCATGTGGTCGTTTGATTGATTTTTTTGAGTAATAAATCGAAATCACCATCACCAGACAGTAAAATAACCTCATCTACCGTGGGCGCTATCTCTAGCATGTCGATGGTAATCCCAACATCCCAATCTCCCTTGGCAGAACCATCACTGCGCTGGATATAAGGTTTGGTTTTAACCGTAAAACCAATATGTTTTAGTGCATCTTGAAATTTAACCTGACCGTCATCGGCTGGTGCTATAGCGTAAGCTATTGCGTGGCTAATAGTGCCCTGTGCCGACAAATGTTTGTATAAAGCTCGGTAATTGAATGAACGGCCAAAACCTTGCTTACAGGTGTAATAAATATTTTGCACATCTACAAATACGGCAAGCGTTGTCATTATTACACCTGTGAAGATTAAGGCTGTTGCGCTTTTTGAGCGGCAATGGCGTCATTAAGTTGTGCTTCAACAAACCCTGGAGAGTGAGTTGACGAAGAAATAAGTCGGTACATTGCGGGTATCACCAATAGGGTGACAACGGTCGCAAATGCCATGCCGAAGAATATCACAGTTCCTACCGCAATACGGCTTTCACTCCCCGCGCCGGTTGATACGATTAATGGAATGGCACCAATAAGGGTGGTAAAGGCTGTCATTAAAATCGGTCTTAAGCGACGAGCCGATGCGTCAATAATGGCATTGTCGAGCGATAAGCCTCGGTCGCGTAGCTGATTAGCAAACTCAACGATTAAAATACCATTTTTAGTTACCATACCAATTAACATGATCATGCCAATTTGGCTGTAAATATTCATCCCTTGATGAGTGAGCACTAAGCCAATAAAGCCACCAAAAATCCCCATGGGAACGGTAAACATCACCACTGCAGGGTTGATAAAACTTTCAAATTGAGCCGCCAATACCAGATAAGCAATCAGCAGTGCTAAAGCAAATACAATGAGCACCCCAGCTTGGTTCTCTTTAAAGTCTTTTGACTCACCCGTGTAGGCAATTGAAATATCGTTTGGCAGTAATGTTATTGCGCGTTGTTCTAAAAAGTCGAGGGCTTCGCCTAGGGTATAACCTTCGCCTAAATTTGCTTTAATGGTAATCGATTTCTGCTTGTTGGTATGACTGAGGCGCTGTGGTGAAGCTACTTCTTCAACTTTAGTGACGGTATCAAGGGTGATTAATTCGCCTTTGCTGCTTCTAAAGTAAATCTTACTGAGGTCTGTGACGCTGTTAAAGCTGTTTTCATCACCGCGAAGGTACACATCATATTCTTCGCCACGTTCAACAAAGGTTGTTTCACTGCGGCCGCCCAACATGATTTCCAAGGTTGTCGCTATTTCTGAAACGCTAATGCCTAACTCTGCAGCTCGTTGCTTGTCTACCGTCACAACAAGTTCTGGTGTGGTCTCTGCGTAATCTAAATCAGCCCCGTCCAGCATAGGGCTTGCATCGGCTTCTTGTTGCAGTACTTGAGCCCATTTAAATAACTCAGCATAGTCAGAACCGCCCAGTACAAATTGAACCGGTTCACTTGATTGGCCTCTAAATCCTGGCAACATTGGCCGTACCATTACATCGGGAATGTCTTTTAACGTTTGGCTGATTAACGCTAATGCTTGTTTAATATCGGTATCACGATCTTGCCAGTCTTCTAACTGGATAATCGCAAATCCGGTTTGATCTCCCGCTCGACCGCCAAATGCTGGCGCTTCAACGCTAAATGATTTCACTACTCCTTGACCCAATAGTGGCATTAATCGGTTTTCAACGATGTCCATATTGGCAACCATGCGATTATAACTGGTGCCTTCGGCGCCTTTAATAAACGCAAATAATACCCCGCGGTCTTCTTGTGGTGAGAGTTGAGAAGGGACTTGTTGCAAGAGTAAATAGCTACCACCGATGCAGGCGATAATAATGAATGGTGCTGCCATGCGCCAGTGCAATGCCCATTTGACCATACTACGATACCGTTGCTCTAAACGATTAAAGCCATTATCGATCGCAATGTTAAAACGATTTTTCTTCACATTGGCTTTTAATAGTTTACTGCTCATCACTGGGGTAAGGGTAAGGGCGATAAGGGATGAAAACAGCACCGACATTGCCAGCATCACGGAGAACTCAGTAAACAATAACCCGACCATGCCATCCATAAATGAAATAGGTAAAAATACCATCACCAGTACTAGGGTAGTTGATATCACAGCAAAACCGACTTCGCGAGTCCCTTTATAGGCCGCAAGTATCGGTTTTTCACCTTGTTCAATATGGTGGAAGATATTCTCAACCACAACGATGGCGTCATCAACCACTAGACCAATGGCTAGAATAAGCGCCATTAGGGTTAATAAGTTAATGGAGTAACCTAAGCTGTATGCCGCCATAAATGCGGCAATTAATGATACTGGTACTGTGACTGCAGGAATGAGTGTTGCCCGTACTTGACCGATAAAAATGTACAGCACAAGAATAACCAATACCCCAGTAATGAATAGGGTGTTGTAAACCTCATTAATCGAGCGCGCAATAAACACATTGGCATCATAATCGACAACCAACTGCGTTCCTTTTGGCAGAAAACTCTGCACTTTGTCGACTTCTTGTTGTACTTGCAATGATATATCTAATGGATTGGCATCAGATTGCGGCACTATGCCTAGGCTTAGGTTAACGATGCCGTTACTTTTAAAGGTCGAGTTTTCATTTTCTGCCCCAATGAACACGCTAGCGACATCTTTAAGATAAATAGGCGTGCCATCGTCAGCAGTGTGGACAACTAAATAGTTGAAGTCTTCTGGGCTGTAATATAGCCGTTTTGTTCTGACTGACATGACGGTGGTGTCGTTACGGACTTCGCCACCGGGTGTTTCAAGATTTTCGGTATTTAACGCACTAATAATGTCGTTGGTAGTTACATTTCTACCGGCCATTAATTGCGGTTTTAGTTGTACATACATGACTTTGTATAAGCCACCAGAAATATTGACTGAGCTCACCCCAGTAATTAAGCTAAATCTGTCCTCTAATACCCGCTGGGCGTAATCAGTGAGTTGAGTACGATCCATATTTTCAGAGCTTAAGTTGACGTAAATCGACGGCTCACCAGTACCATTATCTTTAGATACAATCGGATCATCAGCTTCATCGGGTAAGCGACGTTGTGCTTTGGCAACGGCATCTCGTACGTCACTGACGCCTTCGGTTAAGTCCCAACCTAGTTCAAACTCGATTGAAATACGTGACATGCCATTTCGAGTGGTTGAGGTGATTTCATCAATACCGCTGATGCCAGTTAATTCATCTTCAAGGCTCTTGGTGATTTTACTTTCCATAATAGTGGCAGATGCACCGCTATAAGTGGTCATGACGGTCACTACCGGATTTTGTACGTCGGGCATTTCTCTAACCGACAGTTTAGAGAACGACACTAAGCCAAAAACACACAGTAATAAACTTAATACAATCGCAACTACAGGGCGCTTTACCGCCGTATCACTTAGCCACATTATTTTTGCTCCTGTTTAACAGGGCTTGTTTGAGCTTGCTTAGCTAAGTCTTTTACTTTGACACCATCACGCATATTTACCAGCCCTTGAACGACGATGTGGTCGCCGATATTTATGCCAGATTCCAGTAACACTTGGTCGTCAATTCTGGCGCCTAACATCACTTCGGTGCGTGTGGCGATATTGTCCTGGTTGATTACGTAGACATAACGTTTGGTACCAGAATATTCAAGTGCTTGTACCGGAACAATAGGGGAAGACACGCTTGGAAATACCAGTGTCGCTGACATCATCATACCGGGCTTTAATTGACCCTTTTGATTATCAAACTGACTACGAATATTGAGATTGAGTGTTTGTGAATTGACGCGTGGATCAATAGCGATAATCTTGCCAGTAAAAATGGTTTTATTCCATGCTCTGCTGGAAGCGTTTACCGACATTCCTGTACTTAACAAAGAGAGATAATGCTCCGGCACTTGTAAATCGAGCTGTAACACCGATAAATCATCAAGTGATAGTAGTGACTCATTGATACTGACCATCTTGCCGCGGCTGAAGTTAACCAAACCAGTGTTTCCGGAAAATGGCGCGGCTAGAGTATGGTAATCCAGATCGGTTTTAGCTGATTCAAGGCGAGCGAAAGCAATATCAACACTGGACTTTTGCGCTTCTATTTCTGTTTGAGTGATGGCATTAACGTGAATCAACTTGTTAAACTCATTAAGCTTACGCACTTCATCTTGATAATAGGCTTGCGCTTCGGTCACGCTGGCTTTTGCTTTGCGGTTATCAAGTGTCAGTAGTGCTTGGCCTTTATTGACGTATTGATTAGATGTGACGGCTATGCTGTCTATTTTTCCTGCGACTTGTGGCGCTATCATTACCGAGTGAGTTGCCGCCAGTTTTCCTATTAAGGTAATTGATTGCGAAAGCTCATGTTGTTCAACGGTGGCGGTGACGACAGGAACCACTTTTTCAGCGCGAGGAGGTGTGGGCGCGGCAATACCATTGGAAATAAACCCAACATATCCCATCATCAATACGGTAGTCGAAAAAAGACATTGGCTAAGTTTTTTGATCATTTAAGTACACATCTCTATAAGCAATAATTGATGATGTCGTTACAAGACGACATTGGCTAACGACTAGCCCGTGATTGATGCAAGCTTATTGTAATTATATTTGCTTAATTCAGCGTAAAGTAATGTAAATCTTTTAATTTTCTTTGTAACAAGGCGCATATCAATAGTGGGTTTTGATGATGCTATAGCAACAAAAAAGCCATATCCGAAGATATGGCTTTGATTTATGTCAGCCAGGCTGAACAAATAGTTATGTTAAAACACTGGTTAAAACATTACTTCTCGATAGGCTCGTTAGTAAATTCAATGTTTTGCTTTTTATTGACAGGTGTAACACCCATAAAGTATTCATAACCTTTATCTGATGATTTCTTTTTGGCATCATCATCACTTAACTTAATACTGGTTTGGTCTGAAAACAAGGTGTATTTAGCCTTAGTTTTTTGGACTACAGGCTGCGGTTTAGCTGATGGTTTAAGAATACCTTTTGGGACTTCTGCTGTCACTGCTTTAGCTTGGTTGCTGGCTGTATTAGACGCAGCAACATTGGCAAATTTATAATTAAATACGCCATTGCCTTCAACATTTTCGACGCTTGATTTATCTTGATTTTGGTAAGACGCTAAAATGCCGTGTTTCCCTAAAGGGATCTCGTGAAAAAGTTTTTTACCCGTGCCTACTTTGGTGCCATTGATATACCAATCTGCTGGTACGTTACTGATTAAGGTAACCATCGCCGACTTAAGGCCTAATTCTTCATTTAACATTGAGTCAATTTTATCGTTATAAGAAGGCTTAAAGTTCATCGCCACTTTATAATGCAAATCGCCTCTCATATTCATATTGGCGTCGATAACTTCATATGACAATAAAACACTTTTGTCATTTAAAAACGGCGACTCATTACGAGTATTGGATAAAATGCTGCTTTTAGACTCTTTCAAACAATCTGCGATAGTTTGATATTTTGAACACTCAGTCGAACCATTAATATTGACTGGCAATGTGCTGCTTGATTTAGATAAATCTGCAATTAAACGATTAGTTATATCAGTTTTGAGTTTAAATAGTTGCTGGCTTTTAGCGGCACGTTTTTTATTTATCGTCTCATATTCAGTTAATATTTCAACTTTTTCAGTTTCAAGGCGTTTACTGTCTTCTTCTGCCTTTAGGGTTAATTCATCGACTAAATTGACAGACTCTTCAATTTGTTTATAGGTTTCTGGAAGCCCTGTTTTAGCCCGAATAACCTTAGGTAATTCTGTAATAAGCTCATCGTAGCGCTGCTGTTCTGAAACAATTGTTTTTTTCAGACCTTCAACGTCATAGGCTTTTTTATTAAGCTGTGAGAATTTGTCATTAACAGTGATTAGCAGAGAATCGATATCGTATTGATTTTCAATTTTATTGAGAGTCTGCTTTTCTGATGTGGTAATGACTTCGAGTGCCGCAAATGAGTTGCTTGCGTATAAGCACAATAAAGCAAGGCTAATTGAACCGTATCTCACTGATATCTCCATTAAATTTCTCTACAAGCTGGAACCATCGACACTCTGTATTGCGCTGAGTGTAATCAGCAAAGAGTAAAATAATCCGTTAATAATTTATAATACTGAAGTTATTTTGGCTTTACAAACAGATTGTGGTGCATTGCTCACAATAAATTGACAAATTTTTGACACTTGTCGAGATTTCGATCGTTAGTTTTGTAATAACCTTTTAAATAATGGCTAATATAATAAAGCAGAGCGCTGAGGCTCTGCTTTATTATTCAACACTTTATTGCAGACTAATTATTTATTTAAACGCTTGTATTTTAATCGATGCGGTTCTACTACATCGGTGCCTAAGGTGGCTTTTAACCAAGTTGAGTACTCAGTATAGTTACCTTCATAGAAGCTCACTTTACCTTCATCACGGTAATCCAAAATATGGGTCGCAATACGGTCAAGGAACCAACGGTCATGGGAAATAACCATTGCACAACCAGGGAACTCTAATAACGCTTCCTCTAACGCTCGTAAAGTTTCAACGTCCAAGTCGTTGGTGGGTTCATCGAGTAATAATACGTTGCCACCGGCTTGTAATAACTTAGCTAAGTGAACTCGGTTGCGCTCACCACCCGATAATGAACCAATTATTTTCTGCTGATCGCCACCACGGAAGTTAAAGCGGCCTACGTAAGCACGGCTAGAAATTTCAGTGTTGTTGATGCGCATAATATCTTGGCCGCCTGAAATTTCTTGCCACACGGTGTTTTTGTCATTCATCGAATCACGAAACTGATCAACCGACGCAATTTGAACCGAATCACCGACAGAAATAGAGCCACTGTCTGGTTGTTCCTCGCCTGAGATCATTTTGAATAAGGTTGACTTACCCGCACCGTTAGCACCAATAATGCCGACGATAGCGCCCTTAGGAACCGTGAATGTCAAATCATCAATCAGTACGCGGTCACCATATGACTTGGTTAAATTAGTCACTTCAATGACTTTGTCGCCTAAACGAGGCCCTGGTGGAATAAACAGTTCATTGGTCTCGTTACGCTTTTGGTAATCGTTGGTGTTCAATTCTTCAAAGCGAGCCATACGGGCTTTACCTTTTGATTGACGACCTTTAGCACCTTGGCGTACCCACTCTAATTCTTTAGCAATGGTTTTTTGGCGGGCGCTTTCTGTGGACGATTCTTGGGACAAGCGCGCATCTTTTTGTTCAAGCCAAGATGAATAGTTACCTTCCCATGGAATACCTTCACCGCGGTCGAGTTCTAAAATCCAGCCAGCAGCATTATCTAAGAAGTAACGATCGTGGGTAATCGCCACCACAGTGCCGTTATATTCTTGTAAAAAGTGCTCTAACCACGCCACTGACTCGGCATCCAAATGGTTGGTTGGTTCGTCGAGTAATAGCATTTCTGGTTTTTCAAGCAATAAGCGACAAATGGCCACTCGGCGTCGTTCACCACCAGAGAGTACGGCAATTTTCTCATCCCAATCGGGCAGACGTAATGCGTTAGCTGCACGTTCAAGAATATGATCAAGATTATGCGCATCTTGAGATTGGATGATGGCTTCTAATTCGCCTTGCTCTTTTGCAAGTGCGTCGAAGTCTGCATCGGGCTCAGCATAAGCAGAATAGACCTCGTCTAAGCGTATTAGTGCATTTTTAGCTTCGCTTAGGGCTTCTTCGACGGCTTCGCGCACAGTTTGTTGTTCGTTTAAGCGCGGCTCCTGCGGTAAGTAGCCAATTTTTAACCCAGGCATTGGGCGTGCTTCACCTTCAATTTCGGTATCTATTCCCGCCATGATGCGCAGCAATGTTGATTTACCTGAACCGTTTAACCCGAGCACACCAATCTTAGCGCCAGGAAAGAAGCTTAACGAAATGTCTTTTAATATTTGCTTTTTGGGTGGGACAATTTTACCCACACGAAGCATGCTGTATACAAATTGAGCCATAATTATACTGTCTAATTGTCAACAAAGATGGTGATAATTCTACTGTATTATGTGCTGAACTCAACAGGCAATTGTGTGATTTTATCTAGCGTGCTTTTTAGACTCAATTCGCTAAACAATCTGCTAGCTTGGTGTTATCAACATGAATCGTTTTGTATTCAGAACACAGTGAATTTCATGTTGTTTGTACTGTAAATCATTATCGTTGCAGAGTAGAATACCGCGCAACCCTACTATATAGATAATGATGTTGGAGCTACCATGTTGAAGAAAGCGATGAATATTGCGGATTATGATCCAGAATTATTTAAAGCCATTGAAGATGAAACTTGTCGTCAAGAAGAACACATTGAATTGATTGCATCTGAAAACTATACCAGTCCACGTGTGATGGAAGCGCAAGGTTCTCAGTTAACTAACAAGTATGCTGAAGGTTATCCAGGCAAGCGTTATTATGGTGGGTGCGAATACGTTGATGTTGTTGAAACATTGGCTATTGAACGCGCAAAAGAATTATTTGGTGCAACTTATGCCAACGTACAGCCTCATTCAGGCTCACAAGCAAACAGCGCAGTGTTTATGGCGTTGTTACAACCGGGTGATACTGTTTTAGGGATGAACCTTGCTCATGGTGGTCATTTGACCCATGGTTCACCAGTGAATTTTTCAGGCAAGCTTTACAACATCATTCCTTACGGTATCGATGAAGCTGGCAAAATTGATTATGACGAAATGGAGCGTTTAGCCATTGAGCACAAGCCTAAGATGATGATCGGCGGTTTTTCGGCATTTTCAGGCATAGTCGATTGGGCTAAAATGCGTGAGATTGCTGATAAAGTTGGTGCTTATTTGCTTGTTGATATGGCTCACGTTGCAGGCTTAGTGGCTGCAGATGTTTATCCAACCCCTGTCCCACATGCACATGTGGTTACCTCAACAACTCATAAAACATTAGCGGGTCCACGTGGCGGGATTATTATTTCTGCTGCCGATGATGAAGTGTTGTATAAAAAGTTGAACTCAGCGGTATTCCCTGGTGGCCAAGGTGGCCCTTTAATGCATGTAATCGCAGGTAAAGCGGTTGCATTTAAAGAGGCATTAGAGCCAGAGTTTAAAGTATATCAACAGCAAGTGGTTAAAAACGCTAAAGCTATGGTTGAAGTATTTTTAGCTCGCGGTTACAAAATTGTTTCTGGCGGTACAGAAAACCATTTAATGTTGGTTGATTTAATTGGTCGTGATTTAACCGGTAAAGAAGCAGATGCTGCATTGGGCAATGCCAACATTACCGTCAACAAAAACTCAGTACCTGATGATCCACGTTCACCGTTTGTCACCTCTGGTGTTCGTATTGGAACGCCAGCAATTACTCGTCGTGGTTTTAAAGAAGCAGAAGCGAAAGAATTGACCGGTTGGATTTGTGACATTCTTGATGATGCATCTAACGCCGAAGTGGCTGAACGAGTCAAAGGTCAAGTGTTGGCATTATGTGCCCGATTCCCTGTATACGGTTAATCGTCACTTGATGCCTGTTGAAAAGGTTTAGGTTAACCTTGCTCAACAAATAGGATAAACTTTAATGGCCGCTAATTGTTAGCGGCCATTTTGTTTTTTTCTGCAGGAGGTTCAATGCATTGCCCTTTTTGTAGCGCGACCGATACCAAAGTTATAGATTCTCGATTAGTGGCTGATGGTCACCAAGTACGTCGCCGCCGGGAATGTACCGAATGTCATGAACGTTTCACCACGTTTGAAGGCGCAGAATTAGTCATGCCTAGAGTCATCAAACGTGACGGCACTCGACAACCATTCGATGAAGAAAAATTGCGTGGCGGCATGCTACGTGCGGTCGAAAAACGCCCGGTCTCAATTGATGAAATTGAACAAGCATTGACTAAAATCAAATCAACACTGCGCGCGACAGGTGAGCGTGAGGTGAATTCTGAAATGATTGGTAATCTGATGATGGAACAGTTGATGAGCCTTGATAAAGTGGCATATATCCGCTTTGCATCGGTTTATCGCGCATTTGAAGATGTATCCCAATTTGGTGAAGCCATTGCTAAATTGCAAAAGTAATGCTGCTTAATAATATCTGTTTTAATGGTTTTAATGGCATTTAAGCAATAAGAGATTATCTCCCATGTCTAACTGGTCCACCTTTGACACCCAAATGATGAGCCGTGCCATCGCGCTTGCCGAGAAAGGCCGTTATACCACTCGGCCAAATCCTTGTGTTGGTTGTGTCATTGTTTATCAGAATAAGATTATTGGTGAGGGTTATCATCAACGTGCTGGCCAAGGGCATGCCGAAGTTAATGCGCTGAAAATGGTGCATGATAATGGCTTGTCTGCTGAAGGTGCCACGGCGTATGTCACTCTTGAACCTTGCAGTCATTATGGCCGCACACCACCTTGTGCTTTAGGCTTAATTAATGCCAAAGTTGCCAGAGTTGTGGTATCGGTGACCGATGCAAATCCACAAGTGTCTGGTCGCGGTATAACCCTGTTACGTGAGGCTGGTATTAACGTTGATGTTGGATTGCTCAGCGAACAAGCCTATGACCTTAATCTGGGTTTTATGAAGCGGATGAAAACAGGACTTCCTTGGATAACGGTAAAGATAGCAGCCAGTTTAGATGGTAAAACGGCTCTGTCTAATGGCGTGTCGAAGTGGATTACTGGCAGTGCAGCAAGAGCTGATGTGCAAAAATACCGCGCTAGCCATTGTGCATTAATCACTGGTGTTGAAACCATTCTTGTCGATGACCCAAGCCTTAATGTGCGCTATGAGGCGTTAGGTGAGTTAACCACTCGCCATACAAAAGATGAAATCTTCCAACCTCTAAGGGTTGTGCTCGACAGTCGCGCAAGATTAACGCCAATACAGCAATTATTTTCAATTCAAAGTCCTATTTTACTAGTTTCTGGCTGTAATTATCCCGAAAGCACTAAAGCTGCATTTCCAGATCACGTATTATTTCTTCAGTTAACGTGTGACTCGTCAGGCAGAATCCCATTGTTAGCTTTGCTAACATATTTAGGTCAGCATACTAATTCTGTTTTAGTTGAAGCCGGTGCTACCTTAGCCGGAGCATTTGTCGCCCAAGGGCTCGTTGATGATATTGTGCTTTACCAGGCGCCTAAACTATTAGGTAGCCACGGACGTAATATGTTGCAGTTACCTAATTACAGTACAATGGAGCAAACGCCGGCACTGCAATTAATTGATGAACGCAACGTTGGACAAGATAAGCGTTATATCCTCAGATATAATCAACCCTATTAATGTGCGTGTTGTTCAGTCCAAAACCTGAGCAACAGCAAAGTTTAACTGCAAAAAGTGAGTATTATGTTTACAGGAATAATCGAAGCCCTTGGCACATTACGTAAAATTGATCGCAAAGGTAACGATATCCGCTTAACAGTTGCCAGCGGTAAGCTGGATTTAACCGACGTAAAGCTAGGTGACAGTATAGCAACCAATGGCGTGTGTTTGACCGTTGTTGAGCGTTTAGGTGATGGTTACGTGGCTGATATATCAGCTGAAACCGTTGGCTTAACTGGCTTTAGTCGTTATCAGGTCGGTCAAAAGGTTAATCTTGAGAAAGCGGTTACGGCAACCACTCGATTAGGTGGACACATGGTAAGTGGACACGTTGATGGCATTGCAAAAGTTGAGCAATGCGCTTACAGAGGTAAATCACTAGAGTTTTGGTTATCAGTACCGGCCCAATTAAGTCGCTATATTGCTCACAAAGGTTCGATCACCATCGATGGTGTGAGCCTGACTGTTAATGAAGTCGATGGTGCTCGTTTTAGATTAACGATTGTACCTCACACTGCAGGTGAAACCACGCTGGTGGATTTAAAAGTAGGCAATAGTGTCAATATCGAAGTCGATTTAATCGCGCGTTATTTAGAACGTTTAATGCAACCGGAAACTAACCATGTGCAGCCTTCATCGGGCGTGACCATGGAGTTACTCGCTAAATCAGGTTTTTTACGTTAATCGCGACAGTAAAACACCATTTGTACCCTATACATAATATGCAATACCAATAGATTTAATGCCTAAGGTTTAAATCAAACACTTACTAAATAAAGGTCTGACAATGGCGCTACATAGCATAGAAGAAATCATTGAAGATATTCGTCAAGGTAAGATGGTTATCTTGATGGATGATGAAGACAGAGAGAATGAAGGTGATTTGATCATGGCCGCTGATAAAGTGACGCCAGCAGCAATCAATTTCATGGCAACCTATGGCCGTGGATTAATTTGCCAAACAATGACCAAAGAGCGTTGTCAGCAGCTTAATTTGCCTTTAATGGTTACCAATAATAATGCCCAGTTCTCGACTAATTTTACTGTATCAATTGAAGCGGCGACCGGAGTCACAACAGGTATTTCTGCTCATGACCGTGCAGTAACCGTACAAGCTGCCGTTGCCAAAGACGCCAAAGCCTCTGATTTAGTGCAACCTGGACATATTTTTCCGTTGATGGCACAAGAGGGCGGAGTATTAACCCGCGCTGGCCACACTGAAGCGGGTTGCGATTTAGCGCGCTTAGCTGGCTGTGAACCTTCAGGCGTCATTGTTGAGATTTTAAACGAAGATGGCACCATGGCGCGCTGTCCAGACTTAGAAATATTCAGTGAAAAACATGGGATTAAAATCGGTACTATTGCCGATTTAATCGAATACCGTAACACTAACGAAACTACCGTTGTACGTGAAGCTCAGTGTAAATTACCCACTCGTTTTGGTGAATTTACTATGGTGACGTTTAGAGACACTATCGATAATCAATTACACTACGCCCTGGTTAAAGATGAAGTAAAACCGAATTGTTTGGTGCGTGTGCATTTGCAAAACACCTTTAATGATTTGCTGCATTCTGAACGTGATCAAAAGCGCAGTTGGCCATTAGAAAAAGCCATGGAGCGGATTGCTTCCGAAGGTGGCGTTTTAGTACTACTGGGTAATGATGAACATACAAGTAATTTATTGGCCAAAGTAAAAGCCTTTGAAGCTGAAGATAATGGTCAATCTCCTGCGCCAGCAATGTGGCAAGGAACATCTCGTCGTGTTGGCGTAGGCTCTCAAATTCTGTCGAGTTTAGGTGTCAGCACTATGCGTTTACTCAGTTCGCCAAAACGTTATCATTCACTGTCTGGTTTTGGTTTAGAAGTGACTGATTATATAGCTGAATAATTTTGGCTTATGGTAAATTTAACAAATTCATTAATTGCATAGCGCTCAGGGCTTTTGGCTGTGATATCATAACGCCTCTTTTTGCCCCGAGCCGGGTGCTTTAGCTAATTTAGGTAAGATAGAATGAACGTAGTTCAAGGTAATATCGAAGCGAAAAATGCCAAAGTGGCGATCGTAATATCGCGATTCAATAGCTTTTTAGTTGAAAGTCTGCTTGATGGTGCAATAGACACATTAAAGCGTTTCGGCCAGGTCAGTGACGACAACATTACTGTTGTTCGCGTACCTGGTGCAGTTGAATTACCGCTTGCAGCAAAACGTGTTGCAGCAAGTGGAAAGTTTGACGGTATCATTGCATTAGGTGCTGTCATTCGTGGCGGTACACCTCATTTTGAATTTGTTGCTGGTGAATGTAACAAAGGTCTTGCACAAGTTGCATTAGAGTATGATCTTCCTGTTTCATTCGGTGTATTAACTACTGATACCATTGAGCAAGCTATTGAGCGCTCGGGTACTAAAGCAGGCAATAAAGGTGGCGAAGCAGCCCTTAGTTTGCTTGAAATGGTTAATGTACTGCAACAACTAGAACAACAGCTGTAATAGTAGGAAAAGTATGAAACCTTCAGAGCGCCGTAAGGCCCGCCGTTTAGCCGTTCAAGCCATTTATTCATGGCAGTTAAGTAAAAACAAAGTTGCTGACGTAGAACATGAGTTTTTAACTGAACAGAACACTGACGGTGTTGATGTCGCTTATTTTCGTGAGTTGTTAACTGGTGTAGCATCAAAAACATCGCAAATTGATGAGCTGTTAAAGCCGCATCTTGATCGTAATTTTGAAGAAGTGTCACCAGTAGAAAAAGCCATTGTGCGTCTGGCAACTTATGAGTTGACCTTCCGTAAAGATGTGCCGTTTAAAGTGGCGATTAACGAAGGTATCGAGTTAGCGAAAGCGTTTGGTGCTGAAGATAGTCACAAATTTGTCAACGGCTTGCTTGATAAGTTAGTGAAGCATAAGTAACACCAGAACGGTATCTTCGGATACCGTTTTCATTTGTTATTAATTGTTTCAAAATTGAGGTGGACGGTTTACCGTACCAGACTGAATGTGAAAGAATTCCAACTCATTGAACATTACTTCCGCAATAAAGGCCTAAAAAGGCGCGATGTAGAGTTAAGCATCGGCGATGACTGTGCGTTAGTGAATCCTGCCGACAATAAATCGATAGCGATTTCTTGTGATACCCTCGTTGAAAATGTCCACTTTTTAGCAAGCATTCCTGCTCATGCTTTAGGTTATAAATCGTTAGCGGTTAACCTTTCTGACCTCGCCGCCATGGGAGCAGAACCAGCCTGGTTTACCTTAGCACTGACGCTCCCCAATGTTGACCAGCCTTGGTTAGCACATTTTAGTGAAGGCCTGTTCGAGATTGCAGAATATTATGGTATTGCCTTAATTGGTGGTGATACTACCCGTGGACCTCGCAGTATCAGTATTACGATTAATGGCCAAGTTCCTAAAGGTACTGCATTAACTCGTGATGGTGCAAAAATTGGTGATTGGGTCTATGTCACCGGTACTTTAGGTGACTCAGCTTTAGGTCTTGATATCCTCAGAGGCGTTAAAACGGTTAACACTGAAGATAAAGAATATCTGATTAATCGTCATTATTATCCAACGCCTCGTGTTTTAGCTGGCCAAGCTCTGCGTACACTTGCCACCAGTGCTATCGATTTATCTGATGGCTTAATGTCTGATATTGGACATATATTAACGGCATCGAAAGTGGGCGCCATCATCGATGTGAATCTAATTCCGTTATCAAACTCAATTAAAGCCAATCTTAGTCATGAAGATGCATTAAGCTATGCACTCACGGGTGGTGAAGACTACGAGTTATTGTTTACGGTTCCAGAATCACAACGCGGCGCAATTGATACCGCGTTAATTCATGCAGGTGTCAAATTTGTAAAAATTGGTCAAATCTGTGCAGGTGATAAATTAAAATTAGTCGAAAATGGGCTGGAATTTAACCCGATTTCACGTGGCTTTGTGCATTTTTAATTGAAGTACTATGAGATTATTAACCCAAGATAAATTCGTAAAAAAGCTGTCTTTAGCCCATCCAATTCACTTTTTGGCATTAGGCTTTGGCAGCGGTAAAGCGGCAAAAGCACCGGGTACCTTTGGTACCTTAGCCGCGGTGCCCATAGTGTTGCTCATGCAACAGTTAAGCTTAACTAATTACCTGACCATTACCTGTATTTGCATGCTCGCTGGCTTTTATATTTGTGGCAAAGCAGCTAAAGATATGGGCGTACATGATCATGGTGCTATTGTGTGGGATGAAGTGGTTGGGTTGATGATCACCATGATTGCAGCGCCTTTAGGTTTTATGTGGTTAGCACTTGGTTTTGTACTATTTCGCTTTTTTGATATCGTCAAACCATGGCCTATTCGCTGGCTTGATGCCAAAGTGCATGGCGGTTTTGGGATAATGATTGATGATGTATTGGCGGGAATCTTTTCGTTAATAGGTGTGCAACTAGCGGTGTATTATCTATAACTGATTATCAATAACTGATTATCAATACCTGATTATCTATAACTGATTATCTATAACTGATTATCAATACCTGATTATCAATACCTGATTATAAGTAACTGATCATAATCAACGATTAGCAAAGAATTATAAATGCACTTATAAATCGTACCTAATACATAAAAAGAGCACATTTGTGCTCTTTTTTGTCGATAATACTCATACTAAATCAGTTGCAGCTACTTACTAGGATGATTTTGCGGTAAGTAGATTGGTCCGCAATTGCTCTAACTCTGTATTCATATTGGTTAAACGTTGTTTGTAATCTGTTCCATAAACAGTGCAATTAAATAGTTTACCAATCGGATTGTAGCGTAACATCCATAATTGCTGAAAATAATTGTCGTTAGCACAATAATTTGGTTCTTTGAGCGTGTGCATCGAGGTAGTTGAAACCGGTTCCTTTACTAAGCTGACAATATACTCAGCCATAAGATTGTCACTGTCTGTTGGCTTAAGCAACGCATAGGCTAACCATTTCTCATAAAAAGCCACGCTATCAGACTGCACTTCAATTAACATTTGTTCTGTAACGTTATGGGCAAAAAGCCATTCTCCAGAAAATATCCGTTCAAAATCACTATCAGTTAATTCGAAAGATGTTTGCCAAGCTGTGACTTTGGTTGCAACAGCTGCATCAGTGGTTTTAGCTAAGGTGCTAGCTAAATTAAGCTGATATTTGATCATGTTAACGGCAATCATATGATTGAGTGTTGAGCGAGATGAGTGATAAACCATATTCCAAAAATGTGCATCTTTGTTTAAAAATGCCACTGTAGCTTGTTGGTCAAGTTTGTTGTCAGATGTATCTACACTTATTATCGCAGCAAGCTGACGAACATCTCTTAACTTAAAAAGCAGACCCCAATGAGCTTGATTGTTTGGGGTTAAAGACTGTGGTTCTTCTTGCCAATAAGGCATATCTAATAATGTATTATATTGTTGTATATTGGTTTTATGAGCGTCAATGACATTTCTAATACTATCGCTATTATCGCTAATAAATTGACTACATATTATCAAATCCGTTTGATAACAAGCCGTTTTAAAGTTGTCAGTTAACTCAACTTCTTGCTCGCTGAAGCTGATTAATGGTTTTTTATCATTTGTTTTATCGTCTCCTATGGTGCCAACGATAGTAATTGCATACTCATAGCCATTTACGCTAGGGTCGATAGGTTGCTGTTTTAGCCAGTTTTCAACTAAAAGAGTGTTAGGTGACTTTGTTCTGTCTGTTGCATTAATGGCCACTAAACAGACTACGGTAAATACCAGTAAGCTACATATTAGCCCGACAAAAATACCCAAGCCCTTTATTACTTTCATCATTATGATTTATCCGTAAATCTATTTTAACTTTACGTTAACATATTGATTTGCTTTTTATAAGTGCATAACGATTATTGCAACAACTCACGGGCATTCGCCAAGGTATTTTCGGTAATGACATCACCACCTAATAAGCGCGCAAGTTCATTCACCCGTTGGTCTTTATCCAACGTCTGCATGGTCGTTTCGGTGTTGCCACCTTTATTAAATTTATTCACAAACATATGTTGATGACCATTACCTGCAACTTGCGGCAAATGGGTGACACACAATACTTGAGTTGATTCGCCAAGGCTGCGTAACATACGACCGACTACTGATGCTGTTGGTCCAGAAATACCCACATCAACTTCATCAAATATCAGTGTCGGAGTGGCGACTTTTTTAGCCGTGATCACTTGAATCCCTAATCCAATACGCGATAACTCACCGCCAGAGGCCACTTTAGAAATCGGTTGTAATGGTTGCCCAGGGTTTGTGGTCACCATAAATTCAATGCTATCGCAGCCATTAACTGAAATGTTGTCCGGATTATGATTAATCTGAATAGTAAATTTACCCTTAGGCATATTGAGCTCATGGATAGACTGGGTAACTAGCTTGTCCAATTCTTTAGCATAACGGCTACGACTTTGACTCAGTTTTTGTGCATTGGTTAAGTAGGCATTTCTGGTGGCTTCAAGTTGTTGTCTTATACCATCTAATTTAGTTTCGTCGTCAGCAAGTTCGGCTAATTCACTCATCAATGCTTGATGATGTAGCGCCAGCTTATCAGCACTCACATGATGTTTGCGCGCCAATTGCATTGCCGTTGAAAGACGTTTTTCTAAATAGGCAAAATGTTCTGGATCAAGCTCTAAACTGCTTAAATAACTTTCAATTTCGCTAGCGCTTTCTTGTACTTGAATTAACGCATCGCTGATCATAGTGCTGATAGGCGCAAGGGATTCATCATATCCTTGAAGCGTATCAGCAATACTGGCCACTTTATTAAGCAGAGATTCTATATTGCCTTCATCACTTTCGGTCAATAAATGCAAACCTGCTTGGCAACGTTCAATTAAATCTGTGCCATTGGCTAAGCGTTTGTGTTCTTGTTCTATTTCATCAAATTCTTCCAAGCCTAAGTTGAACTCATTAAGCTCTTCTACTTGATATTGCAGTAGCTGTTGACGCGAAATACGTTCGTGCTGTGCTTGTTCAAGATGCTTTAGCTCGTTTTCCACTTGTTTGCAGCGTTGATAGCTAGCGCTAACGCTATCGAGCAGTATTTTGTGGTTGGCATAGTGGTCGAGTAGGTTTAATTGATGCTCGCTTTTAAGCATTGCGTGATGAGCATGTTGGCCGTGAATACCAATCAATAGGTGACCGATGGCTTTTAATTGCGTCACGGGCACAGGATTACCATTAATGTAGGCTCTTGAGCGGCCATCACTGTTAATAGTTCGACGTAATATGCACTCATCTTCAGCATCAAGATCGCTATCTTCAAGCCAGCGTTTGGCTAAAGGTACATCATGAAGGGTAAACCTTGCACTCACTTCGGTTTTGGAGGCTCCAGGCCTGACAGTGTTGGCATCACTTCGATTACCAAGGCATAACCCAAGCGCATCGATAGCAATCGATTTGCCTGCACCTGTTTCGCCGGTGATGCTTGTCATACCGGCTTTAAAGTCGAGCTCTAAAAAACGCACGATAGCAAAATTGTTGATGCTGAGTTGGCAAAGCATAATAAATTCCTGTCAATGAAACTACCAAACTACTGTATTGATAAACAGTATATACTGATTTTATATACAGTAAAGTGGTTGAGGAATAATTATCGCTGACTATTTTATCATCTAGATTTGATTGATCATTAAGCAATGGATTTTAAAAGTGTTTCTATTATCGGCAAACTGATAAAAGTGATTAATGTGCCATATAAAATACCTTGGGCGCTGACATTGGCGTTAATTTGGTAGCGGTCGGCCAAAAGGTACACACTTGCTGCTGTCGGTAACGCTGCCAAAATGACTCCCATGGTCAGTAATTCCTTTTCTACGCCGAACAGTTTGAGTAAACCAAAGGCAATTAAAGGTTGAATAATTAGCTTGAGTAAATTGATTAAGTTCAGTTCCGCAATCAAACCAACACTGAACATTTTTGTGCCAGATTGATGTCGTAATGCTTTGGCAAGTACCATTCCTATAGCAAACAGTGCACATGGGCTAGAGGTATTTCCCACCTGATGTAGCATTAAGGCCAAACTATCCGGTAAGGTAATATGCAGTGCTGATAAACCGATGCCAATAACACTGCCAACCACGATTGGGTTTTTATACAGGGCATTAGCCATGATGACGATGGCATGGTCGGTTGATTGTTTATCACGGCTGGCTAGCTCAATTGATACTAAAGCAAAAGCAAACATGAACACCGACAACAAGCTGGCAATCGCTGCAGCGACTAATGCCATTTTATGACCTGGGAATAATAAACTCAGCAATGGAATGCCAATAAATGCGGTATTACCAAACGTAGCATTTAATGCGCGCATGGCGGCAACTGCTTGTTTTTTAGGTGTGCGAATTAGTGATACAACAATCACTAAAGCATAAGTGATGATCATCGCCAGACTAAACCCACCGATAAAGCCCCATTGAATAATGTCTTCAATGCGCGTTTCAGCTAGCACAATCAATAATATAGCGGGGAAAGCAATGTAATAAACAAACTGATTGAGGATCAAATCGGTGTCTGCTGGCAACAGACGCATTTTTTGAACAATACTGCCGAGCAGCATAATAATAAATACAGCGATTAGCGGGGTAAGAATACTGGACATCCCTCGCAATTCCTTAGCAAAATGATAATAAGGTCACTTTACTGCTTTTCGATAGGCGGATGCAATTAGGCTAAAGTTAAACGAGTGATTATTTGTCAGATTTTAAGGCTAAATTTGCTTTTGATATTTTCGGTGGAGGTAATATTCCCAGTTCAGAAAAAAAATGCACTTGCCGCCTTAACTCAAATAACGAACCCACTCGTACTTGATTGCCAATCACTAGCGTCCAGTTATCAGTTTTACCATTGGTGTTACTGAAAGTGAAACCTTGATAAAAAATTCTTCTCATGGCGCGACACCTAATAAAAAGCCTGAATAATTTCAGGCTAAATGACGTTTATTGGCAGTAACCGATCCGTGCTACAAGTTTTTGCTACAGGCTAATACCAATATTAGACACACCGGCTTCGATAATATCTTTACGTAAACCTTTAACCAGTTCGCTGGTTATGTCTGGATTAGCTTCGACAATGTCGAGTAACATGCCCTGTAATTCTTTTTCTTGTTCCATTACTGGGTGAGAAAAAACAAACTCATCGAGTTCTTCATCCATTAATGATTCATCGCTAATAGCTTCAATATAATTGGCGACAGTACTTGATGATAACTTACTGATGTTAGTAATATCTTCTTCAATTTTTCCATCTATCGCACCCATTAAGGTGGCAATGGCTACAGCCGCATCCATGGCGGGATAAGCACCATAGGCTTCAAACTCGCTAGGATCAGGGGTGTTTTCATCGAGGCGCTGTAAATGCACATCAATATTGAACTTAAGCTTTTTGTCATATTGGCTTTGCCATAATAACTCCAGCGCAGTACTTAATACCTGCGGTTGGCCAAATTCACATACTTCAGAAAATAATTGATAGTTTGGGAGCATTCTTTGACACAGTGCGAGTGCAAAAAGTTGCTTCTGAGGTAACGACAATGCCTTTAGGCGTTTAAAAAAACCGGTTTTACTGGTCATTGGGAACATCCACTGATAGCTGGTTTATCACTTGATTTGCAGCTGATTCTACCTTAGTTAACTCATCAAGTAACTCTAGTATTTCAGGTTCTAGGTCATCGATGTCAATTTTATGCTTTAATGCTGACTCAATATCCCGGCAGAGCTTTTGTGTTGTCGGTACACCGCAATAACATGTTGCACCATGCAGTTTATGCACTGCCTGCAACAGTGTCTCTGCATCTCTGGCTATTAATGCTTTATCGATAGTTGCGGTTGTTTCAGGTAATGAATTAACTAACATCTTTAACATGTCTAAGGCTAAATCGGTTTTCTGGTTTGCTTGGGTTAAACATAAATCCCAATTGAGAACATGGGTGTCGAAATGAGTAAATTGAGGTTTAATTATCCAGCGGCTGATAACGCTTTTTAGTGATAATTCATCAATCGGTTTAGGTAGGAAACCATCCATACCGCTAGCTAAAATATTCTCACGTTCTTCGGCTATAGCATGTGCCGTTACTGCAATAATCGGCGTATTACGGTTGAGTGATTCTGAACGTATTTGCTGGGTTGCGGTTATGCCGTCGGTTCCTGGCATTTGAATATCCATGAAGATTAGGTCAAATGCTTGTTTTTTAGCTTGTTGAATCGCATCGGCGCCATTATTAACGGTCACCACATTGTCGACTAGTTCTTTGAGCAAAGTATCAATTAACTTTAGATTGGCCATGTTGTCGTCAACGGCTAATACTGATGCATTGAGGCGTTGTGTTACATCAAGATTTATTTGCTCAGGTAAACTGACAAAAGTAGAAGGTACTGGTGGATATATTAAATGATGCGCTAGGGTAAAATCGCTCACTGGGGTGCTGAGCAACACATCTGCGTTGACTTTTAGCACATTGATTATCATGTCTTGATCTAGACAGTCATGTAATAAAATCAGGCAGTCAGTATGTTGTTTGGCTTGCTGTAATAAATGGATAAAAGACGCATTGTCGGCAAAACCATGGCAGCTCATGATGATGTAATCAAATTTGCTGTTTTTAGTTTGTAACACGGAGGTGAGATTTTCTGGATTGGCCACATTAGTGATAATTAATTGCCACGACACTAAGCGGCGATTTAATGTATCGCGGGTTAATTCCCGTGGTTCATATAATAAGACTGATTTATGTTGCAATGCATCAACCGGCAACACTTCGCCAATTTCAAATTGACTGATCCCAAGTGGCAGAATAAACCAGAAATTTGAACCTTTATTGGGGGCCGAGGTAAAGCCTATCTGGCCACCCATCTGGTTGATTAAGCGTTTAGTAATCACTAAGCCCAATCCTGTGCCTCCAAAGCGACGTGAAATGGATGAGTCGGCTTGACCAAATGCTTGGAATAAATATTCTTGCTGACTCTCATCAATACCAATACCGGTATCAATAACTTCGCAGCGCAGGGTAATGTTATCTTCGTCCTGACCCACTAAGTGTATTTTAAGTATGACACTGCCTTTGTCGGTAAATTTAATAGCATTACCAACTAAGTTAGTAATAATCTGGCTGACTCTCATCGCGTCGCCACTGACACTTTCTGGCACATTAGCATCAATGTCGATAACCAGTTCTAGTCCTTTCTCTTGTGCACTACCGGCTATAATAGTCAGGGTTTCAGTTAGCGTTTCTCGCAGTGCAAAAGGCATTTTTTCTAATATCATTTTACCGGCTTCCAGTTTAGAGAAGTCGAGAATATCGTTAATAATACCCAGTAGGTTACTGGCACTGCGTTCAATGGTTTTTATGTAGTCGAGCTGGCTAGTATGCAGTGGTGTTTTTAATAACTGTCTTGCAAATCCTATGACACCATTGAGTGGCGTACGTAACTCGTGTGACATGTTGGCTAAGAATTCTGATTTTATCCGACTCGCTTCAAGCGCGCGTTTTTTGGCAATATCGAGCTCAACGTTTTGAATTTCAATCTGCTCGAGGGTTTCGCGTAAATCAGAGGTTGCTTGATCAATATTTTGCTGCATTTCATCGTGATATTCTGACAATGAACTTGCCATTGCGTTGATCCCTCGTTTGAGTAGATCCAGTTCCCCAATCAAATTGCCTTCTAGGCGAGTGTCGAGTTTACCTTCACGAATTTTGGCTACCACTCGCACCATTTCGGTAATGGGGTAGTTCACGTGTTTGACTAAGCGGAAGGTAAAAAATAGGTTAAATTGCACGCCGATTAATACGATAATAAACGCCGCTATAGCCGCTCGATGTTGTTCGAGTAAGGCGTTCTCTTTATTTAGTAATACTGATATGTAGCCTAATATTCGCTCTTGTTGATTATTGTAAATTGGCGCAACGACACCATTGGTAGAGGCATTATTATCGATGTCGCTGTTACTTTGACGATTTATACTGGCAACATGTTTTTGTTCTAACCCAGTATGGGATATTATTGGCACACGAATGACTAAGGTATCGCCAATCGTTTCATGTTCTGTACCGATTAAGTTTGCCAGCGTTTGTTTGTAACGCATCGTTTCAAAATCTTTGTGGTAGTGCGAAGTGACAAAGAGTTGGTTTTCGGCATCGAAAACAGCAATAGATAATATTAGCGATGCATTGTTTATCTGCGAGGCGGCGAGTAAAAGTTTAGTTGATTCACGGTCTTGAGTGATAATACCAAATTCACTGGCAATGGCTAATGGCTCAACAATGTTGCTGCCTTTTTCAATTAAGGTTTGTTCCAATTCATAAAAGCGGTTTATCGTGAAATAACTTCCAAGTAGAATACCCACTACAATAGTGGGCGCTAACGCAAGTACCAGAACCCAAGAGCGTAGGCTGTATTTGGTCATATTGTTGGCACTTTTCATGGCTGTTAGGTATATCCCTGTTACTAAATCGCTGTTATTCCGTCTAGACTGCCAGATATGGCGCACTCTTGACTAGTTTTTTATTCAATACCTGAGGCCGAAATGGCACAATTTTTCCAAGCAAAACCGAACAAATCTAAGCAATTATCAGCAAAGTTAAGCCTCAGTGTCACTCAACTTGACCATTTAGGTGCAGGCATAGCGCAACATCAAGGCAAAATAGTGTTTATTCCGGGAGTCTTACCGGGAGAGACCGCTACGGTGCAATTTGTCGAACAAAAGAAAAGCTACGCTAAAGCCAAGCTCATCACTATTGAGTCTGCATCGGCTAATCGAATCAAACCTCATTGCCCACATTATCAACAATGTGGCGGTTGTGATTTGCAGCACATGGACACTAATGCGCAACGCGAGCATAAGCAAACTGCCTTGGTTGATTTAATCAGCAAGCAGTCGAGTGCTAAAGCCATTGATGCTGATATGATCGCTGACCCTATAGTGGGTGAGGCCTGGCATTATCGCCGACGCGCAAGATTGGCCACATTATTTGATAAAAATACTCAGCGGTTACAACTTGGGTTTCGCGCCGGAAATAGCAATAAAATTGTTTCCATTCAGCAGTGCCCAGTGTTATCTGAGTCATTGTCTGCTTTGATTACTCCATTAGCGGCTAATTTAAATCAACTTAAAGCTAAGGCCAGTTTAGGGCACGTTGAACTCACCCAAGCTGATAACGGTAATTTTGCGGTACTAAGAGTGACTAAAGTGTTGCCGGCTTCCGATATTCGCTGGTTAACGGGCTTTGCCGAAAAACACCAGCTTAACTTATTGTTGCAAGATGATGCTGGTCAATTAACCCAATTGTTCCCCTTGCTGCCTGTTGTTGATGCCGCGGGTGATGAAGCTGTCGCGTTACCTTATTATCATCTTGCACAGGAGGCTGTTCGTTGTTCATTCACTCCTGGTAATTTTGTCCAAGTTAATGGTGCTATTAATCAGGCCATGGTCGATCAAGCCATCGAATGGTTAGACCCTCAACCAGGTGAGCGTATTTTAGACCTATTCTGCGGTGTGGGTAATTTCAGTTTACCGTTGGCATTAAAGGCAGCAGAAGTCATTGGTGTTGAAGGTGTGCCTGAAATGGTGCAACAAGCCAAGCAAAACGCTGTCGACAACCAATTGGATAATGTGACTTTCTATCATGCGGATTTAAGTGCTGATCTATCGACACAAACATGGTTAGGCAAAATTGATAAACTGTTGCTGGACCCTGCTCGAGCAGGTGCTTTTGAAAGTTTACAATGGTTACAGAAAATGCAACCTAAAAAAGTGGTGTATGTTTCATGTAATCCGGCAAGTTTAGCGCGTGACAGTAGTGTATTATTAGCCAGTGGATATCGAATTGCCCAAGTAGGATTAGTCGATATGTTTCCGCAGACGCATCATATTGAAGCCATGGTGTTATTTGAATTAAATATTTAAACAACGATTTTTTAGCCGCTTACGATAGGTATGCTAAAAAATTGGCCAACTGAACGCTATTGAATTGACAAAATAATATTGCGCTTCAAGATAGGTTGTTCAGTTGGTGTTAACACCATATATGCACACTATGCCATGTGCATATGGTTGGATGTCAGTCGGTCATGCGGCTAAGGAAGGGTTCATGGTATCTGTTCGCGAAGCACATTTTAATACGCAAGTATTCCAATTAGATGAGTGGGTCGCTCGTTATCTCGACGATAAAGATGATGCTCAGAAGTTATTGGTATTGATCCAGCAAGTTGAGGCCTTACCGGTTAAAAACAAACTGGCCCATACTGAGCTGCTTGCGCGTGCTCGCGAAATGATCGAAATCTTAGCGCCGCTGAATATGGACATCGAAACGCTACAAGCCGCAGTATTATTTTTGCTATTCGATGCTGGCGTTCTCAATGACGAACAAATCCTAGAGCAATACGGTGAAAACCTTGCAAGGTTAGTTGCCAGCGTTGTGACCATGAATGCCATTGGCGCATTAAAAGTCAGTCAAAATTCGCGCGATGCCGAACCTCAAATAGATAACATCCGAAAAATGTTATTGGCCATGGTTGAAGATGTTCGTGCCGTAGTGATCAAATTAGCCGAACGTGTATGCTTACTGCGTGCGGTAAAAAACGCCGATGAAGAAACTCGGGTATTATTAGCACGAGAAATTGCTGATATTTATGCGCCGTTAGCAAATCGCTTAGGCATTGGTCAATTAAAGTGGGAGCTTGAAGATATTTCTTTTCGCTACTTGCATCCAACTGTTTACAAAGACATTGCCAAACAGCTTGATGGTAAACGTGTCGACCGCGAAGTGTTTATCGACAAGTTTGTGACTCAGTTGCAGCAGCGTTTAGATAGCGATGATATTCGCGCCAAAGTGTACGGCCGCCCTAAGCACATTTACAGTATTTGGCGAAAAATGAAGGGCAAAGATCTCAAGTTTGATGAGCTTTTTGACGTCCGAGCTGTACGTATTGTCACCGAAAGATTACAAGATTGCTATGGCGCGTTAGGGGTTGTGCATGACCTTTGGCACCACATTCCGCGTGAGTTTGACGATTACGTAGCAAATCCAAAACCGAACGGCTATCAATCTATTCATACCGTAGTTGTTGGTCCTGAAGGCAAAACCGTAGAAATTCAAATTCGTACCGAGGCGATGCATCAAGATTCTGAACTTGGGGTTGCCGCGCACTGGAAATACAAAGAAGGTGCCAGCAATACCAAACAAACCGGTTACGAAGAAAAAATTAACTGGTTGCGTAAAATTTTACAGTGGCAAGAAGATGTCGCTGAAAGTGGTAATTTGGTTGACGAAGTCCGTAGCCAAGTATTTGAAGACCGAGTCTATGTATTTACCCCAAGTGGTGAAGTCGTTGACTTACCTTTAGGTTCTACCGTACTCGACTTTGCTTATTATATTCACTCTCAAGTGGGTCATAAGTGTATTGGTGCAAAAGTCGACGGCCGCATTGTGCCATTCACTTACCAAGTTGAAACGGGTGAGCGCATTGAAATTATCACGTCAAAAACACCCAATCCAAAACGTGACTGGCTCAATCTTAATTTAGGTTATATCAAGTCGTCACGTTCGCGTTCAAAAATTCAACATTGGTTTAAGCAACAAGACCGCGATAAAAATATTGCCGCGGGTAAAGAAATGCTTGAGTCTGAATTAGCCCGAGTGGGTCTTAAAGTTAAAGATGCGGCAGTGGCGGTAGAGCGCTTTAATTTAAACTCTATGGATGACATGCTGGCGGCTATCGGTGGCGGCGATTTACGCTTAAATCAAGTGGTTAATTTTACCGATACCAAAATTCGCAAAGTAGAAGACACTGACGAAAACTTACTTGAAGACATTATAAAGAAAGCGTCGCATAAGCCTAAAAAGTCGAGTAAAGGCCAAGTCGAAGTTAATGGTGTTGGTAATTTAATGAGCCACATTGCGCGTTGTTGCCAACCCGTTCCCGGCGATGAAATTTTTGGTTATATTACTATGGGACGGGGTATTTCTGTGCACCGTAGTGATTGCGAGCAAGTGAAAGAATTAATGCGTGCCCACCCAGAACGCAGTGTCGATGTGATTTGGGGTGAAAACTACTCTGGTGGTTATCGTATTCGCGTTAGAGTACTTGCCCATGATCGCAGTGGCTTATTACGAGATTTAACCACAGTGCTAGCGGCAGAGAAATCCAATGTGATGGCCATGAGTTCATCTTCTGATGTTAAAAGCCAAACGGCCACCGTAGAGCTTGAACTTGAATTGTATAATTTAGATGGTTTATCACGGATTCTCGGTAAACTGTCGCTTGTTGATGGTGTGATTGAGTCGCGTCGATTATAACGTAATTAACATCATGGACTTATCTTGAAGGCATCTACTTGTTAGGTGCCTTTTTCATTAGATTTTATCTTTACAATAGAGGACCGTTTCTGTGGCAGATATTCAATCGTTACTGACCATCATGCAGCAATTGCGCAACCCCGAGTCTGGTTGTCCTTGGGATCAAGCGCAAGATTTTGCCAGTATTGTGCCCTTTACCTTAGAAGAAGCTTATGAGGTTGTTGATACTATTGAGCGACAAGCATGGGAAGAGTTACCTGATGAACTGGGCGACTTATTGTTTCAGATAGTGTTTTATTGCCAATTAGGGCAAGAGCAAGGTAAGTTCGATTTTTCGACGGTAGTGGCGCGAATTAGCGATAAGCTTATTCGCCGTCATCCACATGTATTTGCTCAGTCAGAAAACAACGTTGTTGGTGCCATCACCAATACTCACGATTTAAGCCAAGCGTGGGATTCGTTAAAAGCCAATGAACGTCAGCAAAAAAAATTGCACTCAGCGTTAGATGATATCCCTCAAGCATTACCGGCGTTATCTAGAGCACGAAAAATTCAACATCGAGTGGCTAAAGTTGGCTTTGATTGGGCCGAGCTTGAGCCTGTTGTTGCCAAAATACATGAAGAAATGAATGAAGTACTGGTAGAAGTTAATCTACGACATCAAGACCCTGAATTTTATCAACCGAGAATTGTTGATGAAATGGGCGATTTATTGTTTGCTGTAGTGAACCTTGCTCGTCATTTAAACGTTGATCCTGAACAAGCACTACGTCAAGCCAATCATAAATTTGAACGTAGATTTAGAGGGGTTGAGCAATGTGTAGACAATAGTGGAAAACCGATACAACAGCATAGCTTGGAAGAATTAGACCACTACTGGAATGTGGTAAAACGACACGAAAACATAAATTAAGCTAAAATTAGCGCGTTTAAGTTTGTCGAAACGAGGTGGCTTTGCTATAATATCGCCCCGTCCTAGTGCTTTCTTACAAGCACGTTTTTTCCAACACATTTTCTCAGGTTCAGCATGACTACAAGGTATATCTTCGTTACTGGTGGCGTTGTTTCATCACTAGGTAAAGGCATTGCAGCAGCTTCGCTCGCGGCAATTTTAGAGGCGCGTGGCCTCAATGTAACCATTATGAAACTTGACCCCTATATTAACGTCGATCCGGGTACCATGAGCCCAACTCAGCACGGTGAAGTTTTCGTGACTGAAGATGGTGCTGAAACCGATCTCGATTTAGGTCATTACGAACGTTTCATTCGTACTAAAATGAATCGTCGCAATAACTTTACTACTGGTCGTATTTACGAAGAAGTGATTAGTAAAGAACGTCGTGGTGATTATTTAGGCGCAACCATTCAGGTTATTCCACACATTACTAACGCGATTAAAGAAAAAGTGTTAGCTGGTGGTGAAGGCCATGATGTCGCGATTGTAGAAATCGGTGGCACGGTAGGTGACATTGAATCATTGCCGTTTCTTGAATCTATTCGTCAGTTAGGTTCTGAATTAGGACGCGAACGTACACTATTTATGCATTTAACCTTAGTGCCGTTCTTAGGCGCTGCAGGCGAAATTAAAACCAAGCCGACGCAACACTCTGTTAAAGAGTTGCGTTCAATTGGTATTGCACCGGATGTACTGGTTTGTCGTGGCGACCGTGCAATTCCTGCCAATGAAAAAGCTAAAATTTCGTTATTCTGCAACGTAGAAGAACGTGCGGTTATTTCATTAAAAGACGTTGATAGCATCTACAAAATCCCTGCGTTATTACGCTCGCAAGGATTAGATGATTTAGTCATCAAACGTTTTAATTTAGCGTGTAACGAAGCTGATTTGTCTGAGTGGGAAAACGTTATTTATCAAGAAGCCAATCCAAATGGTGAAGTCACTATTGGTATGGTAGGTAAGTACATTGAACTCCCTGATGCATACAAGTCGGTGAATGAAGCATTAAAGCATGCAGGCTTAAAAAACCGTGTAACAGTGAACATTAAGTACATTGATTCACAAACAGTTGAAGCTAAAGGCGAAGAAGTATTGCAAGGCCTAGACGGTATTTTAGTACCAGGCGGCTTTGGCGAACGTGGCGTAGAAGGCAAGATTTTTGCTGCCAAATTTGCTCGTGAAAACAATCTTCCGTACTTTGGTATCTGTTTAGGTATGCAAGTAGCATTAATTGAATTTGCTCGCCATGTAGCAGGTTTAGAAGGTGCGCACTCAACTGAGTTTAATCCACAGACACCTTATCCGGTAGTGGGTTTAATTACTGAGTGGATTAATGAAGAAGGGGATGTCGAAACGCGTCATGAGTCTTCAGATTTAGGTGGCACTATGCGTTTAGGCGCTCAGCTATGTCATTTAAAAGAAGGCACAAAAGCGGCATTAGCCTATGATTCTGCAACCTGTGTTGAACGTCATCGTCACCGTTACGAAGTGAATAACAACTACATCGATCGCCTAGAAAAGGCCGGCTTAGTGTTTAGTGGTTTATCATCTGATCGTAAACTGATTGAGATGATTGAATTGCCTAATCACCCATGGTTCGTTGCGAGTCAATTCCACCCGGAATTCACCTCAACACCGCGCGACGGTCATGCATTATTTGAAGGGTTCATAGCCGCTTCTTATGCGTATCAAAAACGCGATATCGATTAATGAATCAGCCGCTAATGTATCCATTAGCGGCTTTTTTATTCAAGATACTTGCGTTAGATCATATAATCGCATTGATGGCGTGTAACTGCAGTGAAAACTAAGTTGATGCAAAGTCTAATTCGATTTATCCTAAGCACTAACCGATTTAAAATTACTAAACTGAAAGTTATATACCAATAAATCTGCTTTTTTAAGTCTGTTATGTATTTTTATTGGTATTAACTTTTTATTTCTTTTAATTTTTTAATTTACTTACACAAAGTACGAGGGAATTATGGCTAACATCATTAAAGTGATTGGTCGCGAGATTATGGATTCGCGCGGTAACCCAACTGTAGAAGCAGAAGTGCATTTAGAAGGCGGTTTTATTGGTATGGCTGCGGCACCATCTGGCGCATCAACCGGTAGTCGCGAAGCATTAGAACTGCGTGACGGCGACAAAGCACGTTACTTAGGTAAAGGTGTTCTTAAAGCGGTTGCTGCTGTTAATGGCCCAATTGCTGAAGCACTTAAAGGTAAAGATGCATTGGCTCAAGCTGAACTTGACCAAATCATGATTGACTTAGACGGTACCGAAAACAAAGCAAAATTTGGCGCTAACGCCATTCTTGCTGTTTCTCTAGCAGTTGCAAAAGCTGCCGCTGCGGCTAAACACGTCCCTTTATATGCTCATATTGCTGATCTAAACGGTACACCAGGTGTTTACTCTATGCCTCTTCCAATGATGAACATCATCAATGGTGGCGAGCACGCCGATAACAGCGTTGATATTCAAGAGTTTATGATCCAACCTGTTGGCGCTAAAACTTTCCGTGAAGGCCTACGTATGGGCGCGGAAGTATTCCACAGCCTTGCTAAAGTACTTAAAGCTGACGGTCACTCAACTGCGGTTGGTGATGAAGGTGGTTTTGCTCCAAACCTAGCATCTAACGAAGCTGCACTTGCTGCAATCAAAGTTGCTGTTGCCAACGCCGGTTACGAGCTAGGTAAAGACATCACGTTAGCGATGGATTGTGCTGCTTCTGAATTTTACGACAAAGAAGCCAACATCTACGATCTTAAAGGTGAAGGCAAGAAGTTTACTTCTGAAGAATTTAACTTCTTCTTACAAGGTCTTACTGAACGCTACCCAATCGTTTCTATCGAAGATGGTCTGGACGAGTCTGACTGGGATGGTTTTGCTCACCAAACTAAAATAATGGGCGATAAAATCCAATTAGTAGGTGATGATCTATTCGTAACAAACACTAAAATCCTTAAGCGTGGTATCGACAACGGCATCGCTAATTCTATTTTGATTAAATTCAACCAAATCGGTACTTTAACCGAAACATTGGCTGCAATTAAAATGGCTAAAGATGCAGGCTTTACTGTTGTTATCTCTCATCGTAGTGGCGAGACAGAAGATTCAACGATTGCTGATTTAGCTGTTGGTACCGCGGCTGGCCAAATCAAAACGGGTTCACTAAGTCGTAGTGACCGTGTTGCCAAATATAACCAATTGCTACGTATCGAAGAAGCTCTAGGTTCAAAAGCACCATACAACGGTCTTAAAGAAGTGAAAGGCCAAGGATAATATTTTTGCTTTAGCTTAAAAAGGCCACCACTCGGTGGCCTTTTTTGTTGTACTATAACGGACATATTTTCTAAGGATTACTTCGACATAAGTTAATATTATGAAGCAACTAATATTTTTACTGATTTGTTTATTGTCACTTTTACAGTACCGGCTTTGGTTGGGCGATAACAATTTGTCAGAATATGTCTTATTGCAAACCCAAATAGCAGGCCAAGAACAAAGTAATGGCAAGCTTGTCGCTCGAAATCAAATTCTTAAAGAAGAAATTATCGATTTGAAAAGTGGCACAGAAGCCATTGAAGAACGTGCCCGTAACGAATTAGGTATGGTGAAAGACGGCGAAACGTTTTATCGGGTCGTGGGTAGCGAACTACGTGAACGGAACCCATTTAATCGTTAACGCAGGTTGCACAGCAGGTTTAACCCTCAGTCATATTACTTTAAATATTGGTACTGCATATATGTCAAACAATCCTCGTTCCATTATTGCAATTGTGCCTGCTGCAGGTGTTGGCAGTCGCATGGGGGCTGACAAACCTAAGCAATATTTAATGCTTGGCCAACAAAGCATTCTCGGCCATACATTAAATACATTGTTAGCTCACCCTGATATAGCTCAGGTTATTGTTGCATTGCATCCACAAGATAATTATTTTAGCCAATTGCCACAATCTAAACATCCTAAGTTAACCCAAGTTGTTGGTGGTGGAGAGCGTGCTGATTCTGTTTTAGCTGCGTTAGACTATGCGCATAGTCATAATCCAGATGCGTGGGCTCTTGTTCATGACGCGGCAAGACCTTGTGTAACCCACCAAGATATTACCCAATTGATTGAGTCGGTAGCTATTCATCCTCAGGGTGCCATTCTTGCTGCACCCGTTCGCGACACCATGAAGCGCAGTAACGCCAGTGGTCATATTGTTCATACTGTCGACCGCTCGTTGCTATGGCATGCATTAACGCCGCAGTATTTCCCGGTCTCGATTTTACGAACCCACTTATCGGCAGCATTAGCGGCGCAGGTACCTATTACTGATGAAGCCAGTGCCATGGAATGGGCTGGTATTATGCCGGGATTGGTTAATGGCCGAATGGATAATATCAAAGTGACTCATCCAGATGATTTACAGTTGGCAACTCTGTTTCTGGCGCAACAATAATTAACTGAAATAACCACACTCGTTAATATTAGTTCAAAGCAAGTTAAGATAAGGTTTTTAAATGAATATTCGTATCGGTCATGGTTTTGATGTACATAAATTTGGCGGTGATAGCCCATTGATTTTAGGTGGTGTTACTGTTCCTTATGACTGTGGACTGATTGCCCATTCTGACGGTGATGTTGTACTGCATGCCATTAGTGATGCGATATTAGGGGCGATGGCGTTAGGTGATATAGGTAAACATTTCCCTGATACTGATGCTAATTTTGCCGGTGCCGATAGTCGAGTGCTATTAAGACACTGTTATCAACTTGCACTGCAAAAGCAGTTTGTTTTAGGTAATCTAGATGTCACCATTATTGCTCAAGCACCTAAGATGGCACCCCATATTGAAGCCATACGTCAGTGCTTAAGTGCTGACTTACAAACAGATATCGATAATATTAATGTTAAAGCGACGACTACCGAAAATCTCGGTTTTACTGGACGTAAAGAAGGCATTGCTGTTGAAGCTGTTGTGTTGATGAAGAGCCAATAACCTACAAAATATAGAGAGTTCTGTCACATGAAAGAATTACATTACCTATTTGGTAAACCAATAAGCCAAGCTGATTTACGTACCAATAACAGCGACTTTATTGTTAAAGAAATTTTGCCTTTTACCCCAACAGGGGAAGGCGAGCATCATATGCTTCATGTACGTAAAAATGGCATGAATACCGTATATGTTGCTGAAATATTAGCTAAATTTGCCAAAGTGCATCCCAAAGAAGTGACCTATGCCGGTCAGAAAGACAAAAATGCTATTACTGAACAATGGTTCGGCATACGTATTCCTGGTAAAGAAACGCCAGAGTGGACAGAGCTAAATGACGATAAATTAACCATTCTGTCGAGCAGTCGTCACAGTAAAAAACTGCGCATCGGCGCCTTACTTGGAAATCGATTTGTACTGACATTGCGTAATATCAATGATACTGCTGATGTCGAATCTCGTTTACAGCAGATAGCCAAACTCGGTGTCCCCAATTATTTTGGTGAGCAACGCTTTGGCCATGATGGTAAAAACCTGATCTTAGGTCGACAAATGCTCAGTGGTGGTCGAAACATAAAAGATCGCCATAAGCGCAGCATGTATTTATCGGCCGTGCGTTCCAATATATTCAATCAGGTAGTGTCATTTCGTTTAGCTAATCATCAGGTCGATACCGTCGCTGGCGATTGCGTGATGTTAGCTGGCAGTAAAAGCTATTTTACCGCCGAAGTATGGGATGATGTTCTCAACAGCCGCTTAGCTGAAAAAGATATTCAACTTTCAGCTCCTCTTTGGGGACGGGGTACACCATTAGCACAAGGTGAGGCATTAGCTTTAGAGTTAACGCCATTAGCTGAATTATCGGCCGATTTACAGGGACTCGAAGAAGCGGGTTTATCGCAAGAGAGACGGCCATTATTACTTGAGCCTCAAGGAATGAAATGGCAGTTTGATGCTGATACGCTCACACTTGAATTTGTGTTACCTGCAGGGAGTTATGCCACCTCGGTGCTACGCGAGCTCGCTGATTATCAGGATGTCCAAGAGTCGCAACGAAAAGTCATGGTTGCTGAGCAACAAGCACAAACAAATGAAGAGTGTTAATTAATGATTAATATTTTAGTCAGTAATGATGATGGCGTAAGAGCCCCCGGTATCATTGCATTAACCCACGCATTGAGTGAGTTTGCGCAAGTATTAACTGTCGCACCGGATCGTAATTGCTCTGGTGCGAGCAATTCATTAACCTTGACTAATCCATTAAGAATTAATAACTTAGAAAATGGCTATGTTTCGGTTAATGGTACACCGACAGATTGTGTGCATCTCGCGATTAGGCAATTGTGTCAAACCGAACCTGATATTGTCGTTTCTGGTATTAATGCTGGGGCGAATATGGGGGATGACACTTTATATTCAGGCACTGTTGCAGCGGCAATGGAGGGACGTTTCTTAGGTTTACCTGCCATTGCTGTGTCACTGGTTGGAAAATCATTAATCCATTACGATACAGCAGCTGTTTACGCAGCCAAAATTGTAAAAGGGTTGCTGCAACATCCTATTAGTCGTGATCAAATTTTGAATGTTAATGTTCCAGATTTACCTTTAGCACAAATTAAAGGGATTAAAGTTACCCGTTTAGGAGCGCGACATAAAGCCGAAGGTATGATAAAAACCCAAGATCCAGCGGGTAAAGATATATACTGGCTTGGTCCTGTTGGCAGTGAACAAGATTCCGGTGAAGGGACTGACTTTGGTGCTGTAGCTGCGGGATATGTATCTATAACGCCACTCACGGTAGACTTAACGGCATACAATCAACTTGATGGATTAGCCGATTGGATAATAAAAATATGACTCGTGTAGCTTCTACATCAGCAATGAATTTGGCCAAAAAGCTGGCCGAGGCAGGGATTCGACATCCTGCGGTATTGCATGCTGTAGCAACAACACCACGTGAATTGTTCCTTGATGGTGCATTAGCTCATAAGGCGTATGAGAATACGGCATTACCTATCGGGCAGGGACAGACAATTTCGCAGCCTTATATTGTGGCTCGAATGACTGAACTGTTGCTGCAACATAATCCTCAAAAAGTGTTAGAAATTGGCACTGGTTCAGGTTACCAAGCCGCTGTTTTAGCATCGTTAATTCCAGAGTTATTTACAATTGAGCGTATAAAAGCATTACAAATACAAGCTCGTCAAAGACTAAAACGTCTAGATTTACATAATGTCGCATTCAAATATGGTGATGGTTGGCAAGGGTGGTCAAACCGTGGACCATTTGATGGCATAATGGTGACCGCTGCTGCTGCGACAGTACCTCAAGCATTGCTTGAACAATTATCCGAACATGGAGTATTGATTATTCCGGTAGGAGAAGACACCCAGCAATTACTCAAAATTACCCGCATCGGACAGACATTCAAATCTGAGATAATAGAGGCCGTTAAATTTGTTCCTCTCATTAATGGAGATTTGGCTTAGTTAACACGATACAAATGATTTTTATCCATTATTGATATTTTCGTTTGGAGTAAGCTTATTTAGCTTAACAAGCACCTATTTCCCCGTTAAGGACTTTGTTTGATGAATACCGGTTGGCCCAACTTTGTGGTCTTAGCAATCATGCTCACTGGATGCAGCTTTCAAGCTGATCGTCCCGCACCGGTAGACAGCTTATCGTCAAAAAATCATGGTCCTCGGTATCATAAAGGCTCATTAAAAACCGATAAATATAAAGTACAGAAAGGTGACACACTTTATTCAATAGCTTGGGGGGCTGGACGTAATTTTGTCGAAGTTGCCCGTTTGAATCGTTTATCGGCTCCTTATACTATTTATCCTGGGCAAACGCTTAATTTAGCCACTACAAATAATAGTCAATCGGCACCTGCTCGAGCATCCCAACCTTCTGTTAATTCAGTACAAACCCAAGCCGTTACTAAACCCTATATTTCGAGTTCGAATAGTTCTATATTAAAAACAATCAAACCTACGGTTGCGCCAAACCCAGTCCCAGCAGTCGTTTCAGTCAGAACGAAAAAAGATCTTGATCACAAAGTGAAGCCTGCGTATTCTGTAACAACTACCCAACAAACAATTAACCAAAGTGCGAGTGGTTCTGTCGCTAATTTGCCACAGCAAGTTCAGCAATGGCACTGGCCAGTTAGAGGCCGAATAGTTGGATATTTTTCGGCATCAGAACAAGGCAATCAAGGTATAAAGATTGCTGGTAATCGCGGCGATATTATTAAAGCCGCAGCAGATGGGAGAGTCGTGTATGCCGGTAATGCACTGCGCGGGTATGGCAACTTAGTTATTATCAAACACAATGATGATTTTTTAAGTGCTTATGCGCATGCCGACACGATATTGGTTAAAGAAAAGCAATATGTGAGTGCAGGACAAACAGTTGCAAAAATGGGCAGTACCGGGACACACCAAGTTATGCTTCACTTTGAAGTACGATTTCATGGTAAGTCTGTCAACCCATTACGATATCTACCTAAACAGTAATTGTTTAGCAACATAAATAACGGAGGATAAGCAAGTGAAGTAGATTAAATACCACAAATTAGGTTTGGGAGAGCAATTATGAGCCGCAAAAATAATACTGCTTCAGCAGAATATCTTGTCGATCTAGCTAAACAACCACCAGAAGTTGCAACCGGTAAACGCGATTTGGTGCAACAACTTGATATTGAAGAAAAAGTCCAAGATGACTTACAAAAAAATTTAGACGCTACTCAATTATATTTAGGTGAAATAGGTTTTTCTCCGCTACTGACAGCAGAGGAAGAAGTGTTTTTTTCACGTAAATCCCTCAAAGGCTGCGAAAAGTCTCGCAACCGCATGATAGAAAGTAACCTCCGTCTTGTTGTTAAAATTTCCAGAAGATATAACAATCGTGGTTTAGCGCTGCTCGATCTGATCGAAGAAGGCAATTTAGGCTTAATTCGAGCGGTTGAAAAGTTTGATCCTGAGCGTGGTTTCCGTTTTTCCACTTATGCAACGTGGTGGATCAGACAAACCATTGAACGGGCGATCATGAACCAGACTCGCACTATCCGTCTACCAATTCATATTGTAAAAGAATTAAATGTGTACTTGCGTACAGCAAGACAGCTTGCCCAAAAACTTGATCACGAACCGACCGCAGAAGAGATCGCCGAAAAGTTAGATGTGTCGACCGGTGATGTTAGCCGTATGCTGAAGTTAAACGAAAGAATTACTTCGGTAGACTCGCCTCTGAGTGGCGATAATGAGAAGGCATTATTAGATGTTATTGCTGATGATGATTCTGTTGGCCCTGATTATCGGGTACAAAATGAAGATTTATCTAATTCGATAGTGGGCTGGTTAAACGAATTAAACACTAAACAACGCGAAGTGTTAGCAAGACGTTTTGGTTTACTCGGATATGAACCTTCAACATTAGAGAATGTCGGTGCCGAAATTGGTTTAACACGTGAGCGTGTACGTCAAATTCAAGTCGAAGCGCTTAAACGCTTAAAAGACTTACTTGGGGCGCAAGGACTGTCGGTTGAAGCATTATTCAGAGATTAATGGACAGTGAACGTTTATTGTGAATATTAGGCGGTTGACTATCATCAACACACAAATGATATGTCATCATTAATGTGTCAATAAGGTCAATTAAGGTATTGCGATATTAGGGTTAAAACCTATATGAGCATTTTAATTTTGCTCATGCGCTTAGGTTTATCCTACTAATCGCCAACTTAATTTAAGCGTTGTGTAGTGGCAACTTGACGATATAACCTAGGTATTATTGATGGTATTTTAATACTGTTAGTTCATTTCATCGTATTTCAGGGGCGTTACTCGTTTGATGTAACACCTAATACGTCATTGAAATGGAAGCCTTTGCAGGCTTCCACAGTTCAACAATTCACTTGGCCAGTTATTTTCGTAGCTCGGTGTTCGTGTGACTTAATCGCTTCAACTCATATAAATAATCTAAAGCCTGTTTAGGTGTCAACTCGTCTGGATTAATTTGGGCTAACTTTTCCAACACGGGTGACGTCTCTGGTATTGGAGGTAATAAGTTCATACTTACTTGAGTTGGGTTCTGTTGAGATAATGTCATATCTCGGTTTTCAAGTTGATGAAGCTTATGTTTTGCCGCTTTAATGACTGATGCAGGCACACCCGCTAGGGCCGCAACTTGTAGGCCATAACTTTTACTTGCCGCACCTTCTTGTACCGAATGCATAAAGGCAATTGTGTCGTCGTGTTCTATTGCATCTAAGTGAACATTAATGACTGACGGTAACAGCTCGGGCAATTGGGTTAACTCAAAATAATGAGTAGCAAATAATGTCAGTGCACTGACGTTTTTGGCTAGATATTCAGCAGCAGACCAAGCGAGCGCTAAACCATCATAAGTCGAGGTGCCGCGACCTATTTCGTCCATCAACACTAAACTGTTTGCAGTAGCATTATGTAAAATATTAGCCGTTTCGGTCATTTCAACCATGAAGGTTGATCGGCCCGATGCCAAATCATCTGATGCACCAATACGGGTGAAAATCCGGTCGATTTCACCAATTTGAGCATGGTCTGCTGGAACGAAACAGCCGATATGTGCCATCAATGTAATGAGTGCTACCTGACGCATATAGGTAGATTTACCGCCCATATTCGGACCTGTGACAATAAGCATTTGGCGCTGCGGTGTTAACGCTACCGGATTAGCAATAAATGCTGCTTGGCTAACTCGTTCAACGACGGGATGGCGGCCCGCTTCAATATTAATACCAATATCGTGGGTCATTTGTGGGCATTGATAATTAAATAATTGTGCTCGTTCGGCAAAGTTACTTAATATATCTAACTCGGCAGCAGCCGTTGCAAACTGCTGTAATTCTTGTAATTTAGGTAACAATAAGTCAAAAAGTTGTTCCCACAGTTGTTTTTCAAGCGCGAGTGCTTTGCCTTGGCTTGAAAGTACTTTTTCTTCGTATTCTTTCAATTCTGGGGTGATATATCGTTCGGTGCCTTTGAGTGTTTGACGACGCTGATAGCTCAGTGGCACTCTATCTGACTGTAAACGGCTAACTTCAATATAGTAACCATGAACTCGGTTATAGCCGACTTTTAAGGTGTTAATCCCCGTTTGTTGTTTCTCACGAGCTTCAAGTTCGACTAAATAATCACTGGCGCCTTCACTCAACTTACGCCATTCATCTAACTCATTATTATAGCCAGTACGGATAACGCCACCATCACGAATTAACATGGGAGGGTTGTCTACAATAGCGCGTTCTAATAAATCATGTTGTTCAGGGAATTCACCCAGTAATTGCACTAACGTATTTAATCGAGGTTGTTGGCATGTTGCTAATGTTTGCTGGATTTCAGGCAGAAGCGTTAGTGCTTGCTTTAAACGTGAAAAGTCACGTGGTCTGGCACTGCGTAGTGCTAAACGAGCCATAATACGTTCGATATCACCTAAGCTTTTTAGTTGCTCATGTAAGGTTTGATATAAGTCTTGTTCAATGAGTTCACTGACTGCGCTATGGCGATATTGAATAGTTTGACGATTGCGTAATGGTTCATGTATCCAGCGTTGTAACATACGGCTACCCATAGGGGTTGCGGTATTATCTAATACCCATGAGAGGGTATTTTCTCGCCCGCCAGATAAATTTTGAGTTAACTCTAAATTACGTCTAGTTGCGGCATCTAAAATAATAGATTCAGATTGATTAAAGCGCACAATCGAGTTGATATGTGGTAACGCCATCTTTTGGGTATCTTTTACATACTGCATTAAACAACCTGCAGCTTGTAACGCCAATCGTGCATCAGTAATACCAAAACCGTGCAAATCTTTGGTGCCAAATTGATTGAGCAGTAAATTAATACACGTGTCGTAATCAAACTCCCACTCTGGGCGACGACGGATGCCTTTCATGTTATTGATTAATAACATGTCAGCAAAATCTTCACTGTAAAGTAACTCTGCTGGATTTGTCCGCTGTAATTCGGCTTCTAAAGCTTCACGAGTGGGTAATTCTGCAACAACAAAACGACCAGACGAAATGTCTAAAGTCGCGTAACCAAAACCGCTTTTACCCTGATACAGTGCTGCCAATAAATTGTCTTGTTTTTCTTGCAGTAGAGCTTCGTCAGTTAAGGTGCCAGGGGTAACAATGCGCACCACTTGGCGCTCAACAGGGCCTTTTGATGTGGCTGGATCACCAATTTGCTCACAAATGGCTACAGACTGACCAATGTTAACTAATTTTGCTAAATAGCCTTCGACAGCGTGATATGGAATGCCTGCCATGGGAATCGGGTCACCGCCGCTTTTTCCACGAGCCGTCAGTGAAATACCCAGCATTTCAGAAGCGCGTTTAGCATCATCGTAAAACAGCTCATAAAAATCACCCATTCGATAAAACAATAACATATCAGGATGGGCCGCTTTTAAGCCCAAATACTGGCGCATCATCGGGGTGTGTTTTTCTAAATCGCTGGTATCAATCACTGTCATTATGAACACTTCACTATTAATCAATCGTAGGACGTAAATCTTATGGGGCTAATCTTAACAATATTTGCCCCCAGCGTATAAATAGATTCAAACAAAAAATTTTATGAGGATAAAATATTGATGTAAATGATCAATTCTCAAAGGTTTAAAAAAAAATCAGCTCAGCACTTGATACTGTATGACTATACAGTATACTGATGAACATATTGAAATGATTCACGTCACTTCACCTAAGTCGAAATAGCATTTTACTAAACGTATTGAATGCCTTAAGAGGGTTTTATAATGAAGGTTGATCCAAATAAAGAGAAAGCACTAGCCGCCGTTTTAAGCCAAATTGAAAAGCAATTTGGTAAAGGCTCAATTATGAAGTTGGGCGAAGATCGCACAATGGATGTTGAAACTATCTCTACCGGTTCGCTTTCATTGGATATCGCACTCGGTGCGGGCGGTTTACCAATGGGACGTATCGTTGAAATTTACGGTCCAGAATCATCAGGTAAAACGACGTTAACTCTTGAAGTGATTGCCGCAGCGCAACGCGAAGGTAAAACTTGTGCGTTTATTGATGCTGAACATGCTCTTGACCCAATTTATGCGAAAAAGTTAGGCGTAGATATTGATAACTTACTTTGTTCACAGCCAGATACAGGCGAACAAGCGTTAGAAATTTGTGATGCGTTAACTCGTTCTGGTGCTGTAGACGTTATTGTGGTCGATTCTGTTGCAGCGTTAACGCCAAAAGCTGAAATTGAAGGTGAAATTGGTGATTCACATATGGGCCTTGCCGCTCGTATGATGAGCCAAGCTATGCGTAAGCTGGCTGGTAATCTTAAGCAATCAAATACTTTGCTTATTTTTATTAACCAAATTCGTATGAAAATTGGTGTGATGTTTGGTAGCCCAGAAACAACTACCGGTGGTAATGCACTAAAGTTCTACGCTTCAGTACGTTTAGATATTCGTCGTACCGGTGCCATTAAAGACGGCGACGAAGTTGTCGGTAATGAAACCCGCGTTAAAGTGGTTAAAAACAAAATTGCGGCTCCATTTAAGCAAGCTGAATTCCAAATCCTTTATGGACAAGGTATTAACCGTACTGGTGAGTTAGTCGATCTAGGTGTTGCGCACAAGTTAGTTGATAAAGCGGGTGCTTGGTATAGCTACAAAGGCGAGAAAATTGGTCAAGGCCGTGCTAATGCAGGTAAATTCTTGACTGAAAACCCCGTCATTGCCAGTGAAATTAATACCACTTTACGTGCGATGTTATTGAATGGTGGTGCTAATGCATCAGATTCTAAAACAGAAAGTGATGAGAATATTGACCTTGAAACGGGTGAAGTATTCTAAGCTAGTCAGTCAGTTACATCTATCGCGGTAGCGCATCTTGCGCGCCGCGAATATTCCTCGCTAAAAGCCCCTGTTGTTTACACCCTAAAAACGATAACCCTAAAAATTATAACGCTAAAAACTGCAACGTTAAAAACTGCAACGTTAAAAACGTTGATATGTGAAAAATCTCTAGTACTCGATTATTGTCAATCTCAGGGTTATTGAGTCATATCCGGTACTCTGCGTTACTTTGAATAATCCCACATAGCTTTAATGCCCATACTTTTAATGATTTAGTTCTGAATTATTTAGCATTTTAAATCACACTATTTGCCAAAAAATCTATTAGTTCTGCAGTTACCTTTTTCAATTGGTTTAAAAGCTAATGTGTTACTCCTAACCACGCTCTTTTTATCGTGATAGCGGAGGTTTATCTGGTTAAATTAGAGGGCATTGAGCTCACTTCAAATGTGGATAACAGACCTAACACTCGACAACAAAGGTTTGTTATTAATCTGCAATCTCAAGCTGACCATTTGCTTACTCACAAGGCAGTCTTACCGCCAGCAACGAGCCAATTGCCTTTTAATTTAACGTCGTTAGTTGGGTAACGGGCTGTTCGGGAGGTGTTTATTACCTCGAGTTGAGCTTAGTTAACCTTAGTCGGTGAGATCGCTTATCAATAACTATTATTATCGGTTTATGCTCAGAGGATAATCGAGCCACTCATCTCGCATGTTGACGTAAATTCAGTATATAATGCTTACATTTACAGGCTTGCATGCCAAGCTCGTTACTTTCGTATTTTCTATATTCAGGGCCATTTCATGTTTCAGACTACAGCAGAGTTAAGAAGCGCTTTTTTAAAGTACTTTGAAGATAACGGACATCAGGTTGTTGATAGCAGCTCGCTTGTTCCCACAAATGACCCAACACTGTTATTCACCAATGCGGGTATGAACCAGTTTAAAGATGTGTTCCTCGGCATGGATAAACGCAATTACACCCGAGCGACAACTTCACAACGTTGTGTGCGCGCAGGTGGCAAACATAACGATTTAGATAACGTGGGTTATACCGCTCGTCACCATACTTTTTTTGAAATGTTAGGCAACTTTAGTTTCGGCGATTATTTCAAAGAAGATGCAATTCGTTTTGCATGGACCTTCCTAACCGAAACACTCAAACTGCCAAAAGAACGCTTATGTGTCACTATTTATGAAACCGATGATGAAGCATATGATCTTTGGACTCAAAAAATAGGCGTGCCAGCTGAAAATATGATCCGTATTGGTGATAACAAAGGTGGGCCTTTTGCGTCAGATAACTTCTGGCAGATGGGTGACACTGGTCCTTGTGGTCCTTGTAGTGAAATTTTCTACGATCATGGTGATCATATTTGGGGTGGCCGTCCTGGCACACCTGAAGAAGACGGTGACCGCTTTATTGAAATTTGGAACATTGTATTTATGCAATACAACCGTCAGGCTGACGGTGAAATGTTGCCATTGCCAAAACCTTCTGTTGATACTGGTATGGGTATTGAGCGTATTGCTGCGATTATGCAAGGCGTGCATTCAAACTACGAAATCGATATTTTTAAACAACTTATTGCCAAAACAGCTGAAATTATCGGTGTAACCGATTTAGAAAATAAATCTCTGCGTGTTATTGCTGACCATATTCGTTCATGTGCATTTTTAATTGCTGATGGTGTTATGCCATCAAATGAAGGTCGTGGTTATGTGTTGCGTCGTATTATTCGTCGTGCAGTTCGTCATGGTAACAAGCTGGGTGCTAATGACGCATTCTTCTACAAACTTGTGCCAACGCTTATAAGCGTAATGGGCGATGCCGCCATTGGTTTAAAACAAACTCAAGCTATTGTTGAAAAAGCCTTAAAAGCGGAAGAAGAGCAGTTTGCTCGCACTCTTGAGCGCGGTTTAGTTATTTTAGACGGCGCGTTAAATAGCTTGCAAGGTGATACTTTAGATGGTGACACCTTATTTAAACTGTATGACACCTATGGTTTTCCTGTCGATTTAACTGCAGATGTTTGTCGTGAACGTGATATTAACGTTGATGAAGCTGGCTTTGAGTCAGCAATGGCTGAACAAAGAAGCCGTGCACAAGCTGCAGGCAACTTTGGCGCTGATTATAATAGCCAATTAATTATCGATGCAGAAACCTCATTTAGCGGTTATACCGAGTTAACTGGTCAGCCAAACGTGATTGCTTTATATGTTGACGGTAAAGCGGTTGATACCGTGATAGCGGGTCAGGATGCTGTCGTAGTATTAGACAACACACCATTTTATGCTGAATCTGGTGGGCAGGTTGGTGATAAAGGCCAGTTGACAGCACAAGGCGTAGTATTTGCCGTTGCCGATACTCAAAAGTTTGGTCCAGCTACCGGTCACCAAGGTCAATTAGCTCAAGGTCAGTTAGTCATAGGCCAGCAATTAACCGCACAAGTGGATAAAAACTTACGTCATCGTACACAATTAAATCATTCTGTTACTCACTTATTGCATGCTGCATTACGTCAAGTGTTAGGCTCACATGTGTCTCAAAAAGGTTCACTTGTTAATCCTGAACGTTTACGTTTTGACTTTGCTCATTTTGAAGCGGTTAAGCCATCAGAATTGAAGGCTGTCGAAGATTTAGTTAATACCCAAATTCGTCGTAACCATGAACTTTGTACCACTGAAATGGGCATTGATGAAGCCAAAGAAAAAGGTGCAATGGCACTATTTGGTGAGAAATACGATGACCAAGTACGTGTTGTCACTATGGGTGATTTCTCTATCGAACTGTGTGGTGGTACTCACGTTGGCCGCACTGGAGATATCGGTTTATTTAAAATCACTTCTGAGAATGGTATTGCTGCCGGTGTGCGTCGTATTGAAGCTGTAACAGGTATTGCTGCAATGGCTTATATTGCTGATCAACAAGCCATGTTAGATGAGGCTGCACAACTACTAAAATCAGATAGTGCTTCGGTAGTCGCTAAGTTAAAAGCTCAGCTAGATAAAGTGAAGCAATTAGAAAAAGATTTATCTCAATTAAAAGATAAGTTAGCTGCTGCGGCCAGTGCTGATATGGCCGGTGATGCAGTAGAAATCAATGGCGTTAAACTTTTAGTTAAACAACTTGATGGTATTGACCCAGGTTCACTACGTGGTTTACAGGATGAGCTGAAGCAAAAGCTAAAGTCTGCGATTATTGTGCTAGGTACTGCTAAAGACGGTAAAGTTAATTTAATTGCTGGAGTCAGCAACGATTTAACCAAGAAGGTCAAAGCGGGTGAGTTAGTCGCAATGGTTGCACAGCATGTTGGCGGTAAGGGCGGTGGTCGTCCTGATATGGCACAAGCTGGCGGTACTCAACCTGAGAATCTAGCCGCAGCATTAGCCCTTGTAGAGCCCTGGGTAAACGAACGTTTAAGTTAATAAAATCTGTAGATTAGCGTTTTTTTGGCAATTGAGTCATAAAGTCTAAGATATGCGACTTTATGACTTGAGTGCTATGAATAGATTTGGCATAGTGAACTAACTTGCTAACAGTAAAAGCGTTTAAAAGGGTTGCTAGCGTTGGGCAATGCTTATTATTGTACTTATATGTAGTACTCTAATGTTGTATTGGTTTTCAATTCCTATCGTTTTTGTTATTGGTTTGCCGTATTGGATTGTTTAGTAACGGAGTCTTATATCGTGAATATGAATAATTTACGGTTGATCCCGTTTTTAAAAGACGACTAATCGTCAAGTTTTATGATTTCCTAAGAGAATTTGCTTTATAAACTGATGTATTCACCAATTGATACTATGATTTTATGTAAAGCAGACCTTATAATGAGCGCATATTACGGACAAAGCGTGTTATGCAGATTGAACTTAAAGGAGCAATCGAATGCTAATTTTGACTCGTCGAGTAGGCGAAACATTAATGATTGGTGATGAAGTCACCGTTACTGTGTTAGGTGTTAAAGGTAATCAGGTACGTATTGGTGTTAACGCACCTAAAGAAGTATCTGTTCACCGTGAAGAGATCTACCAACGTATTCAGTCTGAGAAGTCAGGTACCCCTTCTGAAGGTGGTAATTACTAATTTCGACAGATGATGTCGATATCATTAAAGCCAGCATTTGCTGGCTTTTTTGTTTTTGTTTTTGTATTGCAGTGGCATTACCGCTTTAGTTTAATCAGCCCTTATTCGTTAACCTCTGCTCGGAATTTTCACTGTCATCAAACTGTCCTTTGTTTATGCGATTGCTTCAATTAAAAGACCCGCTAGTTACGTGTCATTTCGCTGGGTTAACCCAAATGCAGAGCTAAATTTAGAACCAAATTCAAATAATAACGAGTCAATTTAAATATGAGTGACCAGTAAACATTCTACGTTTATCAATTTACCCATCTGTTATTCTGCGTTGAGGTTACATTAGCTCTAGCGTAGAGTACCTCACAGCTCCAATTTAAGGTTGTTGGTGTAAGCAGGACAATTTCCCCTTAAGTTGATACAAGACTGAAGTGGAATGAATGAGGCTCTCACAAAGCACTTTTTAACACACTGATTCAGTTTGTTAAACGCATCTATAAATGAGTCGTCATTTATTTACCATCCGACTAACGTATTTATTTTACTCGTGTTGAATTATCACTGGATGCTATTTGTAGCTAACAATTGGTATCAAACCATTTTTTTTAACGAGTCATTATTTAAATGTGCTTAATTCATCTTGATTATAGCGTTGTAATGGGAATCGTTGATCAATACAAATCCCATCGTAATCTCGTGCAAGCTATAGCAAATTAACCTTCCTAAATGGCATTATGCGGCTATTGTCGATATTGGTTAATATGATGTTGAATTGTAATAGTGAGTATAAATCACCCAATGACTAGGCTAGGTTGTTTAAATCAACGATGTGTTTAATTATATCTTTGGTTAAAAACCTTAAAACGCTTGTCGGACGAACAGAGGTTTAATGAGATTATGTCTGTAAATTAAAAAGAATATTCATCAAAAAACGACTGTTTTCATCAAGATTTGAGTCTATTATCTCCAATGTGCTTAAAAACACTCCAAATGAAGTTAGGTTTCCTAAAAAGGGTTTGACTTATTTTCATCAAACAGTAATATGTGCGCCAAGAAACGGAGAGGTGGCCGAGTGGCCGAAGGCGCTCCCCTGCTAAGGGAGTATGGGCTTTAAATCCCATCGAGGGTTCGAATCCCTCCTTCTCCGCCATTTCTTACAATAGATATACGATGCGGATGTAGCTCAGCTGGATAGAGTACCTGGCTACGAACCAGGCGGTCGGAGGTTCGACTCCTCCCATCCGCACCATTATCTATTAAAGTGTTAAACATGAATGCGCGTGTAGCTCAGCTGGATAGAGTACCTGGCTACGAACCAGGCGGTCGGAGGTTCGACTCCTCCCACGCGCACCATTTCATGTTTCACTAAAAACCCAATTTATGCGCGTGTAGCTCAGCTGGATAGAGTACCTGGCTACGAACCAGGCGGTCGGAGGTTCGACTCCTCCCACGCGCACC